>NZ_CP072389.1:359151-718302 GCF_018127785.1 Prevotella scopos JCM 17725
GTTGAAACGATACGAGGTGGACTGAAGGGGTTGTACGTCGGTAAGGTTCTCACATGCGAGGAACATCCAAACTCTGACCACCTTCACGTGACAACCGTTGACCTTGGCAAGGGAGAACCACAGCAGATTGTATGTGGTGCACCAAATGTTGCAGCAGGACAGAAAGTAATTGTAGCCGACTTAGGTTGCGTTCTCTATGATGGTGACAATGAGTTTACGATTAAGAGAAGTAAACTGCGTGGAGTAGAAAGTCTTGGAATGATTTGTGCTGAGGATGAGATTGGTGTAGGTACAGCACACGATGGTATCATTGTGTTGCCAGAGGATGCTCCAGTAGGTCAGCCTGCATCAGAGTATTACCAGTTAGACAGTGACTGGGTGATTGAAATAGACATTACTGCAAACCGTGCTGATGCGTTAAGTCATTATGGTGTGGCACGCGACCTCTATGCATGGTTGGTACAGAATGGTTATGAAACTTCATTGCATCGCCCTTCTTGTGATGCGTTTAAGGTTGACAATCATGACCTTCCTATTGATGTGACAATCGAGAATACGGATGCTTGCCGTCGTTATGCTTGTTTGAGTATGACGGATTGTGAGGTGAAGGAAAGTCCACAGTGGTTGAAGGACAAACTGAATATCATCGGCTTACGCCCAATCAATAACATTGTTGACATTACCAACTATATTATGATGGCTTACGGACAGCCAATGCACTGCTTTGATGCAGACATGGTGAAGGGCAATCATATTATCGTTAAGGACAAGAACGAAGGTAAGAAGTTCGTTACTTTGGACGGCGATGAGCATACCCTTGGCGAACACGACCTTGCCATCTGCAATGAGGAAGACCCAATGTGTATTGCTGGTGTCTTCGGTGGAAAGGGTAGTGGAACTTATGAAACAACCAAAAATATTGTGTTGGAGAGTGCCTACTTCCACCCAACATGGATTCGTAAGAGTGCTCGTCGTCATGGTCTTTCAACGGATGCAAGTTTCCGTTTTGAGCGTGGTATTGACCCCAATGGCGTTATCTATGCACTGAAGCAGGCTGCTATTCTTTGTGAAGAGCTTGCCGGCGGAAAGGTAAGTATGGATATTCGTGACGTATATCCTACTAGGATGGAAGGTTTCCCAGTTCGTTTGAACTATGAGTATTGTGATCGTCTTATCGGTAAGAAACTCGGTAATGATACAATCAAGCGAATTGTTGAGAGCCTTGAGATGAAGGTTGAAAAGGAAGATGCAGAAGGTCTCAACCTGCTGGTTCCTCCTTATCGCGTTGATGTACAGCGTCCTTGTGATGTAGTCGAAGATATACTCCGTATCTACGGATATAATAATGTAGAGATTCCTACAGAGTTGAAGTCATCATTGACAATTGCTGAAGAGGCTGATAAAAACTATCATCGTGAGAATATCATTGGTGAGCAGTTGGTTGGTGCTGGCTTTTCTGAGATTATGAACAACTCACTTACAAAGAGTTCTTACTATCAGGAGACAGGCTTCAATGCTTATCCTTGGGAAGAGACTGTGAAGGTGATGAATCCTCTCTCTGCCGACTTAGGTGTGATGCGACAGACCCTTCTCTTCGGAGGCTTAGAGAGTATTGTACGCAACGTAAACCGTAAGGCACAGAACCTTCGTTTCTTTGAAGTTGGTAATGTCTATAAGTACAATAAAGAGAAGTGGACTGAAGAGAACCCTATCAAGGCTTATGCACAGGATTACCACATGGCACTTTGGGTGACAGGAAAGCGCATCCAAGGTTCATGGGCACACCCTGATGAGGAATCTTCTTTCTATGAACTGAAGGCATACGTTGAGAATATTCTTCGTCGAATCGGTATCGCACAGGGCTTGCTCGTTAGTGAGAAGTCAGATAATAATGTCTTTGACAAGGCAATTGCTCTGAAGACACGTGCTGGTAAGGTGCTGGTTGAGATGGGTATTCTTAGTCACAAACTCTTGAAGAGTTTCGATATTGATCAGAAGGTTTACTATGCAGAGTTGGATTGGGCAGGACTCATGAAGGCTATTCGTAAGAATAAACTTCAGTTCCAAGAGATATCTAAGTATCCAGCTGTAAGCCGTGACCTTGCGTTGTTGGTTGACAACAATGTTGAGTTTGCTCAGATTGAGGAGATTGCTCGTCAGGCTGACAAGAAGCTCTTGAAGCGTGTTGAACTCTTTGATGTTTATCAGGGTAAGAACCTCCCAGAAGGCAAGAAGAGTTATGCTGTCAACTTCATCCTTCAGGATGAGACGAAGACACTCAATGATAAGGCAATTGATGCCATCATGCAGAAATTAATTAAGAATTTAACAAATAAACTCGGAGCAGAACTCCGTTAACAAACAATTCCAATGGGTAGAGCATTTGAATATCGCAAAGCAAGTAAGCTCAAGAGATGGGGTCACATGGCCCGCACTTTCACTAAGTTAGGTAAGGAAATCGCTATTGCTGTAAAGGCAGGTGGTCCTGAACCAGAGAATAACCCACGCCTTCGTGCGATTATTGCGACATGTAAGCGTGAGAATATGCCGAAGGACAATATCCAGCGTGCTATCAAGAACGCAATGGGTAAGGATACCAGCGACTATAAGGAGGTGACATACGAAGGTTATGGACCTCATGGAGTTGCTGTATTTGTTGATACATTGACAGATAACACTACACGTACTGTAGGTGATGTTCGTTCAATATTTAACAAGTTTAATGGTAACCTCGGCACTCAAGGTTCTCTTAGTTTCCTTTTTGATCAAAAGGCTGTCTTCACCTTTAAGAAGAAAGACGGCTTGGATATGGAAGAGTTGATTCTCGATTTGATTGACTACGGTGTTGAGGACGAGTTCGATGAGGATGAGGAAGAGAACGAAATCACAATCTATGGTGAGCCAACAAGCTTCGGTGAGATTCAGAAACACTTAGAGGATAATGGTTTCGAGATTACCTCTGCAGAGTTTACCCGTATTCCTAACGATTTGAAAGACGTTACACCAGAGGAGCGTGAGACAATTGATAAGATGGTTGAGCGTTTGGAAGACTTCGATGACGTGCAGAATGTTTACACAAACATGAAGCCTGCTGAGGAATAAGCTTACATGCCAATGCACCCTATATATAATAAGGTGTAATTGGTTTTAAGAATATAGAAAGAGACTATCTCAAAAATGTAGTCAACGCTTTGGATGGAGAGCATATCTATCTTTCCATGTCCATTGCAACTGACGGGTGCGCAAATTGTGTATCTCTACATTTTTAAGATGGTCTCTTTTCTTTTGTTTCTATCTGCAGTTTCCTAGACTCAGTAGAATAAAGGCTGGGGATTTTTTTAACTGATTGACTTTTCATTTGTATCATTGAATAATAATGGTTCTATTCGTAACCTTCTGATTTTCCACACATTGAAGTAGCATCAGCAGAAGCAAGTGTTTCCACAATTTATTAATTCAGTGTATTTTCTTGCACAATGTTTTTGTAGCTGTGCAGATTTTTATTTACCTTTGCACGCAAATTATTCTTTTGTGCAATGTATTCTAAAACAAGTTTCAACTCGATTATAGAACAGAGTATCAAGGATAACTGGGATAAGGATGCTCTGACAGATTATCTAGGTGCTACACTTCAGTACCATGATGTAGCACGTAAAATAGAGAAGTTACACATTCTCTTTGAGAATAGTGGATTGAAGAAAGGTGATAAGGTAGCTCTATGTGGTAGAAACTCTTCTTCATGGGCTGTTGCTTTCTTTGCAACACTCTCGTATGGCGCTGTGGCTGTACCGGTTCAGCATGAGTTTAAGCCAGAACAGATATACAATATTGTTAATCACTCAGAATCAAAACTCCTCTTTGTAGGTGATGTTGTTGCAACAACGATTGATGGTGAGCAGATGCCAGCGTTGGAGGGTATTATTTATCTCCCAGACTTTTCGTTGATACTATCTCGTTCAGAGACTTTGACACATGCTCGTGAGAACTTAAATGCACTCTTTGGAAAGAAGTATCCAAAGTTCTTCCGCGCAGAGGATGTAAACTATTATAAAGATGAGGCTGACGACCTAGCATTGATTAATTATACTAGTGGAACGACGGGTTTTTCAAAAGGAGTCATGCTTAGTTACCGCTCTGTGCGTAGTAATCTCGCCTGGGCAACAGCTGAAATTAAACCACATATCAAACCAGATAGCAATGTCCTTTGTATGTTGCCAATGGCTCACATGTACGGTATGATTTGTGAGTTTATTTGTCAGTTTAGTTTTGGTAGCCATCTTTATTTCCTCACGCGTCTGCCAAGTCCTTCTTTGATTGCACAAGCCTGTAGAGATATTCAGCCTGCTATCATCATGGCAGTGCCAATGGTTGTTGAGAAAATCATCCGTAAGAATGTCTTCCCTAAGGTACAGAGCACCTCAACCCGCATGTTGTTAAAGATGCCTGTCGTTAGCAAAAAGGTGAAGGAAAAAATCCGGTCGATAGTAATGGATACCTTTGGTGGAAATGCTTACGAGGTAGTTACGGGTGGAGCTGCGCTTAACAAAGAGATAGAAGATTTCTTGGTAAGCATTGATTTCCCAATAACAAGTGTTTATGGAGCTACCGAGTGTGGTCCACTGGTCACATTTAGCGATTACAAGGATTTTGTACCAGGTTCCTGCGGTACACCAGTCATGAACATGGAAGTTAAGATTGTTAGTCCTGATCCTATAAACGTTACAGGTGAGGTGATTACCAGAGGTGAGAACGTCATGCTTGGTTATTTCAAGAATGAAGAGGCTACGAAAGAAGTTCTAGATACAGATGGTTGGTATCACACGGGTGACCTTGGTACGATGAGTGCTGACGGGCATCTGTTTATCCGTGGACGTATTAAGAACATGCTTTTAGGTTCTAACGGGCAGAATGTCTATCCAGAAGAGATAGAGGATAAACTCTATTCATTGTCTATGGTCAGCGAGTGTATTGTCATTCAGCGTGGTGATAAAATCGTTGGTTTGGTTTATCCAGATCTTGAAGAAGCAAAGGAAATGGGCTTCACACAAGCCGACTTGCAAGACGTTATGGAACAAAATCGAGTAGAACTCAATCGTATGTTACCAACTTTCTGCCATCTATCTGCCATAGAGCTACGTGATGAGGAGTTTGCAAAGACGCCGAAAAAGAGTATTAAGCGTTATCTCTACCAGGACAAATAACAGGGCTAGACAATAGTCTGCGTTTCCTCTTATTGCATTTCGAGTATTGTACGCAGAGTTAATAACATAATAAAAAGCCGCCTCCTAATGGGTAATCCATTAAGAGGCGGCTTTAAGTATGCTTCAAAAGTGAATGTTATTTTACGAACTTCTTATTATTCTGAATATAAATTCCATGCGGTAAGATTGAGGCGTCAGTGCCTACGTATCGTCCGTCAAGGGTATAGATACGATTGTCAGAAGTGTTCCTTTCAATGATTGAAGCCGACTGGATATGAGTTGGCTCATTATTCTTAAACTCAAAGTTTACATAACGACTATTTGTGTCTGAACCATCATTCTCAACAATATTTAAGATAGATTTATTCAACGTGGATTCATCGAACCATTTAAAGCTATCTATCTTGTTTATATTGTTGTAAGGATAAGGGTCGCCATTGAGCTGGGCTATGTATTTGGGTAATGAGCCTCCCGCATTGGCAGCTGCTAATACTTTACCATCAGCAGGGATTGGAACAACACGTGGTTTACCCTTTACATTATTGGGGTTATCGAAAAGATTCACTTTGTTTGTATTGTATGAAATGCGATAAACAAACAACCCCTTACCGCAAGTACCATTCCCCCAACCTCGATTCCAAGCACCATTCTGCATACTTTGCAAAACTATATATTCATTATCATTTGCGCTATTGACAATCTTGTAGGCGTTTCCACCATTATCGATACTCTTAAGATTGTTGATGGTGGTATCGTTTTTAAGTTCATCAATATTCATCCAACCCATCACTTCGCGTTCCCAAGCAAGATAAGCGGCTGGTACACGTCCATCTTGGATTGCTGTACCTCCATCCATGATGTCCCAGAATTCCATACCTTGGTTATCTTGGTTTTGCGCATCTCCTGCGGTAGCATAAATATCAGGAAGTCCAAGTGTATGAGAGAACTCATGACAGAATAAGCCTATACCATTGATTTTTTTATTTTTCTCAGAAGTCTTGTCACTTCCATTTAGTTCGTTACTCACACCATAGCGACGAATATTTTTGCCATCAAATTTGTTTGAAATAGTAACAATTCCTGATTTTGGCCATATATTTGTTGGTTTATTGCCATTTATATTTGCTGAATGACCTGCGTAAATAATATAAACCAAATCAACGAAGCCATCGTTGTTTGCATCATAATCCGCAAAATTTACCGTATCATCTACAACAGTACATGCATCAGCAAGCAAGAAGTCCATATTATCATCACCTGCACCATAGACATCATGCGCCTTCGGCAACTTTACTGGTCCTACAACGTCAAAGATAGGTGTGAACTTCCCATAGCTACAATCTTTGAAATAGCCACGTACACCTTTATAGTTTTGCTTCTGACCATAACGAGTATCTGTGAAATGACCTTCATTCATCAAATAGTTTGTGAACACCTTCTTTGTATCTTTAATAGTAAAAGTTGTATCTTGGAACTCTGCGAGAATCACCAAAGCTTTGGGAGTTCCTGTATGTGGAAAATAAGGAATTCCATAAGATCCTGTACCAATGACCGGACCACGAGTAAGCGGAGAGTTATTGTAAGCGTTTTCAGATTCTTCTGCAACCTTATTAACGTAAGCAAAGAACTTCTCTTTATCTTGCTTAGCTATCAGGTTACGCTCTGATTGTGAACGAGTTAACGCTTCGTGTGCAAGTTGTTTGGTAGCAATAAGGTTGCCACTTTTCTCTACTTTACCGATATAGTAGTTGTTATCCGCACCTTGTACAAGCAGTGTACCATCAAGGGTTGTGTACCAGTTGATATGTTCGTCACCACGCAAGATGACAGTAATAACAGAACCATCAGCTTGTCTTACTTGTACAGGGATTGATTCTGCCTTTGCTGCCCAAGTAGTAAGGGAATAAAGCATTAAACATACAATGAGAGATAGTTGTTTTAATGTTTTAATCATATCTTTAGTTTAAGTTCGTTTACTTAGTTTATTATAGAAATATTGTCCCTTCTTCTGTGTACGTCTGCCAAACTCAATAGCATGATGTGGGCAATGGTGATAACAAGAGAAACAGGTGAGGCATTTGCCATTATGCAGCCATTCAGGTTCGTAGCCTAAGCCACCTTTAATGTCATCAACAGGGCAGACGTTAGCACAGATACCGCACTTTACACATAGACGATGATCTACATGAAAGGGATGATCTGTGATAAGGAAGTGCTCAAAGAAACCTCCTACAGGACCAGAGAAGAACGAAGGAATAGGACCACGTTTCAGTTGTTGCCAACCCCAAATTTGTTGATTCTCCGCAAAAGGACGTTCTTTCAGAACCTTTGAGAATTCTTTTAACTGCGTTGAGGCAAGTGTCTTTTTTTCTAATTCTTTCTCTTTTGTATCCACATCCATGCCTGGTAAGCCAACGTAAGACTCAGGCATAATCAAAGAACATACCGCTTTAAGTGACAAGGCATCACCAACTGCAGAAGTCTCAAGCTGCTGTTGGAAGCGTTCTACGGCCTTGCCAATAGTATCTCCAGCTGTAACCAAACAAAAACAATAATGTTTTATGCGAGAAGCGTCTGCTTCTTCTGTCTTTATCGTTAATTTTGTTATGAAGTCTTTTACAATACTCGGTACTCTCCATCCGTGGATAGGAAAGATGAATCCGACGTGTTCATCTTTTTGCAATGTAAAAGAACAATCGCTGTTGATTACTTCTGGGATTGCAACAAGTGTGTCATCTGTATCTAAAGCCAATGTCTGTGCGGCCCATTTACTATTACCTGTACCAGAAAAGTAGAATATCATGTTGCAAAATTACTGATAATTTGCAAATCATGCAAGATATAGATGTGTAATGTAGTTGTTTTTCAGTTCTTTTTCTTACATTTGCAACATATACATGAAAACATTAATGCTGTGAAGAAGAAAATGGACTTGCTGATGTATCCCTCAGTAAAGTTGCTCTTTCCATTAGTTTTGGGAATTGTAGTTGGAGATGCATTAGGAGAGGTTGTTACGTCTATTCTGTGGTTGATAATGACAGTCATTGTGATTGCCATTAGTTTTGTTGTATGGAATCAAAAGTATCTTCAAAGTCTTTCACTACTCGTTGTAGTCTTTTTTGTTGGCGGTTCCCTTGTTTCAATGAAACGACAGACGATGCAAGTGCAATTACCTGAAAATAAAATAACCTTTCAGGCAGTTCTTCTTACGAACCCCGTTGTTCATGGTAAAGTCATCCAGACCGATTTGATGGTTATGAACAAAGACAACACGATGAAGGTTAGGGCTTCAATCCTACGTGATACAATAACAAACCGTTATCGAACGCTACATCTCGGCGATGGGATAGAAACCACGGCTTATCTTGAACAACCTATGAATTTCTCAGATGCTACGTTTGACTATGCGCGATGGTTAAGACTCCATGGTTATTCTGCAGAAACTTTTATCTTCTATAATCAATGGCAAAAAGCAAAAGTGAGTCTTCGTCGGATGAGTTTTCTTCAACGAACATCTTTAGTTGCAGCTAGTTATAGAGAGAAGTTGATGAAGGTGTTAGAAAGCAATCTTGATAGTACTCACTTGGCTATAGTGGCTGCAATGACATTAGGTGATAAGCACCTGATTAGTAGTGTTATAAAAGAAGATTATTCAATTACTGGTGCAAGTCATGTCTTGGCGTTGTCTGGCTTACATTTAACAATCTTGTCTGGCTTGCTCTTATACCTAATGAGTTGGTTTGAGCGCATACTGCCGCGAGTGTTTAAAAGAGGTTTGATAGAACTTATTATTCTACTGATTCTTTGGAGTTACGTTGTGTTAGTCGGTATGTCTCCTTCTGTCGTTCGTTCTGCTGTGATGTTGACTATCTATTCTTTTGTTACGCTTTTCAATAGGGAACGACTATCGGTGAATACATTAGCCTTAACCGCCATCATCATGCTTATCACTAATCCTTACAACCTCTTTGATATAGGTTTCCAGTTGTCATTTGTTTCCGTATGGGCAATTCTGTTATTCTATCCGCTCATCAATGAATTAATTCCTTTGAAACAAACGAAAATTCTTGTACCTTTCAGATGGTTATGGGGGATGACTGCTGTTTCTTTAGCTGCCCAATTGGGTACAGCTCCTTTAATAGCTTATTATTTCGGTCGAGTATCATTAGTCTTTGCGATTAGTAGTCTTGTTGCGATTCCAAGTACGATGCTAATAGTTTCAGCCTCATTGGGTATGCTACTTTTAAGTGCTTTTTCTTCTTTGTCGTTTTTGATTGGAAAGTTTATCCATATTGTTACAGGGCTTTTAAATGTTTCGTTACATTTCCTTGCAAGTATTCCTTGTGCGAGTATTGAGGATGTTCATGTAAGTATCTTTCAGCTTTTTATCTATTATCTAATGTTGTTAGCTGTTTGGGTATTATGGAGTTTTTTATCTGGGAGGATAGAGTTTAAGTAATTATTTGTATCTTTGCAGATAGTTATGCAACGATATTTTATCACCCTTTCATACGATGGTACAGCTTATCATGGCTGGCAGATACAACCAAATGGTATTTCTGTGCAGGAAGTGTTGGAGTATTCATTATCTACAATACTCAGAGAAACAATTGCTGTTACGGGTGCAGGACGTACTGATGCAGGTGTTCATGCCAGAATGATGGTTGCACATTTTGATACCGAAAAGGCATTTGATTGTGAACAGTTAGTGTATAAAGTGAACAGACTCTTGCCGCGGGATGTGTCAGTGATTAAGATAGAAGCTGTTAATTCAGATCTACACGCACGTTTTTCAGCGACTTCACGTAGCTACCATTATTATGTACATACGGGGAAACAGCCTTTCTCACGGCAGTATTCGTGTGCGCTTCATTATGGCTTAGACTTCGATAAAATGAATGAAGCTGCAGCTTATTTGATTGGTGAGAAGGACTTTAAGTGTTTCTGTAAGACAGGTGCAGATGTGAAGACAACCATTTGTAATCTAACAGAAGCACGCTGGATTCCAATTCACGATGAATTTGCCTTGACGACAGGAGATGAAGTTACAAATTGGTGTTTCGTTATAACAGCTAATCGCTTCTTACGCAATATGGTACGTGCGGTTGTTGGAACTTTAGTTGAAGTGGGTCGGGGTCGTTTGTCATTCGATGATTTCAAAAGGATTGTTGATGAGGGAACACGAAGCGATGCAGGTGAAAGTATGCCAGGTAATGCGCTGTTCCTTTGGGATATAAAGTATTAATAAAAAGATTATGTGGATTCTTTTGGCTTTTATCTCAGCAACGTTGTTGGGACTTTACGATACTTCAAAGAAGTTTTCACTTCGTGATAATGATGTCATTCCGGTACTCTTTCTCAACACCCTCTTTTGTTCGGCAATCTTTTTACCGTTAATAGTATTGTCACAATATACCCACATTCTCGATTCTAGTATCTTCCATGTTGGGACTGGTGGTTGGGAGATGCATCGTTGGATCATACTCAAAAGTGTCATCGTATTGCTTTCTTGGGTGTTCGGTTATTTTGCGATCGCCCATTTACCTTTGACAATAGTTGGTCCTATCAATGCCACGCGCCCCGTAATGACACTCGTTGGAGCAATGCTTATCTTTGGCGAACGATTGAATGTATGGCAATGGATAGGTGTTAGTTTGGCCATTGTGTCCTTGTTCCTATTGGCACGTAGTGGTAAGAAAGAAGGTATTGACTTTAAGCACAATCAGTGGATATTCTTCTTGGTGTTGGCAGCTGTGATGGGGACATGCAGCGGTTTGTTGGACAAATATTTGATGGCAAGTCCTGAAAATGGTGGAGTAGGGCTCGATCGTATGATGGCGCAAAGCTGGTATAACATCTATCAATGTATGATGATGGGTGTAGTTCTTCTTATCTATGTTTACGACCAACGAAAGAAGACAGGACAAAGAGCTCATTTTTCGTGGAAGTGATCTATCTTACTTATCTCGATATTTCTGTCTATGGCCGACTTTGCCTATTTCTATGCTCTGTCATTGCCAGGAGCAATGATATCAATTGTTTCGATGGTTCGTCGTGGATCGGTTCTCGTGTCATTCTTATGTGGGGCAGTACTCTTTAGAGAGAAGAATCTAAAGGCAAAAGCTATCGATTTATGTTTTGTACTTCTGGGAATGATCTTCCTATGGATAGGCTCACGTTAAGATGATGAGTTGCTCTTTAAGATTAAGAGTAAAAGTCTTTGGATATTGATAATTATTTGCTATATTTGCAACGATATTGGTTGACGCGCCATAGCGTTTAATATGAATAAGACAGCGCATTAACTCTTTGTGGAGTCTATGCCGTGAGTCTCTTAAAAGAAGATAATTACTATGCAGAATATTTTTCATGGATTAGGTATAGCATTGGTAACACCATTTAAGGAAGACTTCAGTATTGATTATGAAGCACTTATCAATTTGGTTAACTACCATTTGGACAATGGTGCTGATTTCTTCTGTATTCTTGCTACTACTAGTGAGTCACCTTGCCTATCACATGAAGAAAAGAATGAATTGACCACTGTTATCAAAAGAGTTGTTAATGGACGTGTTCCAATTCTGAAATATTGTGGCGGAAATAACACTGCAGCTGTTGTTGAAGAGATTAAGACAACTGATTGGAGTGGTATTGATGGTATTCTCAGTATTTGCCCTTATTATAATAAGCCTAGTCAGGAGGGGCTCTATCAGCATTTCAAGGCTATTGCAAAAGCAAGTCCACTACCTATTGTTTTGTACAACGTGCCTGGCCGTGTAGGTGTCAACATGACTGCTGAGACAACTGTTCGAATCGCCTCAGAGTTCCCAAACGTTGTTGCCATTAAAGAAGCTTCTGGTAGCTTGGAGCAGGTTGATGAGATTATCAAGAACAAGCCAAAGCACTTTGAGGTTATCAGTGGTGATGATGCTTTGACTTTCCCGATGATTGCTAGTGGTGCTGTAGGAGTTATCTCTGTTATTGGTAATGCGCTGCCTAAGGAGTTTTCACGTATGATTCGTTTGGAGTTTAGGGGTGAGTATGAGCCAGCGCGCAAGATACACCATAAGTTTACCGAACTTTATAAACTTCTCTTTGTTGATGGAAACCCTGCAGGCTGTAAAGCGCTTTTGAATGACATGGGTATGATTCAGAATGTTTTGCGTCTTCCTTTGGTTCCAACACGTATCGAAACAAAACAGAAGATGAATGAGATTCTCAAGGGAATGAGAATCTAAGAGGTTCTATAACGAATCGTGTGGGTTGTGTGTTGATATTCCACACGTGTGGTGCGGATGCTCAGCACATGTGGTGCGGGTGCTTAGCACATGTGGTGCGGATGGTATGCACAACATGTGCGAAGGATTAATACCATTGCTGTATATGGAAGGGTAGGATTTTAATGTGAGTTAAACGTATTAAAACTAAGGTCAATTTGGAGTTGTGTTTCGTTGGAGGCTATATTTTTGACAATATTTTTAGGTTCTATGACGAATTACCCACACGATTCGTTATAGAGCCATCTAAGAACATTGTCAGCCAGTTTTATTATATAAGAAATAGAACTGATTGTGACTTTGGTGTTTGGTGATAATGTAATCCTCTGTAATCTCCCCTTCTCAATGTGCAAGATTATAGAGATGATTTACCCTCTTACTTCAAATTCTAAATGCCCTTAAAGTTTCTATAAAGCCATCAGCTAACAGCATGCTATGGTATCGTTGCTCTTTGAGAGCATTGGTATCTCCATGATATGACGCTTACCTCTGTGTCTCAGTTTCTCTGTGTGCTTTTTAACTGTACCTATTTCTCTACCTTTTTCCTACTGAGCCTGTTTTAGGGCAGCTCTGGGTCTTCCTTCTAATTCTCTGAAAAGTAAAAGAGCACGATAGGAAACCTATCATGCTCTTTCTATTTCATGTATGAAATTTCTGTTTTATGCTTGATTTTTGGTTCATGCCTCACGGCAATCCCCAATCATCTTGCATCAATGTTACCCTTAATCAATTCTTTTTAATACCTTAACTAAACCTATTTATGTTATCTGAACAATCTCTTTTGTTCTACCTAAAAAAAATAACTAAAAACCTAAATCTATTACTACTAACCTAAACAATCTATTACTTGTCTTTTGACGATGCAAAGGTACGTATTGTTTGCGCACACACCAAATGTTTTAGGCATAATTTTACATGAAATTATGGTTTCTTGATTTGTATCAATTACAAATAGGATGGTTTGTTGAGTTTTACAACAGTGATGATTGTAACTCAATTTTGTCTTAGTTTGTTAGTTTAAGTATGTTCTTTGCAATGCTAGAACCTCTTTTCTAGTAAATCTTTATTTCAGTGATAACCATAGAACCAACAGCTGCATTAAGTTTTTTGACCAAGTCCGATTGCATCATGCAAAGGTTAGAACGCAGTGCTGGGTTTATTATTTTTACGAATAGCGTTTGATTTTTTATAAACTTCTCTTGAGTATAACGCGTTATCGTCTCTCCGGTGACGGTATCCCAGGCTGCAATGATACGTTTTTGCAATAGGGGGGATTCAAGTCCTTCCTGTCGCAAAAACTGATTGAGGAGATCGTCTAAAGGTTGTACTTTCCTTCTGAACATAATTTAGTCTTCTTTTTCATTGATTTCTCCGCCTTCAACAGAGAATAGTTTATAATCAAATCCACTACCTTGTAAAATCTTGTCTAAGTGGTCACGGTTGGTATCTGTAATGAAGATTTGTCCGAAGTCGTCACCCGAAACTAGGCGTACAATCTGTTCGACACGACTACTATCGAGTTTGTCAAAGATGTCGTCGAGCAAGAGTAGCGGTGTGTTGTTCCCTGCTGTACGTCTCAGGAAATCAAACTGAGCAAGTTTCAGTGCTAACACGTAGGTTTTGTTTTGTCCCTGACTTCCTTCTTTTTTCATAGGATACCCACCGAGTTTCATGACTAAGTCGTCCTTATGCGTACCATGAAGTGAAAACCCCATGATGCGATCTTTTGCCCGATCTCGCTGAATGACTTCTAATAAGTTGCCACGTTGACAATGCGAAATATATTCAAGTGATACCTGCTCGCGATTATTACAGATGGTCTGATAAATACGCTGAAAGACGGGAGTAAGCTCTTTCACAAAGGCAGCACGCTTCTTATAGACAGCTTCACCATGTTCTGCCATCTGCATCTCTAACAGCTCTAAGAGTGTTATATCAGGTTCCTCCTCTTGTTTCAGGAGGCTATTACGCTGTTGCAAAGCCTTGTTGTATCGACTGAGCGATTCTATATAAGGTGTGTCGTACTGTGAGATAACAACATCCATTAGCTTTCGCCGCTCCTCACTTCCTCCTTCAATAAGTGTTGCATCAGCTGGAGAAACAAAGATTAGCGGCACCATTCCGATATGTTGTGATAAGCGTTTATATTCTTTCTTATTGCGTTTAAAATGCTTCTTTGTTCCACGTTTCATTCCGCAATAGACCTGCTCACGCTCACCAGCATCCGTGCTATAGTCTCCTTCTAGGACAAAGTAGTCAGCATCATGGCGCATGACTTCAGAGTCTTTTGGATTAAAAGCACTCTTACAGAAGGAAAGGTAATAAACTGCATCCAGCAGATTGGTCTTTCCCTCACCATTATGTCCAATAAAACAATTAAGTTTAGCCGACAAGTCTAATGTTGCCGCCTGAATATTCTTATAGTTTATAATGGAAAGTTTTTCTAATTGCATTGTCTTATATTTTTGCTTTGAATGAAAGGGAAATGAATGCTAACTATTCCTTCTTATGTGTTATAAAACTAAGAAAGACAATCCTCCCTTATCCTTAGAGAATAAAATATTCAATTAATCCAGAGCTTCTTTAAATTCAATATTATCCTTCTCATTCTTTGCAAAGTTAACTCATTTCCATTCAATAAAAGAAAAAAGTCGTTGATAAATTTCAATATATGCGACTTTTTGATTAATTTTGTCCCGCTATTATGCACCCCTTATAGATTAGAATAAAATAAAAAACATCATAACTTAAAATGGTAAACAACAAAGAACAGGGTACATTCGACGATACCCTTAACAAATCAGAGGTTGCGTTCTTGAAGTACAAGAAGCCTATTCTTATCGCCGTCGTTGCTATCATAGTAGCTGTAGCTGGTTTTTTCCTTTACAAAAACTACATCTCTGGTCCTCGTGAGGCTGAGGCTAGTACAGAGTTGGCTAAGAGCCAGACACTCTTCAATAATCAGCAGTATGATCAGGCACTCGCTGGCTTCCAAAAAGTGCAGAGTGATTACAGTAACACAGATGCAGGTAACCTCGCAAACCTTTACGTAGCTCTTTGCTATGCTCATCAGGCTAAGCCAAATTGGACAAAGGCTTTGGAGAATGCAGAGAAGTTCAGTACATCTGATGACGAAATGATTAGTCCAGCATCTCAGATGGCACTTGGTGACATCTACGCTAACAATAACCAGAACGATAAGGCGGTTGAATACTTCAAGAAGGCTGCTAAGATGGCTAACGCTGAGGCTGCAGACAATACAAACCTGAGCATAGCTCCTTTAGCATTACGTAAGGCTGGTATCCTCCTCGAGAGCGAAGGCAAGAAGGCTGATGCACTTGTGATCTACAAGGATATCAAGAAGACATATGTCAACTCTCCTGTCTATCAGGACATTGACAAGTACATTGAGCGTGCTTCTAATTAAGCAACCATGGCAACAGAACTTCATCATTTATCCGACTATGATGTACAGAGCGTACCAGACGCAAGTAACATGTGTTTTGGTATTGTTGTAGCTGAGTGGAATTCGGAGATTACTGGTGCTTTACTTGATGGTGCTGTAAAAACCCTCGAGAAGCATGGTGCTATCCCAGAGAATATTCATATCAAGACTGTTCCTGGTAGCTTTGAACTCATTTATGGTGCACAGATGATGACCAAGAACGATGGTTTTGATGCCGTTATCATTCTTGGAAGTGTCATCCGTGGTGAAACTCCTCATTTCGACTATATCTGTGAGGGTGTTACCTATGGAATTGCTCGTCTCAACGCATCGCAGAATATTCCTGTTATCTATGGTCTTCTCACAACAGACGACCTCCAGCAGGCTAAAGATCGTAGCGGTGGCCGACTTGGAAACAAGGGCGATGAGTGTGCTATAGATGCTATTAAGATGGCTAAATTCTAAAGCGATCTCATTAAATAAAATCAAAAAAGGCAGTAGTAATGGTTTACCATCTACTGCCTTTTTTTGGCTCTGTAGGAAAGGTTTGGTGATGGGTGATGTTTGTTGGGTGATAATGGTTACCTCTGCTGCAAACTTAGAGTTCCCTGCTAAAACCTAGAGTACTCTTCTTTTCTTTGTGTTAGATAATCTATCGAGAGACTTACTTTCATCATTTTTTATATCGGAAGAACAAAAAGCCTATACCACTTATCCTACTGCGTTAGATTATGTAATCGATAAACTCAATTTGCTGTCATTTCTGTCATTGTTATTGGGTGTATAACTCGTTATATTATAGTAGGATACATGAAATGTTAAAAATGATAGCAACCTAAAATAAAAGTATTGTTTGTTTAATACGATAATTTTTGGCTCTACAATGATTCATGTGAGTAATTCGTCATAGAGCCTAAAATATTGTCAAAAAGCATAGTCTCCAACTAAACACAACTCTAGATTGACCTTAGTTTTAATACGCTTAACACACATTAAATCTCGATCTTTCCATATACAACAATGGTGTTACCCCTTCGCACATGTTGTGCATACCATCCGCACCATAAGTGTTAAGCATCAACACCACACGTGCTAAGCACCAACACCACACGTGTGGAATATCAACACACAACCCACAACCCATACACTGCGTTATAGAGACAAATAATTCTTATTTGCGAACTCTTGTTATTCCAAAGTTTGGAACGATAATTCTCTACCGAGTCACAAGTACTTTTATAGGATTTTCATCTGTAAACTTATGTCCGAACAGTAGACTAACTTTTTCAGTCGAAATACTTGAAAGCTTAACAAGAACTATTCTCTTTTTATTCGTACTGCATTGATTTAGCCGGATGGATATGGCTAATAAGATAGCTTGGTGCAATCAATACAATAACACAAACTAACATAGTGGCAATGTTCAATGCTAAGATAAGTGGGAGGTTTAGTTCTACAGGAACTGTGCTGACATAGTAAGTCTGTGGGTCAAGCTTTATTAATCCGGTCCATTTCTGTAAACAGACAATTCCCAGTCCTATGATATTACCTATAAGCAGACCTCTAGCTATTATAAAACTGGCAAACCAAAGGAAGATGTGACGTATCTGACGATTGCGAGAGCCAAGTGCCTTCAAGATACCAATCATTTGTGTACGTTCAAGAATGATAATCAATAAGCCTGATATCATTGTTACTCCCGCAACAGAAATCATCAATGCAAGGATAATCCATACGTTCATATCCATCAAGTCGAGCCAAGAGAATATCTGTGGGTTTTGCTCTATGATGTTCTCTGCAGAGTAAGTTTCACCATAATGGTCAACCGTATTTTTTACCTTCTTTAGGACACGTAGCGTAACCGCATCTAACTGTGAAAAGTCATTGACTTCTAATTCTACGCCACTGCATTGGTCAGGTTCCCAACCATTTAGTTTGTTTGTTGTGTACAAATCGGTGAAACACATTTGAGAATCAAACTGCTTCATGTTTGTGGCATAGATGCCAGCAATCGTAAATTTACGTGTACGAACACCCTGAGTGTTGATAAAATAAGCAAAGATACGTTGGCCTACCTTTAGATTGAGTTTGTCAGCTATCGTTTTAGAAATAACTAGTTTTTGCTGATTTTCTGTATTGGAGAAGCGAGGTAGGCTACCTTCTATCATGTTGTCATGAATGAAGGTTGAGTCAAAGTCTGTCCCAACTCCTTTCAGCATAACACCTAGAAAGTCATTATCAGTCTTCAAGATACCTTGTGTATATGCATATCGTTCTGTGTGTTTTACGCCAGGGACCGCCTTCAGCACCTTTATCAGTGAATCATTTACTGCTATAGGATATTGCTCAGAACTCTGAAGTGTAAGGAAATTGGCAACCGTTATATTACTTCCAAACCCTACCATCTTATCACGGATGGAATGTTTAAAGCCTAATACAACGCAGACTGACACAATCATCACAGCCAAACCTATTGCAACACCAACTGTTGCAATGGTGATAGCGGGTTTTGACACTTTTCGAGTTTTGTCTCCTCCGTTATGTATCTTACGAGCAATGAAAAGTGGGTAGTTCATTGGTTTAATTTATAATTCAAAATTCAGAATTCATAATTATGATTACCATCATTCGGTAGGACTGAAGTCTTTCCTTATATCCAAATTACATATCTAAGTACTTATACCTTATCTATAATTTTATACTTATCTCTTTGTTTGAAAACGCTACCAATTAAGTTTGAGTATTGTTATAGGCAACAAATATCAGTTATTATAATTCTGAATTCTATGTTCTGAATTATGGAATTATAAATACCTTTATTCTTCTTCAATACGTCCAGGATAAGCCTCTAAAGCCTTCTGAAGTACTATCAACGCACGTTGTAAATCTTCACGTTTCAGTACGTAGGCAATGCGTACTTGATTACGACCTGCATCTGGTGTGGTGTAAAAACCACTTGCTGGTGCCATCATTACGGTCTCACCTTCATAGCTAAACTCCTCCAAACACCAACGACAGAATTTATCCGAATCGTCAACAGGAAGTTTTGCTACAGTATAGAAGGCTCCCATTGGGATAGGAGAGTAAACGCCAGGAATACGATTGAGCCCGTCAATAAGACATTTACGGCGTTCCACATACTCATCATAGACACTACGATAGTAAGAAGCAGGCGCATCAAGACTTGCCTCAGCAACAATCTGACCAATCAGTGGAGGAGAGAGGCGTGCTTGACAGAACTTCATTACCGCTTTACGTATCTCTTGGTTCTTCGTAATCAGCGCACCAATACGAATACCACACTCACTATAACGTTTTGATACAGAGTCGATGAGTATGGTATTGTTCTCAATTCCCTGCAAGTGCATTGCAGAGATGTAAGGTGAACCAGTATAGATATACTCACGATAAACTTCGTCCGAGAAGAGATAGAGATCATATTTCTTTACGAGATCACGGATTTGATTCATCTCTCTTCTTGTGTACAGATAACCCGTAGGATTGTTCGGATTACATATCAAGATGGCACGTGTCTTCTCGTTGATAAGCTCTTCAAACTTTTCAACCTTAGGCAAGGCAAATCCTTCTTCAATGGATGTTGCTATCGTCTTTATCTTTGCACCTGCAGATATGGCAAAAGCCATGTAGTTGGCGTAGGCAGGTTCAGGGACTATAATCTCATCTCCTGGATTTAGACAAGCCATGAACGAATACAGTACAGCTTCAGAACCACCAGCGGTAATGATTATTTCATCAGGAGATACCTTTATATTGAACTTCTCATAAAAAGTACAGAGTTTTTCTCTATAAGAAAGATATCCTTGAGAAGGTGAATATTCTAAAACTTTACGATCAATCTTCTTCAGAGCATCTAATCCGCATTGCGGTGTGGGGAGATCAGGTTGACCAATATTCAAATGATAAACTTTTATACCACGATTCTTTGCTGCAACGGCAAGTGGAGCCAATTTTCTAATAGGTGACTCCGGCATTTCAAGTCCTCGAACTGATATTTCTGGCATAATAATTTTGTTTATTCTCTCAATAATGGAGAGAGCAGAAAGTTCTGCTCTTATGTTCTATCTACAATGTTGCAAAGATAGACATTTTTTTTATTTTAACCGCACTTTTGTCAGATTAACGCAGATTTTTTACTACTTTTGCACATATAAAAAACTGCCTAAAGCTCTTTGGTTTGTCTTTATCTGATAGCTGAAAAGCAAGGCTAAAAAACATAAAGATTAATTATGAGAACTAGAACAAGCACTTGGTTTGAAACACGAGTTAGATATGACAAAACCATGGAGGATGGTCAGAATAAGAAGGTCATTGAGCAGTATGTGGTTGATGCCTTGAGTTTCTCTGAAGCTGAGGAGTTCATCACGGAGGAGATGTCACATTATGTTAGTGGTGAGTTTGATGTAAAAGCGATATCGCCAGCTACATATGGTGAGATATTCTTTAGTGATATTGATACTGATGACAAGTGGTTCAAAGCAAAGCTTGCCTTTATTACTTTAGACGAAAAAACAGAAAAGGAAAAGCGTACTTCTGTAACTTATCTTGTTCAGGCGCATTCTGTAAGTGGTGCCGTCAAGCATGTTGATGAGGTGATGGGCTCAACAATGATAGATTATGAGATCGTTGCCATTACTGAAACAAAGATTATGGATGTCTTTGAGCATCGTGCTGGGAAGAAGAACGATAAACCAGAGTTCGAGAAATAATTTAAATCACGCATATAAACGGAACTTGCAGTTATGTACGATGTAGCAAAAAATTTACACGAGGTGCTTAGGAATCTTCCTGATGGTGTGAAGTTGGTTGCCATCAGTAAGTTTCACCCGAACGAATACTTAGAGGCAGCTTATCGAGAAGGGCAGCGTATCTTTGGCGAAAGTCAGGTACAGGAACTTTCTGGTAAGGTTGAGACACTTCCTAAAGATATTGAGTGGCACTTTATTGGTCATCTTCAGACCAATAAAGTGAAGTATATTGCACCTTATATCTCGATGATTGAAGCAGTTGACTCTTTGAAGCTATTGAAAGAGATTAATAAGCAAGCTGCTAAGTACAATCGAGTTATCAATGTTCTTCTTGAACTTCATATAGCTAAAGAAGAGACAAAATATGGGTTTTCCCCAGATGCTTGTCGTGAGTTCTTAGAGAATGGAGAATGGCGGGAGCTTAAGAATGTACACATCTCAGGCTTGATGATGATGGCATCAAATGTAGATGATCGTAGTCAGATAAAACAAGAGATGACGTTGGCAGCCAATCTCTTCGATGAACTGAAAGCTAAGTATTTTGCTAACGACCCTGAATTCAAAGAGCGGTCATGGGGTATGAGTCATGATTATGACATCGCTGTAGAGTGTCGTTCAACGATGGTTCGCGTGGGTACAACTATCTTTGGTCCACGTGTATATTAGGGAATTTCAGTTAATTCACTCCTGAACCTGCCAAGAGCATTCAAAAACTGGATTCTTTTTCTTGGAAAAGTTCCTAGAAAAAGAATTTGCAGTGTTTTCTGCTCAAAAATCTCAAATGTTGAGCCGTATGGGCATACCTGCCCCTTCCATACCTGCCTATGGATGGATATAAATCACCTTATCTTTTTATCAAGCCACCTTCTTCATGTCCCTGGCCATCAGCCTTGCGGCAAGAATGGCGGCATTAGCCGTATGGATTCCGAAGAAGAGCAGTAATGTTTCGCTGAACATGTTACGTGCCTTGATGCGCCCAACGGCATAGTGCTGTTTCTGATTCCCGAAGCTGCCCTCCATTACAGTGGCCCTGAGGTTTCCAATAATCTTTCTCGCCGTCCTGAGACATTCTGATTCTTCTTTGGGCTTGGGACCTTTTCTGACGAAACAGGTGGTTATGCCTTTTTCCGTACACATTGTTCGGTTGGCATTGTTGGCATATATGGAATCGGCACCGACACGCTTAACTTTGACCCCCGTCAGAGATTCCTGATACTCAACACATTGCTTAAGACGAACACCCTCGTTGAAAGCCTCAAAGCTGTGGTGCTCTATGAATGATATGCCGTCAATCTGTATGTTGTTGACCTTTGCCCCAAACTCCACACGCTTGTTTTCCTTGCCCCTGACAATGGGACGGAGGTAGGGACGGTCGATGCTGACAATACGGTGCCTGACTTCCTTGCCTGAAAACAAGGCTGACTGTTGGCGGAATACGGCACGTATGGCGGATAGACGCTTTTCCTGTTCTGCCGACAGGCTGATACAAGGGCTATACAATTTGCAAAGACGGTACCACTGAGAAAGAAGTTTGGAGAGCAGTTTCAGAAGTCTTCTCCTGAGCTTGCGCGTGGATGATGCTGTGTGCTTGCGCTGCTTGGCGTATGCAAGCCTAGCCTTGTCAACATCATTATACTTGCTCCTCGGAACACGCTCCGACAGGTGCTTACACTCGGAGACAAGCAGCTTGTGAAGCCAATGGCAACACTCCCAGAGTAGCTTGATGTCTGTCGGGAAGCGCAGGTAGCTCTCATAACAGGTCGCATCCGTCAGGCATAGGTCCTTGTCCTTGAGGCTGTCTTTCCATTTGGCGTACAATATGCCCTGAAGGCTGTCTATGTCAAGAAGACGGGCAAGACGGTTGCGTATGGCACTTACAATCTTTCCATCCCTAATGGGACAGGAAGGGTCTATCAGAGCGTCACAGAACATCTGCATGTGGATGCTTCCGTTAAGCATCTCTATCAAGCCATCGTCAGACAGACCTGTGTATGACTTGAGGAACATCAGGGCTATTTCTCCCTCACACGAAAAAAGAGGCTTTTTGCCCCGCTTGCTCTTATGGCTACGACTCGTACATGCTGCTGCCAACTCCTTAAGTGGGAGCTGGGAATGGATACGTCCAAGTTCGCTTTTTGCAAAGCTGTCACGATAGCTCTGTAAAAAATCAAACTCTGTAAAGGGCAAAGTTGGTGTTATATCAGAAATTTTTTGTATCTTCACGACGTTTTTTTTAAATTTTTCCCCCGATTCTGCCCGTGAAGGGTCGTTCGGGGGATTTTATGTAAAGGTACAAATAATATATTACACTGACAAACAATTAGTTAGAAAAATTCTGAATATCCCTATATTAAATTTTCAAGTAAGTGTAAGCGTATTCCGCATCATTGGTGCTTACCAAGGCACCATTGATGCTACCCATCAGTGCTATACATGATGGATGATATTATGGTGTAACCATACTTGATGTTCTAATTAAGAAAGCATCGGCGATAGGTGATAAGCCTATATAGTAGGTTTATAATATCTAAGTATGCCTAGTATTTCTGCGTTTTCTGCCTTAGAACCAATTGTTATGCGCAAACAATTGTTGCATAACGATAGGTTTGAACAATTCTTAACTTTAATACTTTTTTCGCATAGATAGTTATAAACCTTTTGTGCATCTTTCATTTGCGCTAAGAAGAAATTAGCATTTGAAGGATAAACTTTCTTACAACAAGCTAAAGTCGAAAAGGCATTTATCATACGTTTCCGTTCTAGCAGTAGTATCTTGTTCCAATCCTCAATGTCATAGCGATGCTTAAGCGCTTCCAGTCCTTGTACTTGTGTAAGTTGACTGATATTGTAAGGGGCCTTCACTGCATTGAAGATGTTGATGATAGCCTCTTGTGCATAGACCGCACCTAAACGGATTGCTGCATTAGCCCAAGCCTTTGAGAAAGTGTTGAGCACTATCATATTTGGAAACTCTGAGACCCGCTCTCTGAAGTTTCGTGAGTGTGAGAAGTCTGCATAAGCTTCATCTATGACAACAATACCAGTAAATTCATTCAAGACTTTCTCAACCTCTTCAACATCCAGAATGTTACCGCTTGGCGTATTAGGCGAACAGAGCCAAATTAACTTTGTCTGTTTATCACAAGCCTTAAGAAGCTCTGAAGCTTTCAATTGAAAGTCTTCATTCAAGCGAACAGGCCGGTACTCAACTTCATTCAATATTGCATAACGTTTATACAGTTCACAGGTGGGATCGATGGATACTACATTATCAATTTTAGGTTGACAAAATATACGATAGCACATGTCAATCGCCTCAGTAGAGCCATTGTTCAAGAAAATCTCTTTGGATTTAACGCCTTTCAGCTTAGCTAATTCTTCCTTTAGTGTTGTCTGATTTTCAGAAGGATAGCGATTGTAAGGTTTGTTGTAAGGGTTCTCGTTAGCGTCAAGCATGATGTGAGTCGTACCTCTTTCCTGCTTCTCTTTAGGAGTATAATCGAAAGAAATGAATTCTCTAATGTTGGGTCTAATCAGTTTTTGTAAGTCTATCATATTACGTCTATTAGTAGGTTAGTAGTTGTTACCTCCCTGCCATAAGTAGCCTTTATCGTCTTCTGAACTCTGCACAAACAATTGATGTTGCGATTGCTACGTTCAATGACTCGGCTGTCTCACGTTCTGGCGGATAGTTGGGTATGAAGAGCTTTCGATTAATCTTCGTTCTTAGCTGTGGGGATATGCCCTTTCCTTCATTGCCCATTACTATCATTCCGTGACGAGAGAGTTCTTGTGCATAGATATTATTGCCATCGAGTAGGGTAGCGTAGATGGGATAATCAGTAGGGAGTTGGTCTATCATTTCATACAAGTTTAGATAATGAAGTTTCACTCTTGCTATACTTCCCATTGTTGCCTGAACAACCTTTGGATTCCAACAATCTGCCGTTTCATGCGAGCAGAAGATATCCTCAATGCCAAACCAATCTGCAATGCGAATGATTGTACCAAGATTGCCAGGGTCTTGTACACCATCAAGTGCTAAAACAAGTTGGTTCTCAATGCCTTCTTTGAATAATATTAAGTAATCATTCATAGTGTTTGAGGCTACTTCTGGTAGTTTGAAAACGCCCAGTAGAGACTGTGGGTGTTGGAGAAATGAGACCTTATTGATGTCTTCTATATTGTCTAATATATCTTCAGCCACAAATCCCTCGTGTAGTAGATCATTGACAACTTTGGGTCCTTCTGCTACAAATAATCCAACTTTCTCTCTTCCTTTTTTGGTCTCAAGAGAACGGATAAGCTTTATCTTATTTTTTGATATCACCTCGCAAAATTACAAAAAACTATCCACTCGTCATCCATTACTTCTTAACTTTTTACTACCTTTGCATAAAATAAATTAGGATATCAATGTTATTTTCAAAATCATATAGATTTCTTACACCACTCTTTATCGTGATGACTACGCTTGTGATCATAGCATGTTCATCAGATAAGTTTGTTCCTGATGGGCAGTACCTTTTGGACAAGGTAGAGCTTCGTTCTGATAGGAAAGACGTAAACTCGTCGCTACTGATGCAATATGTACGTCAGAAAGGAAACTCACGTTGGTTCTCTCTCTTTAAAATTCCATTAGGAACCTATGCGATGGCAGGACAAGACACGACGAAATGGATAAATCGTACACTCCGACGGATGGGCGAGGAGCCTGTATTGTATGATTCTGTGCAGGCTCGTCTTTCTGCTGAGGATTTAACGGTTGCGATGCAGAATATGGGTTATATGAACGCTACGGTTGATGTTGATAAAAAGGTTAAAGGTAAGAAGCTTACGCTTAATTACCAACTTCATCCCGGTGATCCATATATCATTGATCAATTTAATTACGATATAGAGGATTCAATTATTGGAAAAGTACTTGCTTCTCACCTTAACACGGATACCAAACCTCCTCGTCAGTTCACCGTAACATCATTGGATGATGAACGTAAAAGACTCACGCATATACTGAATGATTCTGGATTCTACCGGTTTCATAAGGATTTTATCTATTATACTGCCGATTCAACACAGGGCAAGCAGCATGTAAACGTAACGTTACACTTGATGAAATATGTTGAGCATAGTGAAGCTGAACCAACGCTACATCCACGTTATATCATCAATAATGTTAATTTTATTCCGGCTGATTCAACTGGTTTCCATCTTAGAAAAAGTGTTTTGGAAGACAATACGCTGATTGAGAAAGGAAAATACTTTTCAGCGACAGACTTACAAAAGACCTATAACAACTTCTCTCGGCTTGGTGCAGTGCGTTATACGAATATCAATTTTAGAGAACTTCCTCGCTATGATAGTCTAGTGATAGGTAAGAGCTTTGGTTATACCACCTCTTCTACACATTATTTAGATGCAGATATACAGGTATCAAACAACAAACCTAATACTATCTCTTTCCAACCAGAAGGAACGAATACTGCTGGAGACTTAGGTGCTGCAGCTGTACTTTCTTATCAGAATAGAAACCTCTTTCGAGGTAGTGAACATTTAAGTTTGGAGTTTCGAGCAGCCTTTGAAGCGATTAAAGGACTTGAAGGGTATAAGAATAGTGATTATGAAGAGTATAGCGTACAGGCACATCTTCAATTCCCTCGTTTCTTAGCTCCTTTTGTTTCAAAGAATTTCAAGCGGAAGAGTAGTGCTACCTCAGAAGTCTCAGTAGGTTGGAACCTACAAAATAGGCCTGAGTTCCATCGTCGTGTCTTTTCTTCTGCGTGGAAGTATCATTGGTTAGACCCAAATCGACATCTTACATACGACTTTGATCTACTTAATCTTAGCTACGTGTATATGCCGTGGATTAGTGAGACGTTTAAGCATGATTATCTTGATAATGCAACAACACGTAACGCTATTTTACGATATAATTATCAAGATTTGTTTATCTTGCGGACTGGCTTCGGACTGAATTATAGTTGGGCCAATCAAGCTTTCAGAGCAAAAGTGGAATTGGCAGGTAATGTGTTGAATGGTTTAAGTGGTATCTTCAATTTCAAAAAAAACAGCGAAGGGAAACGAACATTGTTCAACATAGCCTATGCTCAGTATGCTAAGTTCGACTTTGATTATACAAAGGTACTGCGCTTTGACGAACGTAACGCCTTAGCCTTACATGGTGGCTTTGGTATAGCGATTCCTTACGGTAACAGTACCGTACTGCCGTTTGAGAAGCGATACTTCTCGGGTGGTGCAAACTCTGTTCGTGGATGGAGTGTAAGGGAGTTAGGACCAGGTAAGTTTAAGGGAGTTGATGGTCGAATAGACTTCATTAATCAAACTGGTGACATGAAGCTTGACTTAAATGCAGAGTATCGTACGCACCTGTTTTGGAAACTTGATGCGGCAGCGTTTATCGATGCAGGAAATATATGGACATTGCGTGATTATGAAGATCAGCCAGGAGGACAATTCCGTTTCAAAGACTTCTATAACCAGATTGCTGTTGCCTACGGTCTTGGATTACGTCTCAACTTCGATTACTTCATACTTCGTTTTGATGGTGGTATGAAAGCCATAAATCCTGCCTATACAAGTGCGGAGGAACATTATGTTTTATGGCATCCTAATCTGAAGCGAGACTTTACGTTCCATTTTGCGGTAGGGCTTCCATTTTAATCAATTCATAGATATACGGATAATTAATTATTCCTAAAACTAGGGTATCTGAACTGGCAAATATAAACAATAATTTTGTCTATCAAAATACTTTTGTTACATTTGCCTAAAATAAAAAATGATGCTGAAATTTTTATCTTTTGGCAGTGGTAGTAGTGGTAATTGCTATCTTTTATATACTGACACCGATTGTTTGATGATAGATTGTGGTGTTGGTATTCGTTCCTTAAAGAAGCATTTTCACAACTATGGTCTGCAACTAAATATGGTTCATAATGTGCTTATCACCCATGATCATGCCGATCATGTCAAGTCCGTTGGGTCTATTAGCGGTGATTTGCAACTACCGGTATATTCAACAGAGGAAGTTCATAAAGGAATAAGTCAAAACTGGTGTGTAAGACGTAAAGTCGATCCACAATATGTTAGAAACCTAAAAAAGGGAGAGGAAGTTGGTATTGGTGAATTCAAAGTAACACCTTTCGAAGTGCCTCATGATAGTACTGACTGTGTTGGTTATTCAATAGAAAATGATGGTATTCGTTTCACATTAATCACTGATTGTGGACATATCACAGATGAGATAGCACGATTTATTTCTATCAGTAATTTTTTGGTAATAGAGGCAAACCATGAGCCGGAGAAGTTAGCAGCAGGTCCCTACCCACGACATTTGAAGGAGCGTATTAGCGGACCTAATGGTCATCTGAGTAATGAAGCTTGTGCGAAAGCACTCGTTGAGAATGCCTCGCCTGCTTTGCGTCATGTATGGTTATGCCATTTGAGTGATGAGAATAACCATCCTGAACTAGCTAAAAAGACGATAGAAACGGTTTTACGTGATAGTGGTATCATCATTGGAAAAGAGTTCATGCTTGATGTCCTGAAACGTAAAATACCAAGTGAAGTGTACGAGTTATATCCTTAAGGATGCTTTTTTTATCTCGTGTGCAGATGATGTATTTGTTTGTAAATCAACGAGATTTGCCTATACGGATAGTATTGAGCGATGAATGAGATAGCATTTTTTAACTTATAAATTGTGTAATTATTCCAAAATACTTGTAACTTTGCAAACGATATAATTCAATTAAAATTTAGGTTTAACATTATAAACAAAAGCATTATGAAGAAGTACGAATGCGAGACATGTGGTTATATTTATGACCCAGAAGTTGGTGATCCAGATAGTGGCATTGAGCCAGGTACAGCATTTGAGGATATCCCAGACGATTGGGTTTGCCCTCTTTGTGGTGTAGGTAAGGATGATTTCAAGCCTGTTGACGAGTAATCAATTTATAACTATAGAATAAAAAGCCCGCTCATTCGATGAGTGGGCTTTTTCTTTAAGTTCGTCATAGAAGTTGACTAACGAGTGGGAGTCCCAAGAAAGTGTAAAAAGCAAAAACTACATAGCCGATGACAAGAGTGACATTTTGTCCTTACGATATTTAAATAAATATGTGCAAACGTTTTTTAGGGCATGGATTAAAAATGTTTTATAAATTTGTTGTTCTCACATGAAATCGGTATCTTTGCATATAGGTTATTTTAATCATAATAAACTAAAAACGGGAAACGTGAAATATAAATATATCATCATATTGTTGTGTTTTATTCCTTCTTATCTCTTTGCGCAGAATATAGAGATTGGTTCTTGTACAACTAAGGACGGGGGACAATATCATGGTCAGATGTTCCGTGGGAAGCCAAATGGCAGAGGTAAGACTACTTATAAGAATGGTAATGTCTATGAGGGTGATTATATCAAAGGATTACGTCATGGTGATGGTACTTATAAGTTTGCTGACGGTGAGAAATATGTTGGTCAATGGTTCCAAGACCAGCAACACGGACAAGGTGTTTATTATTTTGCTAATGGTAATCGCTATGATGGTCTTTGGTATAAGGATTATCAACAAGGACAAGGTACAATGTATTATTACAATGGTGATAAGTATGTTGGCAATTGGGAGCATGACAAGCGAAATGGTGAAGGGAAATATATTTTTGCCAATGGCGCCTTTTACGAGGGAAGTTGGAAAAACGATATAAAGAACGGGTATGGAAGTTTTAAATGGCCAGATCATTCTTCTTTTACAGGAAATTGGGTGAACAACCTCAAAGAAGGAAAAGGTGTTTATATTTATGCCGATGGTGACGAATATAATGGTGAATGGAAAAATGACCTACAGAATGGAAAAGGCATCTATAAATTCAAAGATGGTGAAAGCTATGACGGAGAATATTTAGATGGTGAGCGTACCGGACAAGGCATCTTCCGTTATAAAAATGGTGATCAATATTCTGGTCATTTCTTGAAGGGACTTAAGTCAGGCTATGGAACAATGTCATGGCATAATGGAGATATTTACACGGGCTACTGGGAAAAAGATATGCAGAACGGACAGGGCAAGTTGACCAAGAAAAATAATGATGTTTATGAGGGGCAATTTAAAAATGGTTTAGTTGAAGGCCTTGTTATTATTCACTATGCTGATGGCAGTAAGTTCCGAGGTAGCTACCATAATGGCAAACGTAATGGGACTGCTGTTGAAGAATCACCTGAAGGCGTGCGTTTTGAGGGTAGCTATCGTGATGACAGACGTGATGGTAAGTTCATTGAGCGTGATAAAAATGGTAATGTGACTGCCAGCGGTTATTACGAAAACGGGAAACGTCATACGAACTAATCTTTACAAAAAATATAACAAATAACATAAAGCTTTTCTACCATGGTAACGAAGAAAATCGCAACAACGAAGACTCCTGTTAAGGATGCTTCTGTAAGAAAGACAAAAGCGAAGGAGCCATCTCATATAGGACTCGTAAAGAATGATCCTTATCTAGCTCCTTATGAGGGTGCTATTCGTGGACGCTACGAACATGCACTTTGGAAGTTGAATCAGCTTACACTGAATGGAAAGATGACCCTCTCTGATTTTGCAAATGGTTATAACTATTATGGTTTGCATCAGACGGCTGATGGTTGGGTATTCCGTGAATGGGCACCTAATGCAACAGAGATTTTCCTTATTGGTGATTTTAATGGTTGGACAGAGCAGAAAGCATATCAGTGTCATAAGATAAAAGGAACTGGGAACTGGGAACTGACACTTCCACATGATGCAATGCGCCACGGACAGTATTACAAGATACGTGTGTATTGGGAAGGTGGTGAAGGAGAGCGTATCCCTGCTTGGGCACAACGTGTTGTTCAAGATGAAACAAGCAAAATATTCTCTGCACAGGTGTGGGCCCCTGAAGCCACATACGTTTGGAAGAAGAAAAGCTTCAAGCCACAAACTTCTCCACTCTTGATTTATGAGTGTCATATCGGTATGGCGCAAGATGAAGAGAAGGTAGGAACGTACAATGAGTTTCGCGAAAAGGTGCTGCCACGTATCATTAAGGACGGATACAATGCTATCCAGATTATGGCAATCCAAGAACATCCTTACTATGGTAGCTTTGGTTATCACGTTAGTTCGTTCTTTGCAGCCAGTTCACGTTTTGGAACTCCTGAGGAGTTGAAAGCGCTGATAGATGAAGCTCATAAGAATGGCATTGCCGTTATTATGGATATTGTTCATTCTCATGCTGTTAAGAATGAGATAGAAGGCTTAGGTAATTTAGCAGGCGATCCTAATCAATACTTCTATCCAGGCGACCGCCATCAACATCCAGCATGGGACTCTCTATGCTTTGACTATGGTAAAGACGAGGTGCTTCATTTCCTTTTGTCTAATTGTAAATATTGGTTGGAGGAGTATCATTTTGATGGTTTCCGTTTCGATGGTGTGACATCAATGCTATATTATAGTCATGGGTTAGGTGAAGCATTCTGTAATTATGCCGATTACTTTAATGGACATCAGGATGATAATGCTATTTGTTATCTAACACTTGCCAATTGTCTTATCCATGAGGTGAACAAGAATGCCATCACCATTGCAGAAGAAGTATCTGGCATGCCAGGTTTAGCTGCAAAGTTTAAGGATGGCGGCTACGGCTTTGATTATCGTATGGCAATGAATGTTCCAGACTACTGGATTAAGACTATCAAAGAGTTGCCTGATGAAGCGTGGAAGCCATCTTCTATCTTCTGGGAGATCAAAAACCGTCGTTCAGATGAGAAGACAATATCTTATTGCGAGTCGCATGACCAAGCATTGGTGGGTGACAAGACCATTATCTTCCGTTTGATAGATGCTGATATGTACTGGCACTTCCGTAAGGGAGACGAAACAGAGATGGTTCATCGCGGTATTGCTCTACATAAGATGATTCGGCTTGCCACGATAGCAGCTATCAATGGTGGTTATTTGAACTTTATGGGAAATGAGTTCGGACACCCTGAGTGGATTGACTTCCCACGTGAAGGCAATGGATGGAGCTATAAGTATGCACGTCGTCAATGGAACTTGGTTGATAATAAAGAATTATGCTATCATCTATTGGGTGATTTCGACCGTGAGATGTTGGAAGTTGTCAAAAGTGAGAAGAAGTTTAATGAGACTCCTATTCAAGAGATATGGCACAATGATGGTGATCAGATATTGGCATTCAGCAGAGGAGAATTGATTTTTGTATTCAATTTCTCACCTATACGTTCTTATTCAGATTATGGGTTCTTGGTACCAGAAGGTTCTTATAACGTAGTCTTAAACACTGACGCTAAAGAGTTCGGTGGTTTTGGATTTGCTGATGACACTGTAGAGCACTTCACGAATGCTGACCCTCTTTATCAGCAAGATCACAAAGGTTGGCTCAAACTTTACATACCAGCGCGTAGTGCTGTTGTATTAAGAAAGAAGTAAAAACAATGATGGAAAGTAAGTTTATGCATGCTGTTTGTACAGTACTATTTTGTTCATTCACATTTTGCTATCTATTTTTCTTCCAAGCAGATGTAATGACAGTAGTACAACATTTGGCTTCTGGAAGGCAAACCTTCTATGACCCATTGTTAGGTGCACTATTGATAACGCTTACTTTAAAGTTGCTCCAAGTGGGCGTAAGCTCATTGGTCAAGTTAAACAAGCGTGGTTTTGGATTGACTTACTTTCCTTCTTTTCTGGTTCTTACAATCATCTCTGATCTACAACCAACATCCAATAGTGTTACATTTGGTAATTGGTTATGGGTTGCTCCATTGTTATTGGTGGTTTATACTTTTGTAATGCTTGCTGTCAAACGCTTCGAACCTTATGAACCCGAACTGCGTAGCTATGGACCATTCTCACAAATAATATGGATTAACCTCTTAATATTTCTTTGTTTCTTTTTATTTACAGGGCTTTTCAGTAATAGTGACCGCTATTTCCATCAACGTGCTAAAGTTGAGGCTTTGATCGACAAGAAAGATTATGCGGGTGCGCTGAATATTGTGCGAATCATGTCACATACTGACTCTGTCACCTCTATGCTTACGGTCTATGCTGTTGCTCGTCGAGGACATTTGTCAGATAGTCTCTTTCATTATCCTTTAATGGGAGGTGCAAGTATATTACGCCCAGGGAAAGTTCATTCGTGGTTATTGCCTGATAGCGTTCTCTATAAGGTAACTTGTAAATCAGCTAATTACCAGCTGGTTGGTTTCTTATTAGATCGTAATCTCTATGACTTCGCCCGTTATCTCCCGCAGTATTACCCTTCTGATAGTCTTCGTCCGCGCTACTATAAGGAAGCACTTAAGATACTATCGCTTAAGAAGCAAGGATTAAGACTGATACCACCTTATGGAAAAGGAAGTTATGCTGCTTATTATTATCAGAGATAGTTTTTCATTTATAGTTAGGAATGAGGTATAGCAATTGAGCATATGCTGTTTTTGTTTATCTTGTTGTTTTAATACAGGTCAACCCTTTTATGTTTCTTCTAATACGCGATTGGTGTTGATAATATACACAATTGGTGCCGATGGTAAAAACGAATGGTGTTGAGCATATGCACTACTTCTTAAATTCATGTTATTCTTTCTTCATGCTAATCTTTTTGAATAAAAAAACCTATCCCCTTTTGCTTTTACAGATTGTAAGCAATGGGAATAGGGATTTTAGTGATTGATTTAGCCGTTATAGATTAAAGAAAATGACTCTTGCAGAGGTTTATTCTGTGAGGGTTATCTCTTTGTTGTTCATGGTGTAGTGGAAGGAGATGGTATAAGAGAGTCCATCTAATATGGTTCTTATATCCTTACTTCTCTTGATAACACCAGTGTAAGTTCTCTTATTATCTAATTTTGAATTAACAATAATCTTATAATCGTAGAGTTGCTCAAGGATATGAGCAATCTCTTTGATTTGCATATTGCTGAATGGAATCATATCGTCATGCCATACCGCGTCGATTGGGGCATAGCTATTTTCAGTCGTAATGGCTTTTGAATCTTTGCTGATAGTAGCTTTCTGGTTTGGATGAAGAACAACTTTTCCCTCTCCGTTGAGTCCAGTAACTTCCAATCTACCTTCTATCAAGCTGATAACTTCTTTTCCATCAGCAGCTTGTCCTTTGAAGTTGAAGGTTGTTCCCAATACCTTTGCTGAAGCCGCATCACTCTTTACTATAAAAGGCTTTTTAGCGTTCTTTGTGACTTTGAATAAGGCTTCACCCTTTAAGTTAACCTTTCGTTCGTTGCCATCAAAGTCTTCTGCATAACTGATGGTTGTTCCTTTATTGAGCCATACAATAGATTTATCCGGTAGCACTACCTTCTTTACCTCATTCATGGCAGTAATCGTGGTTATCTCAGCTGATTGGTATAGGAAGGCAAAGAGTCCTCCTCCAATCAATAATACTGCTACAACGATGGCTGCTGCATAACGGAAGAGGTGGATTCTGCTATTATTAATTGTTTTTTCTTCGTATTCTTTAATCTGGTTGAATAATTTAGTTTCGGCTTCTTCAATTTTCTTAGATGAGGCAATCTGGCTGTTTTTCCCTAAATGGTAAGCTAAATCCATCTCGAAGAATTCCTTTTGGTTTTCCTCCGAGACCGCTAACCATTCTGCCAGCTGCTCCATCTCTTTGGCAGTTGCTTTGCCAACAAGATAGTCTTTTATAATCTTATTATTGATTTCACTCATTCTTTTTTGTTTCAACTGAAGCGAATTTATTTTAATATTTTTGTAAGCTGTTTTACCGCAACTCTTTACTTATAACAACCTAGTTGGCTTTTTTACGTAATAGGAATTAAAAAAAAATGTTATAAAGAATGCTGTCTTGTTTGCTTAGGTGTTCGTTTAACATAGTTTACTCATGGTTGAAATAGAATTCTTTTCATGATAAAAAAACTTTCTTTTCATGGAAATAATTATTTCTTTTCATGAAGAAAAATATTTTTCTTCATGAAAATAATTTCTGCAAGCAGTCATTTTCTCCTTGGAATAGTCTTTACGCGTGTTGTTTCAGTCGTGCTCTTAAGGTCTTTAAAGCCTTGTAGAGATGCACCTCAACCGTACGAATTGAGATACCTAATTGCTCTGCTATCTCCTTGTTTTTCTTGTCGTGCTGGTAACTCAGTATGAAAACTTCGCGACATTTAGCCGGAAGTTCTCCAATGGCGTCGTTGATTTGCTTTCTTGTCTCCAGTCCTTCAATATAGCCCATCACGTCATTAGCCTCTGGGTTATAGTAATCTAACTTGAACTGCGTAACCTTCTTTACGCTGTCAGCATGATTGTTTACAATGGTGCGATGCTTAATGACATTCAGGGCACGAGTATAGACAATTCGATAGAGGAAAGCCTTAATATGGCTTTCGTCTTCAATATCTTCTTTGCGTTTCCACAACTCCATGAAAGCTTCCTGCACGATATCCTCTGCCTCATCGTCTTGTACAAGCCGAGTAGCATAAAAGGAGAGGGAGGGATATAATGCCCTAAATATCTGGCGGAACCTTTGCTCTGGTAATGTCATTGTCTATTTTTTAGCCCTGCTGTATCCAGTTCTATCCTATCTACAATTTTATCTTTTGCGAGGGTGTTTACAGGAGATTTTGTATTTATGAACAAAGATACACTTTTTATATCTGTTTAGACGAACGAGCGGGTTAATTTATGTGAAATGGGCATAAGCCATCTTTATTAAATAAAGATAATTGTCTATCTTTGTGTGTATAAACTCAATGTGTTGTTAGTGTATTGTAAAATAATACTATTTGAACTGATTTCATGGTGATAGTTGATAGTCCGAAAGTATTACTTTTCCTCAGAACGTTTATGTGTGCCTTTCTTTTGATGATAGGTGTACATAGTACTTCTGCACAGGTGTCACTAACAACTAATCAAACTGATTTAAGGACTGTTATACAACGAATTAAAACTAAAACTAAGTATCGTTTCTTCTACGATGATGCACTTGGTAAACAGAAGGTTAATGCTGTTTCTATAAGTAATTTACCTATTGATTTCGTGTTGAGTAGGCTCTTTGAAAATACAGGGATAACTTATAAAATTATTGATAATATTATCTATCTAAAGAAGGAAAAAGCAGCTATAAAATATCGATATACGAATAGCACGGAACCAACTTACCAACAACGTAAGAGAGAGGAACCTGTTATACCAACGCTCTATACCTTTAATGGGAAGGTGCAAGATGTAGCGGGTAATCCTATTATTGGTGCAACCATTATGGTAAAGGGTAGTTCTAAGGTTCGTGCATTGTCTGATTTAGAGGGTAAATTTATTTTGAAATCAGAAAAGCCAAACCCTATTTTGGTTATATCTTGCATTGGTTTTGATGCAATAGAAAAGTATATAGAGAATAGTGATCATCAGTTATTTGTTTTGAAGGAGAGTTCCTTTGAGTTAGCGACAGTCTTTGTAACAGCCTTAGGTATCAGCCGTTCGGGTACAGCCCTGAACTATAATGTCAAGCAGATGGAGGGTGAAGAGCTAAACAAGGTGAAGACAACTAATTTTGCAAACGCTTTGGCAGGCAGAATGGCAGGCGTTTCTGTCAATGAATCAGCTGCCGGAATGGGAGGCGCAGTACGTGTGGTAATGCGTGGGCCGAAGTCTTTGGCACAGAGCAACCAACCTCTTTACGTGATTGATGGTATTCCTATCAATAATCGTAGTAACGATGATATCAAAGGAGGTATCTATTCGTCGCAGCCAGGCGCAGAGGGTATTTCTGATATCAATCTTGATGATATAGAGAGTGTGTCAGTGCTCAGTGGTGCAGCAGCAGCGGCTCTCTATGGGTCGGCAGCAGCGCAGGGTGCGGTGATGATAAAGACTAAGTCAGGCAGAGTAGGTAAAACTTCTGTGGAGTTTTCTACAAGTACACAGTTTCTCTCTTCTTTTGTATTACCAGAATTTCAGAATGAATACGGCAATCGTACTAATGAGATGAAGTCATGGGGGACGAAAAATGCTTCAGGTACTGGTAGTTACACGCCTAACGACTTCTTCCGTACAGGAGTAAACTTTACGAATAATGCAACAGTGATGTCAGGGACAGAGCACAATCAAGTCTATCTTTCTTTGGGTTCCTCTACAGTGCGTGGTATCATTCCGAATAATGTTTTTGAACGTTATAATCTTACATTCAAGAATGTTTTTACGGCATTACAAGATAAATTAAGGCTGACTTTCTCTTTCAAGTTTGTTAGAGAAAATGATAGGAATATGTTGGCGCAGGGGCAATACTTCAATCCGCTGACATCTGTCTATCTCTTCCCACGTGGAGAAAGCTTTGATGCTATTAAGGAGTTTGAAACTTATGATGCAGTACGCAATATCAATTTGCAGAACTGGAACTATGGAGATGACTTGAAGATGCAAAACCCTTATTGGGTTACTAATCGTATGTTGAAGACAACGAAGCGTAATAGATACCTCACTGACTTTGGTGTGAAGTATCATTTTACGACTTGGTTAGCCCTTGAAGGAAGACTCCGTTGGGATGAAGCTGTAAACAAATTGGAAGACAAACGATATGCTTCAACGCTTGATATTTTTGCTCACTCGCCTTACGGATATTATAGTTACAGTAAGCTAAATGACCGTTCTTTCTATGCAGATGTTATGGCTGATGTCTCTAAACGATGGGGCGACTTGTCGCTTGTTGCTAATGTAGGTACGGCTTTCACTAATAAATCTTATGATATTGCTGGTTTTCAAGGAGGGTTAAAGGCTCCTTCGAATATTTTTACTCCTAACGGCATCGACTATAGTAGAGTGTCAAGTGATAATCGGCCAATCTTTGATATAACGCGTCATGCAATTCATTCGGTACTTGGAAGTGTAGAGTTAGGCTGGCAAGAACGTGTTTATCTCACGATGACAGGACGTAACGACTGGGATTCGTCGTTGAGTAATACAGCTCAGCAGTCCTTCTTCTATCCTTCTGTGGGTATGTCGGCTATTCTCTCAAAGATGCTTAGGTTGCCAAAGTTTGTTGATTTCTTGAAGTTCCGTACTTCGTGGGCTTCAGTTGGATCCGCTATCTCTCCTAATATTTCATCCTCATGGCGTTATGAGTATATCCCTTCAACAGGTACTTACCATACGGTCACCTATAAGTTTCCTGATAACTTCTATCCTGAGCGTACAAACTCATGGGAAGTTGGTATGACGGCTCATTTGTTTAAGGAAACCATGTCAATGAAGTTTACGCTTTACCAATCGGACACGAAGAATCAGACCTTCCTTCGTCAAATTACGCTTGGTGGTGCTTTTAATCGTGAGTACATACAAGCTGGAGATGTACGGAACAGAGGATTAGAGTTGAGTGTAGGCTATAATAAGAAGTGGAAGAATCTTCGCTGGGAGACGAATATGACTTATAGTACAAATGATAATCAGATTGTACGATTACTTGACAATCCTAACGAAACGCTCCGACAAGGTGGGCTAAATGGATGTGAAGTGATATTGACACAAGGTGGTACGATGGGTGATCTCTATACATTCACTGATTTTAAGCGTGATGCACAAGGGAATATTCTCGTCAATGCTGATGGGCAGGTGATGCAGATGGAGTTGTCATCACCAAATTTAGTTGGATCCGTTTTGCCGAAAGCACATCTTGGATTGAAAAATAATTTCACATGGAAGAGATTTGAGTTAGGGATGCTGATAACGGCCCGTTTAGGTGGAGTCTGCGTGTCACAGACACAAGCTTTCATGGATTCGTATGGTGTTTCTAAGAAGACAGCCAGACTAAGAAACAATGGTGGCGTTACTGTTGGTAATCAGTTAGTTTCAACGGAGAATTTTTATACAATCGTTGGTGGAGATACTCCTATTTGGGGGGAGTATGTTTATAGCGCTTCTAATGTGCGAATCAAAGAGCTTTATTTGGGTTATACCTTTGATAAACTGATTCGCGGAGCAAAGGTGTCGATTGCTTTGACAGCGAGAAACCTTTTGATGCTTTATTGTAAAGCACCTTTTGATCCTGAAGCTACCCCTTCAACGGATATTTATTACCAAGGATTTGATTATTTCATGCAGCCTAGTCAACGTTCGTTGGGCTTTAGTATCAATGTAAAACTTTAAGATGATAATGTATTGTAGTAAGAGACTTTTTCTGTCCCTCTGCTTGCTGGTGGTCTTATCTTCCTGCACGAGTGAGTTTGTTGATATTAATCGTCCAGGGAGTAAGTTATCACAAGAAGAGTTGAGTCGAGATAACTATGCTGTTGGCTCATTCTTGATTCAGATGCAGGGAGTGGCTTTCCCAGAGCAAGAAAATGCTTATCAAACAATGATTGACTTTGTGGGTAACTATCTGGGTCGGTACACAACTTACTCAAAAGAACAGCCGAAAAATCATACACTATTCAATGCAAGTAATATATGGCGTGCTTGGCCAGCATCTTATGCGCCTCCTTTTGTGTCTGCGTATAACGAGGTGGTTAATCTGAATGGTAAAGAGAATATCACTTATGCTTGGGCTTTGATTCTTCGTGCACAAGCTTTCCTGCGATTCACTGATATCTATGGTCCGTTCCCCCTCAGTGTGAATGCGGATAATCATGTTGTTTACGTGTCACAGCGGGATATTTATTTACAACTGATAAAGGACCTAAATGAGGCTACTTCTTACATCTCATCTGACACACAACTTGCTAAGGAAATGATAACCTTTGCACCATACGACCTTGTTTATAAAGGCGATTTCAACAAGTGGCGTAAGTTTGCCAATTCGTTAAAGTTGCGCATCGCTGTGCGTATTAGTAATGTAGAACCTGTGATGGCACGTTCTTTAGCTGAGAAAGCAGTGCGGGAGGGGGTCATAGAAGGAAACGAGGATAACTGTACCATTCGTTATAATAAAGCTGGTTTGTGGACAACTGCTGTTTCATGGGGTGATAGTCGTATCTGTGCTGATATTGAAAGTTTTATGACTGGATATAAAGATCCACGAATGAGTAAGTATTTTTTGCAACCATTAACTCAAGGTAAACGTAAATATATTGGTTGTCGGGCTGGGGCTACGATAGGAAGCAATGTTGTTGCTAAGCGTCTTTATTCGTCTGTAAATATGCAAGAGACGACACCTGGAATTTGGCTTACAGCATCGGAGATGGCATTTTGTAAGGCTGAAGGAGTATTACGTGGCTGGAATATGGGCAGTGGAACAGTGAAGGATTATTATGAGCAAGGTGTGACATTATCTTTCGAGCAATGGGGAGCCGATGGTGCAGCTACCTATCTGTTGGATGACACTTCAACAGAAGCCAATTACACTGATGCCTTAGGTGGTTTTGGTAGGGCTGCTGTAAAGGCTTCTACAATTACGATTAAATGGGATGATGTTGCCCCTATGGCTAAAAAAATGGAGCGTCTGATAACGCAGAAGTGGATTGCTTTGTTCCCAAATGGACAGGAGGGATGGAACGAGATTCGTCGCACAGGCTATCCTCGCATCTTCTCAGTGCCGCAGGCTACAAATGGTTATACGCTGTTGACGCCTAATAGAATTCCATTCGATAAGAATCAACTGATTAACAATCGCAGCAATTATGAGAAGGCTGTTGAACTTTTAGGTGGTCCAGATGATTATGCAACACCAATGTGGTGGCAGAGGTAATTAGTCTTCTACCTTTTATAATACAACTCTTTTAAAGATATGAAGGTCATTAGAAAGCCTTGCACATTCAATTATGTTCATCTAGGAGAGTGCGATGCAAGGCTCCATTTACCAAAACGAAATGGGTTGTTTATGAAAAATGCAATTACTGTGTTTGGTATGAGTTTCCTACCCAAACAATGCTCTAAGTGCCTCTTCAACCTTTCTTACTGGGTGTAGTTGAATATTATATTTGCCTGTAAGTCCTGAAAGGTTGTACTTTGGAATAATAATATGACTAAAACCAAGTTTCTCTGCTTCAGCAATCCGTTGTTCGATACGACTGACGGGACGTACCTCACCACTTAATCCAACCTCACCACACATACACCAACCTTGCTCTATTGGTGTATCGACATTTGATGAGAGTACAGCAGCTATAACACTAAGGTCCATTGCCATATCTGTCGCGCGTAATCCACCAGCAATGTTCAGGAAGACATCCTTTTGCATCAGCTTAAAACCAACACGTTTTTCCAATACAGCGAGAAGCATGTTCAGACGACGTTGGTCAAAGCCTGTAGCTGAACGTTGTGGGGTCCCATAGGCAGCAGAAGATACAAGTGCTTGTGTCTCAACAAGGAAAGGACGTGCTCCTTCTATTGTACTTGAGATAGCCACACCTGATAATCCTTCATGGTCTTCTGTAAGTAGAAGTTCGGAAGGATTGCTCACCTCACGAAGTCCCTGTTGTTCCATTTCATAGATTCCAAGTTCGGAGGTCGAGCCAAAGCGGTTTTTAATACTCCGGAGGATACGGTACATATAGTGTTGGTCGCCTTCAAATTGAATCACGGTGTCAACAATATGCTCTAATATCTTTGGACCTGCTATACTTCCTTCTTTGTTGATATGGCCGATAAGGATAACTGGGACACCACTTGTCTTGGCAAAACGTAGAAGAGCTGATGCACATTCACGTACTTGTGTAATGCTTCCCGGACTACTATCAACGTCTTCTGTTGAGATAGTTTGGATTGAGTCAATGATGACAAGTTCTGGTTGTACGTCACGAATATGCTCAAAGATATGTTCAAGAGATGTTTCAGATAAGATAATGATGTTTTCGGATATATCCTTAGAAATTCTCTCAGCACGCATTTTGATCTGATGAGGACTTTCCTCACCGCTGACATAGAGTACACGCTGCGGTAAATGGAGAATGGTTTGGAGTGTTAGCGTACTCTTACCAATACCTGGTTCTCCACCAAGCAGAACGATACTACCTGTTACCAAACCACCACCTAACACACGATTTAACTCACCATCGTGCATATCGATACGTGGATCATCGTGTGAGGATATATCACGCAGTCGTTGAGGCTTGTTTGCTAAAGCTGAAACAGAACCGCCCGAAGCAGCATTACGTAATGTTGTTGCAGCATTGCGTGCAGCCTGTGAACCCGTATCAGCAGCAATACGAATCTCTTTGAATGTGTTCCATTGTCCACAGTTGGGACACTTGCCAATCCATTTTGTGCTTTCCTGTCCACAATTGCTGCAGACGAAAGCTATCTTGTCCTTTGCCATAAGTAAGACAAAAGTAATAAGATTTTTCTTAGTTACAAAATTTATTCTTAATTTTGCAACTATATGAAACATATTAATTACCTGCTCCTCCTGGCTGTGCTTATGCTTGTCGGCTGTGGTAAGAGCGATAAAGAACTGCAAGCAGAACGTAAAGCGAAGCAACTGGCTGAGCGTGAAGCTTATCAGAAAGCCTATAAGATAGCAGTGATGCCAACAATGGATTGCCTTCCAGCATATCTATTGAAGGATAGCTTGTTATATGATACTGTCAAGGTTGACATTAGACTTTGTAGGTTTAATGCGCAGATGGATTGTGATACAGCAATGATAGGAGGGAGTGTACAAGCTGTCTTCAGCGACCTTGTTCGTACGGAACGATTGAAGCATAGAAACAAAGTGTTAATGCACTATCTGACAGATACAAATCTTAATTGGCAACTTATTGCTGACAAAGGTTCAAAACTAAAGAAACTTTCTGATTTGAGTGACAAGATTGTTGCTATGACTCGTTACTCAGGAACAGACCTGCTGACTGATATGGTCGTAAAGAAGGCAAAGCCAAAGTATCAAGTCTTCCGTGTACAAATTAATGATGTATTCGTGAGACTTGCTATGTTGCAAAATCACGAGATAGACGCCTATTGGTTCTCTGAGCCACAAGTAGCCAAGGCTTTATCGGCTGATAATAATTCTCTTTTTAATTCGGAGGATGCTGGTGTTCATCTTGGTGTGGTGGCTATAATGGATAAAATACGTCGTCAAGATGAAGAAATCGCCTTTGCTGAGGCTTATGATAAAGCTGTTGACCAAATCAATAAGCATGGTGTTAAGTATTATTCTGACTTAATTCAGAAATATATGAAGGTTGATGAAGCTGTTGTACGTGCATTACCTGACATCAAATATACGAAGATTGGTCCACCACGTAAGGCAGACTTACTTATGGCACGCAATTATCTTAATAGCGGTAAAGTTAGTAAGTAAGGTATAGTATAGTAATAAAATTAAGGAGTAGGGCAGTGAATGTAGATGAGATTCTTAGTAAGACTATAGGTTTGTTGATGGACAAGCGATTGAGTAAAGCTATTGATCGATTAGATCAACTTTACGCTCAGCGTCCATCGCTTATGGGTCACGGTGAGTTTGAAGCAATCAAAACAGATTATCAGTTGATGGTCGATTATATGGGACGAGGTTTTTCAGATAGTCATCGTGAATCGCTCTACAACTCTTTGTTACAGCGACTTTATAGAGTTGCTGCCAATCTTGAGATAAGCTGGCGTTGTAAGAATGTAGGTGCATACGTTAACTCGTTTAAGGTTATTGACCATCTGAATACAAGTCATGATTTTGTTCGTACTGTGTTAGAAGCCTTTGTTTCAGACATTGCTATGCTCTCACTTCAGCCAGAAGAGGCGAGAGAACAAAAAACAGCTGAACTTTACGAACGTCATCTATCATTTATCAATCGTCTTTTTAATGCTTTATGGACATCTTGTCAATGGACTGATGACGATTGTACTTTCTATACTGATTTACTCCTTTCTCCAACTCTTGCATCAACTGATCAACAAGTGATAGTTAGCGCTATTAGCCTTGGCGCTATGAATCAATTTGATATCAACAAGTTTAAGACGCTTGCTAATGTATATCAAAAAGCCACTGATGAACATGTGAGACAACGTGCATTGGTTGGCTGGGTGTTATCGATATTCGAGGGAATGGATATCTTTCCTGAGCAAGATGCAATCGTACGTGAACTCTGTGAGAATCCTGCAATAGCCAAAGAGTTGTTGACTTTGCAAATACAATTCTTCTATAGTAAGGACGCAGAGAGGGATAATGATAAGATACAACGTGACATCATGCCCGATCTCATGCGTAATTCTAATCTTACGATAGGTCGTCTTGGTATCATGGAGAAAGAAGAAGATGCGATAGAGAATATCCTTCATCAAGATGCTGATGAGAAACGAATGGAACAATTGGAAGAAAACGTTCGCAAAATGATGGACATGCAGAAGCAGGGTTCGGATATCTACTTCGGCGGTTTTAGTCAGATGAAACGATTTCCTTTCTTCAATGACATGGTGAATTGGTTCATTCCTTTTTATTTGAATCACCCCGCTTTGCGCTCTGTGATAAATAAATTAGGCGATACTAAGTTCTTAAACACACTCATGGAAAGAAGTAACTTCTGTGAGTCGGATAGATACTCCTTTGCTTTTGCGTTAGAGCAAATCATTAATCAGTTGCCTGCTGATATTAAGGAGGTGATAGGTTCTGATGCAATGTTAGGTCCTTTGGCTGAAAGTGATGATATGGAAGATGCAATGAGCATTCGACGTACCTATCTTCAGGATCTCTATCGTTTCTTCCGTCTCTATCCTACTGCAAGCGATTTTATCAATCCATTTGAGGATAATGGTAAGAGTGATTTTGTTGCAGACACCTTCTTCTTTACCTATAAAACCTTTATGGGTACAGGACTAGATAAGGTTAAATTGCGTTTAGCATTACATTTGTATAAGCATAGACAATTTGAAGAACTTGCTGAACTATTGACAACTTTCCAGAGTGAAGACTCACGCTATGCGATTTTGATGGGTTATACAAATATTGATATGGGTAAGGCAGAGTTCTCTTATCAGTTCTTTGACTATGCTTTGAAGAAAGAACCTGAAAACCTATGGGCCTTGAAAGGTAAAGCGAGGGCAGCTCTTGATATGGAGGATTATGTCACTGCAGCAGAAGTTTATTCTGCTTTGTTGAAGTTAGAACCAGGACAGAAGAATTACACAATGAATCGTTGTGTCGCTCTTTTGAAGTTAGGTAGGACCAGTGAGGTGCGTGAGGAGTTGTTCCGTCTTGATTATCAATACCCTGATGATATGAACGTGAAACGTGTCCTTGCATGGGCAATGCTGGCAGATAAGAGTCTTGATAAAGCTGCACAGCTCTATGATACCCTCCTAACATCAACCCCTGCTCATGAGGATTATCTGAATGCTGGCTATTGTCAGTGGGCCATGGGTAATATTCAGCAGGCTGTTGATTTATTCCGTGAATGGTTAGCAAAGAGTGGGAGGAGTTCAGAAATGTTGTTAGATGAGTTCCAAAGTGATGTTGAAACGCTGTCACTCTACAATATTTCCGAAACCGACTGCTACTTGATGTTAAGCTTAGTAGGTGGATAATAACTGCGATTATGTTCTCAAAGACTTAATAATAAGGACGTCGTAGCATGGAATGGCTACAATAATTTTTTCAAATTTAATAGGTAAAGATAATAATGGATGAACAGATACACGAGAAACTAAAAGAGATAAAACAGTCTTTCCGATTGTTGATGAATGGTGTTGCATCCCACTCAATGCGTGAGAAAGGTGTTTCGTATAAAATAAACTGGGGTGTACCACTCCCTGATTTGCAGAAGATGGCAACTGAATATGGTAAAGATTATGCTCTTGCCATAGAACTATGGAAAGAAGATATCCGTGAGTGTCAAGTGCTTGCTACATTAATTATGCCAGCAGAGAAGATGGATGAGGATCTTGTTGAAGTTTGGATGGAACGCCTTCGTACTCAGGAAATGGCTGAATTGCTGGCTTTCAACTTACTCCAATATCTTGATTTTGCACCAACTTTGGCGTATAAATGGATTGCTTCAGGTCGTGATATGTATCAGCTTTGTGGTTACCAACTCCTTGCGCGTCTTTTTTCCCGAGGTATGGAACCTAATGAACGTGGAATCAACGAGTTCCTTGATCAAGCTCGTACGACATTGGAAGGTGAGAATCTCTCATTAAAGCATGCGGCTTATAATTGTGTCTTGAGCTTCTGCGATTTAGGTGAGGAGTTTGATGTTATTGCACAGAAAGCGCTTGCTGATCTCAATATTCTATAAAGTCTTAGTCTTTTTAATGGTTATCTTTTGTCTGGCTTGAACCGCTGAAACAGTGGGAAGGGTAAGGTAACTAGGGCTAATATCGCTCTAAACTTTAAAGTAAATGTATTCTTACATGAGTCAGAAGCGATGACAGATTTTACAATAAAAGTTGCATTTCATTTTGCTATTATTTTTAATACTTTGCGTACCTTGCTGAAATGCTGTAAGTTAAGTATCTATTATAGCTGACAGGGTTGTCAGGAATTTACATTGCTGAATGTATTTTGCCTGCTGAAAGGTTCTGAATGATATTCGCTGAAAGCTTATAATAAAACATACAAAAAAGAAGTCGATACATCAATGTGGATATATCGACTTTTTTTTATCTGTCAAATGTTAAACATTATAACAGTGTTCCATTAAATTTCTGGTCTTTTGTTTAACTGATTTATTAATCAAGATTAATCTTCTTTGAAACAATCAAAGCTTCAGCAATTACGGCTGCAATGATAGTAATAATACCAAATGTTAACATAATCTACCTTTCTTCTTTTGTGCAAAACCCCTTTGGTCTTGCTGTTATTACTTATTTCTCTTTGTGTATTCAAGGCAAAGGTACGAAAGAATATTGATATAACGATCTTTTATTGTGGTTGTTATGAAAATCGAAGTAAATTTTTGATGTAAATCAATGGTGTTGACTCTGGTCAAAAAGTGATTGAAAGAAGTATAAAAAAGAATGTATAAATTTGTTGTAATTACTTGAAAAATGTATCTTTGTAACCGATTTAGTATTTAAGATAACAATTCATTTATGGAAAGATTAATAATTAAAAATCAGGAGTTTGATAGTAGCGTTGATGCTCGTTTCCTTGAGATTCAGAATGCACGTCGTCAGGCTTTGGCACAGAAGGCTAAAAAGCACTAAAACAAACTATTCGCATCCATTGCTATTATAATGGATGGCTGTGAGGCTTAGAAAAAGAAACGAGAATAATATTTATCTCAGTAACAAGAAAAGGCTCAATCAAATGATGTTGATTGGGCCTTTTTTTATGGTACTATGTTTAATCACACATAGCCTACTATAATGCTGTTTAGAAATCTACATCTTCTCCATCCTCATCGGCTTGCATCTCCAGTTCTTCTGGGTTGGTGTCAAATGTAGTACGATAACTTTCCTCTGTGAGCTTGTCCTCATCGAAGTCCTCGTCCTCATCCTCATCAGTATTCTTCTCTTCTTCTAACAATAAATCTTCATCATCTTCGTCATTCAAGAGGTTCTCGTCTTCAATCTCGTCAAATGATGTTGTTTTCTTGTTGGCTACAATTGGGATAGGCTTTTCTTTTGCAAAAATAGCTTCTGTCCATGAGCCTTTAGAAATCTCAAGAACTTCAAAGCCATCAGCAACTTTCTTCTCATAAAGACCACCAGCTTTCTTCAAGCGAGCTGTTGGAAGCGTTGTTGTACTTATATCAAATCCATTTAAGATAATATCCTGCACACTCTGAGGTAAGCTCTCCCAACCGCCTCCAAAGTTACGCTCTAGAACTTCAATAAGTTTCTGAGCAGATATATGATGGATATTCTCCAATGTTAAGTCTGTAATACGTTGAATAGGCTTCTTTTTCAAAGCCCATTTTACGATTGTACCCTCATCAAGTCTAACTTGACCAACTTGGCAGCCACGTTCTTCGTATTTCTTAATTATCTCTGGCTTGTCAACTTTCACTTCTTCAATGGTAAAGGCACTTTTAATCACATCAATATAGTGACGCTCATTATCCCTTAAATCGGCGTCACGTTCTGCTTGTGCCCAAAGGCGGAAGACATCGTTTTCCTGAATGTCCCACACATTACTTTTTGTTAGATTCTTTAACGATAGTGCTTGTCCTTGTCGCTTCATATTGTGTTTACTTTTTCATTTTTCTTTTTGGTATAGCTTAATGCTAAGCCATACCCTCAGACCTGCTGCAAAAGTATATACTTAAACGTAAACTTCCAAACTTTTTCGCTGAAAAGTTATCCAAAAGTGAGAAATAAGCACAATCTGAAAACGCTATTTACTAAGGTATGGTGTGCAGTTCTTGATTTCTATAGGTAAAGCCCTTACTTTACACTTGTCTGCAGTAATGGATAACTCCACTACACAAGCCCGTGAATTCATCGGTTTTCTTTGGTCAAAAATAAAGTTTCCAATACCATAGTAAATCGGTTTCCCTCGATACGTCTCTATTGTCTGGAGCGTATGACTATGGTGTCCAACAATAGCATCAGCCCCTGCACCTATTAGTTTGTGTGCATTCTCACGCTGCTGTGGAGTGGCTCTGAAGTGGTGTTCCCATCCCCAATGTAGTATAAGGAGAATATAACAATTCTTATCTGTGGCTCGTAAGTGTTTAACTCGCATGATAAGACTATCTATACTCTCCTGACTAACACAAGGTTTTTGAGGAAGATAGAGGAAGTTTTCTAAGGGTAAACGTAGGGATGAAACTACCCAAACATGGCGTGGACTTGTAGAAATGAGTACTGGTTCTGCTGCTTCCGCTATATTCTTACCAGCCCCGATAGGTATCATTCCTGCTTTTTTAATCTGTTCTTGTGTGTCTAAAAGTCCTCTTCTTCCTTGGTCAATACTATGATTATTGGCTAAGTTGAGGTGCGTTATGCCATGACGACGTAGTGTTGGCAACCATTCGGGTTCGCCTCTAAAGATGAAACGTTTGAACACTCGTTCCCTAATTTTAGTCACAGGGCACTCTAAGTTGGCAATTACATAGTTGGAAGAGTGAAACAATGAGTCGATAGTAGGTGAGAAGAGAGCATCGACTCCCACCATATCAATCTTCTGTCTTACTCCTCTGTCAAGTAGAAGGTCACCTGTAATAACGATACGTAAAGTGTCGTCAGGTCTTTTTTGAGCTGACTTCTTCTGATTGATAAAGTTAACTCCTATCCCATTGAAAGATAGTAGGATAGGAGTTAATAAGCATATAATAACTTTAACAGCCCGAGCTATAGAATGTCTCTTCATCATCAGCACTCATTCCTTTTACTGGAGCTATGATCTCTTTCATCCATGATGGCGTTCCACCTGTTGGTGACTTCTTTAACTCCTCTTGCCATTCTTCGTCCGTCATGCGTGGGTCTGAAATCAAACGAGTGAACTCACGATAGGAGAGTACAGAACCGCGTGTAAGATAGAGGAATCCATCAATCTCTACAACAACATATATTTCGTAGGCAGGACCAACTCCTTCATATAGCACACATTTATCATCTATGGCAACATTCTCGCCTCCAGCAGTGAAGACATCGGCAACAACTGCAACCTTCTTGTCGGTACTCACTACATCAGACCATCCCTGCAACATCTGATTGTCCTCGCTGACAAGCTCCAAAGAGATGTTCTCTACGGTCGAACCAATGATTTCAATCTGGTTGTATTCCTCATCAGTTATCTTTCCACCATTCAGTTCTTTTATACTGATATCACGGCAGAATTCAGCCATTTCCTTTATTCGTTCATATACAGCCTTTGCCTTTTCAGTCTGTAAATTGTAAGTTGTGAGGACTTTATCCATTCTTGTTACGAGTGCAATAGCTTTCTCCCAGAACTTCACGTTAGGCTCTACATATCCCTTCACGACAGGTGGTTCAGGACCTCCATCACCACACTCTGCTAACATCGGCTGCTTTGCATAGAGGATAGCATCATGCTTTAATTCTGCCCAAGAGGCAAGTGCTGTGTTCAAATTCTTTTTCTGCCACTGTGGTGTCTGCATGAAATAAGGAAGCGACTGTGCGGTGTCACCTAATGACTGGAGCGTGTACATCCATTGATTTGCTACACAAGCCTCCCAAGGAGTATTAGCAACTTTCTTACGAGCAGTGGTTAATGCCTTTGGAAAATCCTTCCATTTCTGTGCTTCTTTCAGCTCGTCCATGAGAATACGTTCGGCACCTGGCAATCCCATCACAGCCATCCAGTCGAGTCCCTTTGGACATGGGCGGAGAGAGATAGGGCTATCTTGATCCGTAGTAGCTATCAATGCCTCTGCATCAGGTTGATAACGCTGCGGCATAATATCTACAACATATTTGCTACCATGTGTTTTCTTCAACTCGATACGTGTCTGTTTCTTTGCTATTGCTTCAATGTTTGCTGTCAGTTTACCCATGTCTTTATTTGAAGATAATAGCTTTTCTATAGGTAAGTTCATCTTCTTAACAAGTTCTGCAACCTGTATGAGGGTAGCATTATCAGGTGTTCCCATAAGATAAGTGATTGGTTCACTTACCTTGTCGTATATGGTTTTGAGCTTTGGTTGTTGGTTGAAGACATTGGCAATAAGTGCAATCTGCTTCATCTTAGCAGGTTTGTCCGTACCAAAATGGGCTGTTTGCAACCACATCATACCACGGAAGTAACGACTACAAACCTTAGAACGGGTATAGTGACCACGTGGACGGAAGAGCGAATAAGCAAACATTCCTGTCTGAGAGTCATATTCAAGCATATCAGAATATCCATTTTCAGCCTCGAAAGACTTAGTAATTTCTTCCATTACCATCTTCTTGTATGCTTCTGGGGCATTTAGTGTAGCCATTGATTTTGGTGCTTTATCATGACTAAAAAGCCAAGATGCGACGGCAAACCATGCCTGACCATATTCCGCTGCAGCCTTTATTTCTGCATTTTGACTGCTTGTAAGTGTCTTCATCTCTGCTCCCATTTTGGAAGAAAAGACAATCATCAGTGAGTCTAAGTGCTTTTCCTCCACATCGCGCAATACACAATCAAAATAGAGATGGAACTGTTGTAGGTAGAGGTCAGTGGTTACGAAGCTTGGAAAATCAGCATAGTCGTTCTTCTCATATACGTGGAAAAGCTGATTATGTTCGGCAGGAACGATAGCAAAACCATTCTGTCCCAACATGCTATATAGCTTTGGGTCGAACTCTTTCAGCTGGAACGGGTTGATAAGATTCTTCATATTCACCACGTCCTTACTATTCGCTGGTTTAAAGTTCAGTTTTCGTAATTCCGCTTCTTGTGCACGGATGCGCTCTGTAAAGGCAAGTTGTTCTTTCGTATAGCGTGGTGAGAACTTCTTACCACTGGTCTCCTCCTTTTCAGAAACATTCCAAAGTGCATTATTATACCATGTTGTTGTATTGTATAATGCACGTAACGTAGCATCCTTGAAAGGGTATCCTTGTCTTGCGGCAAAGGCATTTCGAATAGCACGCAGTTCTACAAGATTGAGTTTAGAGATGTCCATCTGCGTATCAATTTTGCCCTTCAGTTTTTCAATATTTATTTTTCCAGTACCAGGGAGAATAAGAGGAGTCTTCTTTTCCTTTGTACGTTCAATATAGGCATCACCTCTGCTGCCATCTATCTTTTCACTTTGTGCCCATGCAGTAGGTGAGAACAACAAAATCAGGAATGCAATAGCTACTGTTCTGAATGCGTTCTTTTGCATTAGCTTGTAATAGGAATTGTGGTTCATCTTGTTTTATTTTTAATAGTTATGTTTTACATTTATTCGCTTGCAACAAATCGTTTAACGGCTTCTTCGTGGCTAACAGCTTCAGTTAAAAAGCGCACGAAAGAGAGCCCGAAGTCGTCCCAAACATAGTCTGCAACAACATATTTATCATCGGTGGTTGCTTGCAATGTACGCACGTATGGTTCAATAAAACGAAAATCGCATAATATTCCACCCATACGCGACCCCATCCACATAGGGCGTATTTTGTCATTTATCTGCTTAAAAATGAAGAGTTTACGTGCAGGCTGTGGGTAGAAGCGAGTCGGTTTGATAACCCCAACGATTGCTTCGTCCTTTCCATCTCCATTAACATCTCCTGTTACCAGTTGATAAACAGGGTAGGGAAGTTTCCATTTGGCAATTGCTTTTCTGGTTTTCCACTTGTATTTGTGTCCTTTCTGCTCAGTATTCACTTGCACCTTAGAGTATAGGCACAGCCATGAAAGCGAATCGTTGACACGTTCTAACTCAAAGGTCAAGGGCTGTTGTGCCATAGCTTTTTCTACAAGTAGGATAAAAAGCAGCAGACAGCCAAACCGCTTGTATCTATTCTTAAACATATATGGTTACAAATTTAGGTACTTTCACGGATAAAACAAAATATTTCAAATAAAAAATCCTGATTTCACCGACGTGAAATCAGGACTGGCTGAGTGTCTTCGATATCCCAGCAATATGCTGTATAGGACCTCGCGACAATTTTGTTATCCTTCACCTTAAAAAACTAACCTATGTATTTCAATCTCTTACTTGCGTGAATTATCCCTGTGTGGTTAACGCAACTAAGTAGCTATGTATATTTTGGTGTCCTTAGTAAAATAGTTTTTTATAACCTCTTTTCATCTCATACAAGTCAAATTAAATCTCAACTTGGCTTGTGAATATTTATAGAGGATTTATTTCTTTTTGTTTTTAACAATCTGTGCTATGATGTTGTTGCCATCCTCTAATTTTATATATGCAAAGATAGGATATAATATTCAAACAAGCAAATTTTTTGTTTAGATTGCTCACGCTTTAACATAAAATTAACTATAATGACCTTTAAGCCTGCCTTTTTCGCTTAGTTTTCTACTGTTTTTTATTTTATTTGTATCTAAAACGCTTTTTTCTCGATTTTTATTTTTGCTTTTTAATTCTTGAACAAGATGCTAACGATGTCTTCTTTTAGTATTTCATAGAAAACTATATTCTACTTTTCGAGAACCATGTCATTTATTAAATGTAATAAATTTTCTAACTATTTGTCTTATAGCAGATTTACTTCACATCATTTTAACATTTAAAATTCAAAATGGGGAGTAAACATTCTAAACACAGAACATTCAGTGAGGACTTTATTCTCACTTTACTTCGTGAGTATTACTCATCAGAAGTGTCAATTAATTTCATCTGTCGTAAGTACGGCATTAATAGTGCCAGCTTTTATCAATGGCAAAAAAAGTATGATTTAGATGAAAAAAAGCTATCTTTGTCGCATGATATTATTACTAAATTAAAAGCTATGCGTAGTAAGAAAGCTATGGAGAAAGCCCCTCTAACTCGTGAGGAAGAGCTTGAAGAACAAGTATCGAATTTGAAGAAAGCTTTGGAGTATTCTGAACTTCGCAATCAAGGTTTGATGAAAGTCATAGAGATAAGCAGTAAGGAATATGGTGAGGATTTGCTAAAAAAAGCTGGCGCCAAGCAGTAGACAGCCTTCGAGTCAGCAACCCTTGTTTATCAATTGGGCTGCTGAGTGGACTGTTTGGCAAGACTCGTGAAGGCTATTACTCTGTGAGTAAAGAGAAGAGGGAGCATCGTAAACTTACTGAGAAAATTGTCGTACGTGCAGTAATGGATGTTCGTGCAGATGCTCCTCGAATAGGTGCACAGAAACTTTTGCACATGCTTATGGATATCTATCCTGGCTTAATGCTTGGTCGCGACAGGTTCTACCAGCTAATGCACAAGCATCACCTTATGCTGAAGCCATCCAGATGTCGCCACACCACGAACTCCAATCACAACTATTTCAAGTATAAGAACACGGCAAAAGGAATGGTTCTTACACGTCCTGCACAACTCTGGGTAGCAGACATCACATATATAGATACTGAGGATGGTGTGGTCTATCTTCACCTCATAACCGATGCATTCACTCATGAGATAATCGGATGGAAGCTTTCTGACAGTCTGCAGGCTGTCAATACGCTTGCTGCCCTAGACATGGCAATAGAACATTCACAGGGTATGAATCTCTCGCTGATGACGCACCACTCTGATCGTGGGGTTCAATACTGCAGCAACGCCTACGTGGCAAGGCTGGAGAGTATACACTCGGGCATAAGCATGACTGAAGACTACAACCCTACAGATAATGCAATCGCCGAAAGAGTGAACGGAATAATAAAGCAAGAGTGGCTCTACCACATGAAACGACCGAAGAACCTCGATGATGCACGATGCACTATTGCTGGTATCATAGACTTCTACAACAATAAGAGACCCCATATGAGCAACGGCATGCTTACGCCAAGACAAATGAGAGAAAAGCACTGCAATGTAGCATAAGGGTTTCTGTGCGTTTCATGGTATTAAATTTTGTAAGTTGAAGGAAAAATACTAACTTTGAACATGTGCTACACACGTTCAGACTTCATTGTCAAGATTTATGACTATGTAAAGCGAATCAGTAAAGTTTCCATGGGGGTGTAAAGCTGTTCAGGAAGCAAGTAAAAAATGTGTAAACCAATTTAGTAACAATAACCAGAAAAGTGTGAAGTAAATTTAGGCATAGTCATATTAAAAAGTAATATGTGCCCTTTAGACTTCGAAAAGACGCCCAATAGGCTTGCAACTAATCCTTGAAAATGAAGAAAAATAGAAGTTTGTGCAAACTGACTGATAATGAATAGGATATGAAACGATTTGCATAAAACTGCTCTATTTGTAAAAGGCAGGAAAGTGCGGATTTAAGCAGAAGTTCAGTTACTAAATCATTACCAAGATTGGGAATAGGTAACGAAATGCAGATATAGGTAACTGAAATTATTTGGTTCGTGTGTTTGTTGCTTTGGTCGGCAGTTTTCTGCATAAGTAAAGAACGCTTTAATTCGGGTAACTTTGCCCATAAAGATTAAAGCGTATGCAAACAGAAAAGATGAAGGTGTTGCTCTACCTCAAAAAGAGCGGTATGGACAAGTCGGGTAAGGCTCCCATCATGGGACGTATAACACTTGGTAGGAGTATTGCGCAGTTCAGTTGCAAACTGTCTTGCAACCCCGATTTGTGGAGTCCTCGTGAGAGTAGAATGAGTGGCAAGAGCCGTGAGGCAGTGGAAGTGAACGGCAGGCTGGAAAGTCTGCTGCTATCCGTCCAAACAGCCTATCAATCTCTGCTATCCAAAGGTTGCCCATTTGATGCAACTGATGTAAAGGAAGTATTTCAAGGAAGCGTTCAATCTAAATGTATGCTTATTGAAAGAATGGATAGGCTCATCAAAGAGAAAGAAAACCATATCGGCATTGACATCAAGGAGGGAAGTATATTTGGCTACTATTCCACTCGTACCCATTTGCAGAACTTTATACAAAAGAGGTATAATGTTTCTGATTTGGCATTTTCACAGCTTACTGAGCAATTCATATACGACTTCCAACAATACTTTATGGATACTTGTGGGTTTCAGGAAAGTACGTTCTATAATGCCGCTACCCATCTGAAAACGGTGTGTAGATTGGCTTATCGTGAAGGATTAGCCGATATTTTGTTGTTTGACAAAATCAAGGTAAGCAAAGGCGACAAGAAACTTCCCAAAGCACTTGACAGGTGTTCGCTTGACAGACTAATGAATATAGAGTTTGAAGAGCTGGAGGAGGAAATGGGAACCGCAAGGGACTTGTTTGTCTTTGCTTGCCATACGGGTGCTGCCTATTGCGATTTGATGGAGTTAAGCAGATTGTATCTTGTCCGTGATGATGAGGGAAGTCTTTGGCTGAAGTTCAACAGGCAGAAGACAGGCGTACTTTGCCGTATCAAGTTGTTGCCCGAAGCCATCAGAATAATAGAGAAGTACAAGAGCGATGAAAGGGAAAGCCTATTGCCACAGATGAAATATGCCACCTATCAATCGTATCTTAAAGCATTGCGCCTAAGAGCAGGCATAGCCTTTCCCTTTACCACGCATACGGCAAGGCATACCTTTGCCACGCTCATTACCCTTGAACAAGGAGTACCGATAGAAACGGTGAGCAAGATGTTGGGGCATAGTAACGTGAGTATGACCGAACGGTACGCAAAGGTTACGCCACAGAAGCTGTTTGTGGAGTTTGAGCGTTTCCTTTCTTTCACGGAGGATATGCAGATGAGTATTTAGCAATAGTAGTATTAAAACTAAAATCATGATGAGAAGTACATTCAAGACACTGTTTTATATCAACAGACAAAAGACCAAAGCAAATGGTCTTACCTCCATACTCTGCCGTATCACGATAGATGGCAAGAACTCTGTCATTACTACAAACGAAGAATGTAAGCCTGCGGAGTGGAATGCCAAGCAAGGAATAACTACAGATAAGAAAACAAACCTTCGCCTGCAATCATTCAGAGAACTTGTAGAAAAGACCTATCAGGAACTGCTTTTAAAAGACGGAGTGATAAGTGCTGAACTGCTTAAAAACAGATTGCAGGGCATTGCAACTTCTCCCACCACTTTGTTGGAGCTTAGCAATGCAGAACTACAATCGGTAAAGGAAGGTGTGGGAAAATCAAAGGCAGAAGGTACATACACTAACCTTTGCTATGCTAACAGGATGCTGTGCGAGTTTATAAAGGACTTAGGTAGTACGGATATAGAAATCCGAAGTATAACGGAGGAACTGTTTGAAGAATACCGCTTCTTTCTTAAAAAGAAAGGGTTGAAAGGTTCTTCTATCAACAATTATCTTTGTTGGCTGAGCCGTTTGATGTTCCGTGCGGTAAGCCAGCGCATCATTCGTTATAATCCATTTGAGCATGCAGAATATGAAAAGGTGGAAAAGACAATTCGTTTTCTTAGCAAGAGTTATGTAGCAAACCTAATGGCAATGAAGATGTGTGATAGCGATGCCGAACTTGCAAGGCGGATGTTCATCTTCTCCTGTTTCACAGGTTTAGCTATTGCAGATATGGAACACTTGACATCTGGACATATCAAGAGCGCAGCGGACGGGCAGATGTATATAAGAAAGGAGCGTCAGAAGACCAAGGTGGAGTCCATTGTGCCGTTACACCCCATTGCCAAGACGATTATCGCGCAACAAAGGCAGCTACAAGCGGTGAAAGAAGAAGGCAATAATACGGATATGGATAACCGTCTTATCTTTCAACCTTGTTGCAGTAGAAGTGTGTTAGCAGCGAAGTTAAGCATCGTAGGCAAGGCTTGTGGTATCAAACAACGTCTGTCCTATCATATGGGAAGACATACCTTCGGAACGATGTGTCTAAGTGCAGGTATTCCCATTGAGAGCATCGCCAAGATGATGGGACACGCATCAATTGCAAGTACGCAGATTTATGCGCAGGTAACGGACTGCAAGATCTCGGAGGATATGGACAGACTCATCGCCAAACACTAGGAAAAGAACAAAGAGGATGATAAGGTAACGGTAAAGGAAACTATTACCATAGGGACAATGGCTATTGCCAACACAAGCAGAAACAAAAGCATGGAGAAAACGGCATGAATACGGAAGATGGAATAAAGACCAAGACTGCAATCCGTCTGAACACGGGGCGCAGCTACTTCGAGTGGGGAAATGGTATGCAGGTTATCCGCAGGGGAAAAGGCGAAGTAGCCATGACCGAGGGCGAGCTTGCAAGGTTCTTCGGAGTTACATGGAGAAAAGTCAATGGCAGACTTCGGGCGATAACCGAAGATTCCGTCTTGTCTCCAGATGAAAGGGATGCAGGTGAAAGGAAGATTGTCACAGATAAGAAGGTAAGGGGCTACGCACCGCTTTACCCACTACCGACAATCATCGCCCTTTCCTTTCAACTTGACTGCGTAGAAGCCCACCTATTCAGAAGGCATGTGTGCAGTGAGTTGATGCGTCCAAGGAACGCACTTACCCCAATCATCATATATGGCAAGGATGTCAATAACTGAATAATGTATCAATCCTTTTTCTTTCACTGTTGTCTTACTACATCACTACAACACAAGATAATACGGTGAAAGAGAAAGGAATACGTTGTAGCTGATGGTTACTTGTGCATATTACTACGACACGACTACGTACTATACGTTGTCAAACAAAAGTGCACAACTGCAAATGTAGTTATTTACTCTTATATTTCATTGTTATATTATTAAAAATTCTTTTGTTGATTGAATTTTGCTTTATTATTTCTCTTATCTTTTTGATTTTCTCCCCTTACCCTAAATATACGTCTTTGGGTGTAAGATTATCTAACGATTCATGAAACCTTCTCTCATTATAATATTTCACCCACCCATCGATAGCATTTTCCAATTCAGAGGGACAAAAATAATGATTTAGCTTAATCACATTTTTCATCGATCTGTGATATCGTTCTATCTTTCTCTGCGTCTGCAAGGGTTTGCCATGGATATGCTTGATATTATATTCCTTACAGAGATACTGTTTGAGAGAGGAAGCAATATAACATGGTCCATTATCTGATAACAGACAAGGAGGATTCTGGAATGTAACTCCTGCCTTCTCAATTGCTTTATCTATAGTTCTGGATACATCATCAGAAGTCATACTCGGACATAACTCCCAATGGATAATATACCTGCTGTAGTCATCAATTACCGTAGAGAGATAATACCAGCCCCAATCCTTGACTTTGAAATAGGTAAAATCGGTCTGCCACATCTCATTAGCGAATTTAGTCTTATGATGGAACTCATCAGCTGCAAAGATAAAATCATGCTCCATACGTTCCAATAGATCTCTTTCGTGTAATATACGATAAAAGCTTGACTCTGAAACAAATATCTGACTCTCTTCCAATAAAAGAACTGACAATTCCCTAGGGGTGAGCTCCGGGTGCTCTAAAGAAAGTTCAACCACTATTTGTCGAATATTATCAGGTATGCGGGTTTCACGTTGTCGGTGCTCTACAATGTGTTGCTCTGAGAGCATTCAAACCTCCTATAGCATATTTCTTATACCAATTATAAAAGGTACGCCTTGGGATTCCTAAACGCTTAAGTGCCTGAACAATACTTAACTCTGAACGCTTTATTGGTGAAAAATTCCACCAAAAGAGGTTATTTTGTCAGATTTTATTGCTACCTCTGTCATGTCAGTTGGTTTATTGTTTTACATGTTTGGTAGCACTAAGATAAGTGAATTTTCTGACATACGCAAGTGTTTGAATACTTCTATGTATCAGGCACTTGCATTTCTTGCAAGCAAAAACGCTGCGGAAGTAAGGAATATCAAAAATCCGATTCACGTATATAAGTGCATAGAGGAGAATGTTGACGATGTAGCAAATATCAAATGGTACCCTTATTCCTCATTGGTGAAGAATGGCAAGCCAGATATGGGTAAGATAGGCCAAATAGGATTCGAATGTTATGAAGCAAACTTTCACTATGATGGCTCAACGAAGCTGCCATCACTTGAAAAAATGATGATGGTATTACGCAAATCACCAGATTGTCAGATTGATATATCGGAAGTAACCGAAAAGGAGATAATCAACGAGTATAAGTTCATTGTGAGCTTAAAAAAGCAAGCTGATTAGGGTTAAATATCAAAAATCTGTAGGAAAATAAACAATAAATGAGTATTTTTGCCGTTTTAATAGAAGAAATTCAGCTGAGATTATGAGCGTTAAACAAATACCCAATAGATTAAAAGCCGCATTAGCAGATAATCACAAGACAAGCAAATGGCTTGCTGATCAATTAGGAAAATCAGACATGACGGTTTCCAGATGGTGTACTAACCGCTCACAACCTTCTGTCCACCAATTGATAGAGATAGCTAATCTCTTAGATGTTGATGTATCAGAACTGCTTAATAAAACAAAATAATTAACGTATGAAGTACAGATTTATAGATTTGTTTGCAGGTGCTGGTGGGCTATCAGAAGGTTTTATCAGAGCTGGTTATGAACCCATAGCACATATTGAGATGGATCACTATGCTTGTGATTCATTGAAAACTCGTGCAGCATTTCATTATTTAAAGGAGAACGGAAAACTTGAAATATACGAAGAATACCTCAAAAATAAGAAGGAAAAGACAGATGGAAGTTGGCTTTGGAATAAAGTTCCTAAATCTGTGATTGACTCTGTAATTCAAGAAGCTATAGGGAAAGAAACATTGCCAAGCCTTTTTGAAAGAGTTGACAAGCTTTGTAATGGGACGCCCGTTGATATGATAATTGGAGGTCCACCGTGCCAAGCATATTCTGTCGCTGGCCGTGCCAGATTAGGAAAGAAAATAGAAGAAGACCCTCGTAATGACTTATATAAATTCTATGTAGCGTTCCTTAAGCGCTATAAGCCCAAAATGTTTGTATTTGAAAATGTTTTGGGAATTCTTACTGCTAAAGGTGGAGAGCCATTTAGGGATCTTATTCGATTGGTGCGTGAGTTGGATTACAATATAGATTTTCGTGAACAGATAGCATCACAGCATGGCGTTTTACAAAAACGTCATAGGGTCATTATTGTTGGTTGGCAAAATAAAAGAGACACACAAGAAGATACCTCGTATCACTATCCGTACCTTCTTGAAGAGCAAATACCATACAAAATAATGAGGGATTTGTTTTGTGATTTGCCTATAATCAAAGCTGGTGAAGGTACACTTTGTGGAATTGTTCATTACACAAAGCCTTTAAACGATATGGAATACCTTAAAAAATCAGGAATTAGAGGAGTCTTGAGCTTTACCACTCAGCACATTGCACGTCCTAACAATCCTACAGACAGAGAAATCTATAAGCAAGCGGTTGAACAATGGAATGAAGGGAAACGTTTACGGTATGATAAGCTTGACCCTTCACTACAAAAACATAAAAATACGCAGACATTCTTAAATAGGTTTTGTGTGGTAGATCCTAACGGGGTATGTCACACCGTTGTAGCGCATATCGCTATGGATGGACATTATTACATATATCCAACTCCTAATCCAACTACGGATAATGTACGCTCTATTACAATACGTGAAGCTGCAAGAATACAATCATTCCCAGATGACTACTTCTTTGAAGGAAGTCGCTCTGCCGCATTTAAACAAATTGGTAACGCTGTCCCTGTAGTACTTGCAGAGAAGATTGCTTTAGAGATAAAAAAGATATTAGCTCATGAAGATGAATTACGAAGAACTCAAAACCGCTAATGCTACACCTGCTGCTGCGTCTATGGTTGAGACTTTTCGAGCTATGGGCTATAGTTTGGAAACAGCAATGGCTGATATATTAGATAACTCTATATCAGCTGGAGCGAATAATATCTGGATTTCAAGAATCTGGAAAGGTGGCCAATCCATTATAACTATTAAAGATGACGGTATTGGAATGAACCACCAAGAACTGATTGAAGCTATGAGACCGGGTTCTCAAAATCCTTTGGAAGAACGTTCAAAAAGTGATTTAGGTCGATTTGGTTTGGGACTGAAAACCGCCTCATTCTCTCAATGTAGAAGACTTACCGTATATAGCAAAAAGGCTGATTACAAGCCCGTTTATTGGACTTGGGACTTAGACTATGTTGCAAAAACAAACCAATGGGAACTTCTTCAATGGATTCCTGATGAATATATAAATGCTCTTGATGATGTTTCTCATGGCACTTTGGTTGTATGGTCAGGTTTAGACCGAATCATTAACCCAGAAACAAGTGAGATTGATATTAACTCAAAGGCTAAATTTTCTTCACAATTAGATAAGGTGAAACGACACATTTCAATGACTTTTCACCGTTTTATTGAAGAAAAAGTTGTGAAGATTTTCTGGTGTGAACATGAGATAGAGCCTTGGAATCCATTCTGTGAAGATGAACCAAAGACGCAGATAAGACCCACCGAGAATATTATTGGTGGAATATCTGTCAAGGGGTATGTTTTGCCTCATAAAAGTGCTTTCTCTAGCGAAGTAGCCTATACTAAAGCCGAAGGTATAAATGGATGGGCAGCTCAGCAGGGATTCTATGTGTATAGAGGAAAAAGATTACTTTTAGCAGGTGATTGGCTTGGACTATTTAGAAAGGAAGAACACTATAAATTAGTGCGAATTAAGATAGATTTACCTAATACATTGGACACTGAATGGCAGATTGATATTAAAAAATCAAGAGCCTATCCTCCAATGCAAAATAGAAGTCAACTTGAATCTTACGCTAAAGCTGTAAGATCAATTGGCTGTGAAGTCTATCGACATAGAGGAAAGATTCTGAAGCAGAAAGCTGGTACATCTTTCCAACCTCTATGGTGCGAGAAGAAAAAAGATAACAAATGGTCTTTTGTGGTTAATCGTGAACATGATATGATTCAGCAAATTAAAAGTATGGCTCATGATAACCCAGAGAAGGCTATTAACACTCTCCTTAGTTTTATTGAGGAAACGTTACCAACTAAGACTATTTATATCAATGAAGCAAAAGGTGAAGAGTCTCAACTTGAACCTTTTACAGGTATCAATCCTTCAATCATAACAGATATGATGCGGATGGTGTATGATAACCAAATTAAAATGGGAAAGACATCTGAACAAGCCAAAGCATATCTAAAAACAGTAGAACCATTTAATCTCTTTGAGGATTTAATCGAAAATTTATAGCTATGCAGAATCAAATTATTAATATGTGCCGAGTCCTAATCGGACCAAATGCTGTTGTAACAGACGATCAGATTAATGATGCTATAGCAAGGGTATCACTAATCTTTCCCAATATGGATATTGCGCAAGTAAAAAACGAATTATTATCCTTGTATGGAGTAAGAATTCAGGATTTTCAAATTCTAGAAGGAAATGAAAGAAGACAACCTTGGCTTAGAGATTTCAAAGCTGAACGCAAATCTACTTGGGACTTTTGGGTGAGATATAAACAATATCTGTCTGAACAAAAAGGCTTTGCTCCACTTGTCATTCAAAAATTAGATGATATGAGTGACCGCATTTTAGATAATTTGTTTAATCCACAGCTGACCAATATCACAATTGATAAAAAAGGGTTAGTTGTAGGTCAAGTTCAATCTGGTAAAACAGCTAATTACACAGGCTTAATTTGCAAAGCTGCTGATGCTGGCTTCAATTTTATCGTTGTACTAGCTGGCATATTGAATAATCTGAGAAGCCAAACTCAAAGTAGAATAGATGAGGGCTTTTTAGGATTTGATACCCAATACGAACGAGCATATAATATCAATAATACTACCAAAATCGGTGTGGGACTGATTCCTGGTTTTGATTCCGCTATAGCTAATTCCTATACCACAAGTTTGGATTCTGGCGATTTCAATAGTAGGGCAGCAAATACAGCTGGCTTCAACTTCAATGCACCGCAACCTATAATTTTGGTTGTAAAAAAGAACGCATCAGTATTAAAGCGCTTGAACACTTGGCTAAAAGCTCAAGCTGGGGGTCACAAGATTGCCAATAAATCGTTGCTACTGGTTGATGATGAAGCGGATAATGCTTCAATCAATACAAAGAAAGATAAGGATTTAGACCCAACAGCAATTAATAAAGCTATTAGAACGCTGATTGGACAATTCAATAGGTCTGCCTATGTTGGATATACAGCCACCCCTTTTGCTAATATATTTATAGCACAAGACGAATCAGATCTGTTTCCACGTGACTTCATTATCAATCTACCTGCACCAACTAATTATATTGGTCCTGAAAAAGTATTTGGGACAAGTATGGATGTTGAGGATGAAGAAGACTTGTTGCCAATTGTGGTTCCTATTAGCGATTATCTGACTTTCATACCAGAGGGGCACAAAAAGAATGATCCCAAGCCAACATTTACAGATATACCAGAGTCATTAAAGACGGCTATTAAGAGCTTTATATTGACATGCGCTATACGTATAGCAAGAGGCCAAGAAAACAAGCATAACTCTATGCTTATCCACGTTTCTCGCTATCAGCTATGGCAAAATAAGATTAAAGAATTGGTCGCTCAGCAGTTTTCTTATTATAAGCAAGAGATAGAAGCAAACGATTCATCTGTGCTCAGTGAATTTCAAGATTTGCTAGAGAATGACTATACTGAAACAACCAATAAAATTAAAAATTCGTCGCTTTCCAATATTGATCATTGCTTGCAAGTCCACCAGTGGGAAGATATTAAGCCTTTGCTTTTCAAAGTTGTTCAGAAAATTGAAGTGAAATCCATTAACGGATCTTCAGGTGATATTCTTGATTATCAACTGAGTTCTAAAAATGGGGTTTCTGTAATTGCTATAGGCGGAGACAAACTATCTCGAGGTCTAACTTTGGAAGGTCTTTCAATAAGCTATTTCCTACGTGCATCTAAAATGTATGACACATTAATGCAGATGGGCAGATGGTTTGGTTATCGTCCTGGATATGTTGATTTATGCAGATTATTTACAAGTGCGGAACTTAATGAATGGTATCGACACATAGCTGTTGCTAGTGCTGAGTTGCGTGATGAGTTCAACTACCTTGCAGAATCGAGAAGTACTCCTGATAAGTATGCCCTTAAGGTGCGTACGCATCCTGGATGCCTGCAGATTACAGCTCTTAATAAAATGAGAAATACCAAAGAAATTCAAGTATCATGGGCTTCTCGCCTCATTGAAACGTATCAATTGCCAATTGACAAGGGATTAAAGAATAGAAACCTTGTTGCAACCGAAGAGCTTCTATCTGGTTTAGGTGAGCCGCTAATCAAAGACGGAGACTATCTTTGGAAGAACGTTCCAGCAAACCAAATCTCTGATTATTTCAATGAATTTACTGTTGCAGAATCTCTCAAAAAGGTAAATCTTGAGTTGATAGTTAAGTATATTAATGAGTTACAAGGATATGGCGAATTAACGAATTGGAGCGTAGTTCTAATGAACAAAACGGCTGGTAGTGGACCGAATAAGGAATATTGTTTCTGTAACAAATATAAAGTTAATTGTTTCTATCGTAATAGAGCTATTGATACCGATTACAAAACTTACTTTATTCGAAAGAATCATATAGTAGGTAATCAAGCCGATGAATTTGTGGATTTAGATAAGAATGTGCTAAATGAAGCTCTTGAAGCAACAAAGCAAGAGGCTATTAAAAGTGGTAAAACTTGGGCAAAGGCATATCCCAAGCCATTAGTTGTACGTAGTAATTTCAGACCCAAAGCTCAACCACTTCTAATTATATATCCATTAAATCCTATTGGTGCCAACGTTATGAAGAATAATGTGCCCGTTGAAGGTTCAATCGTGTTTACAGTAGGTGATGATCCTTTTGTAGGGTTTGCTATTTCGTTTCCTGCAACAGATACATCTATAGCTGTAAATTATAAAGTGAATATGGTAGGAGAATATGCCGATATTGAAGACAATTTCGATAATGAAAACGACAATGAGTATGGAGAATAAATATCATATTATAGAGTTGTGGAGCTCATTAAAAAGCCTTGCAACTATAGGGGTTGTGAAGAAACTGTATGACGCATCATTACCAATACAAGTATATGCCACATATAGCTATCCCGATGATATAGTTGGGATAGCGGTCTCTTTCTCGAAAGAATTCAAGATTGATATTTCGTCTTTAAGCAATTTGAGCGAATTAAGAATTAGGCAGCTTTTGGATGCTTCAATGCCAGGACAAAAGATGCTCCATGTTCAACTGATGAGAAATGAAAACCAAAGAGTTTTCGCCGCATTGTGTGAAGATTTAATAACTACTTTAAAACCACTATCTTCTACAAAAGAAATGGCTCAAGAAGTTGTAAATCAACTACATAGATGGAAGGATTTGTTCGGAAAAATTAAATTCGAAGGATTATCAAAAGAAGAACAGCAAGGTTTATACGGAGAATTGGTTTTCCTTAGAAAATTGTTAAATAGAAGTTCAAATGATACCTATGTTTCTACTTTACAATTGTGGACTGGAGTTGAGAAAACAAATAAGGACTTTCAAGGCGATAATTGGGCAGTTGAAGTAAAAACAACATCTACCAATAATGCTCAATTCATAACTATAAACGGAGAACGACAACTTGATAATTCACTTGTCGCTCATTTATTTGTTTATCATTTAGTTTTAGAAGTATCCAAAACTAATGGAGAAAGTTTGCCTATGATTGTGTCAGAAATAAAGGCCCTTCTCAGTGGCAATGTACCTGCACTATGTATCTTCGAAGAAAAGCTCATTGAAGCGAAGTACATATCTTGTCATGAATTCTTATATGCTGAGCGTTTTTATAAAAAAAGGAGCGAAAAGTACTATAAAGTATTAGCTGATTTTCCAAGAATCATGGAGAATGATCTTAGAAACGGAGTTAGTAATGTCGTTTATGTTATTTCTATCGGCATGTGCGATGAACATTTAGTTCCTGAAGGTGTTTTATTTAATACCATAAAGTGACATGAATACTGACATAAATAAATATTATCTATCTCTCATTCAAGAGATTGCAACCCGCCAACTATCTAATGAAGATGGCGATAATCAAGAGCAAACATTTACTAGATATGTTCTTGATGTATTGTCAGAAGCTGGAGAAACTGAAAATGCAACAGTAGCTTTTGATGAAAAAGACTTAGGAACAAAAAAGCAACATAAAATTAATGGCTATGCAATAGCTGATAATTATGAAACTGTTGACTTATTTATTTCTATTTTTGGGTGTGAAGAAAGCATATATTCAACTCCTAAAGCTGAAATTGATAGAGCTGCTACCAGAATTATTAATTTCTTCAGAAAGGCTGTATATGGTGATTATGCAAATGAAGTTGCAGAATCATCTGAAATATTTGAGTTCGCAAATACTCTATCTTCATATGAAGAATTAAAAGAGAATTTGGTGAGAGTTAATGCCTTTATCCTAACTAATGGAGAATATAAAGGGGAAATTCCTGCTAATATAGAAATCTGTGGATATAAAGTATTCTTCCGGGTGATTGACCTTCGCTATCTTTACCAAGTTACAGTAGAGTCACGCGTGCCTATTGAGATTAATTTTATGGAGGAAGGCTATACTGTCCCATGTTTATCAGCAGCTTCTGAAAACCCAGACTATCAAGCATATGTAGCTATTATACCTGGAATATGTTTGGCCAATTTATATGAAAGGTTTGGTGCCAGATTATTGGAACAAAATGTTCGTTCTTTCCTCCAATTTACGGGAAAAATTAACAAAGGTATCAGAGATACAATTAAAAAAGAGTCACATATGTTCTTGGCCTTCAATAATGGATTAGCGGCTACTGCTAATCACATCGAATTAGATTCTATAGGCAGAAACATTGTCAAGATTTCTAATTTACAGATTGTAAATGGCGGTCAAACAACTGCATCTATCTACCATACATGGAAAAAGGATAAGGCTGACATCTCTGGAATTTTTGTTCAAGCTAAAATCTCGGTGATCAAAAGAGCAGAAGAATTTGCCGATATTGTATCACGCATTTCTCGATATGCAAATACACAAAACAAGGTGAATGAGGCTGATTTTACAGCCAATAATGCCCATCTTATTGCGTTTGAGAAGTTATCACGATACATCATGACACCAATAACAGAAGATTCAAACATCCAGACATATTGGTTCTTTGAAAGAGCAAGAGGCCAATATAAAAATCTTCGTCAAAAGGAGGGGTTTACCAAATCTCGCCAAACTGCCTTTGACTTGAAATATCCCAAGAAGCAGGTTATTACGAAGGTAGAACTTGCCAAATATATAAACGCATACGAAGAAGTGTATGATGGGAAAAAGATTGCAATCGGTCCGTTTATCGTGGTACGTGGTAACGAAAAGAACTACAGTAAGTTCATAAATAATAACTTACCTGAAAGTATTAAAAACTTCAATAGCATCTATTATGAAGATGCCATTGCCAAAACGATATTATTCAGAACTGCCGATAAAAGATATGGTACCAAAGTATCTGGAAATAATATTGGTGAGTTGAAACAAGTAGTTGTTCCTTATGCTATTTCTTTATTAACTACCATAACGAAGGGAAAGCTAAACCTCTATAAGATTTGGAAGAACCAATGCCTTTCTAACGCACTTTCTGATTTCATTTATGAGCTAATGAAACAGATTAATGAATTCATTCTCAATGAATCACCTGTTTCACATTATATCGAGTGGTCAAAAAAAGAAGAATGCTGGGAGAAGGTTAAGGCATACACTTGGTCTTATGATTTGAATGATATAAAGTCTGATCTCATAAATTCTTCAACTCCAGTCAGAAAAGGTTTTTCGCTGAATCCTGATAAGAACGATGAAGATGTAGCTCATGATATGGAAATTATAGAATCTATTCCATTTTCATTGTGGAGAAAAATTGCTGAATGGGGAAAAGAAACTGATTGTTTGTCTATCAATTATCAGTCTGCTGCTCAAGAAACGGCTCATAAGTTGAAGTTTAATCATAAGTTTACTGATTCAGATAGAAGAAAAGCCATAAATATTTATAATATCGTTTGTGAGAAGAATATCGAATTGTTGTTTGAGGCAGATAAGCTTACTTCCGAAGACGATAAAGCACATAGTGCAAGTCATGCTTCCTCAACTGATTATGATAACGATAATATCACAATTGAGTTGGTTCAAAAAATGGTTGAGTGGGATCGCAGACGTCGTGTCCTCAAAGATTGGCAATGGAAAGTTATGGATGAGATAGCCAATGGGAAACGTCCATTGGGTGAAAGAATGAAAAGAGGAATGTATATGAACTATATAACTCTCAAAAAAAGAGGGTTTACAGAATAAGGACTATATGCTTAATAATAAACGAACATTAACAAATAACCTTATTTCCGCAAACAATTTCCTTGTTTGTTTCAAAACTTGCTTGCGTCTCATTTAACCCTACGAGAAAGGTCGATTTGTCATTTTTTGCTCAACTTACCTCAAATAGGTTGGGTTATTGGACACAAGTTCCCTTACCCATAGGGAATAGGGAAGATAAAATTCAGCAAAGAGTTTGAAGCTATTCTTTAAAAATCTTGATATAATACTTTTTGGGTGTGTATAGGTTTAAGACGTATCTCCTTCCTGTCTTAATCCATTTGGCAGGTACGTTGATAAAGTGTAATATGAACTTCTTCAAACGACTGCTTTTCTTTAGAGGTTCTATTTGTTGAGACAATTTATCAATGAGAAAAAGGTAGAAGTTCTTCAACATTGCTGTAACGAGCATAAAGAAGGTGTTCTGCTCAAGAAAGGAGAAAGGCAGGTGTACCCAGCCAGGAAAGTAACCGTAATCACTTTTATAAGAATATGTTGCATCGTATTTGTGCGCAGGAATAAACTGGTGGTCAAAGTCTAAATCAACGCTGCTTCCTTAGTGTGTCAAACCAAGATGCTTAACCATCGTCAGAAGAAGTTGGTTTAATTTCTCAGCCTTATTGTACTTATAAGCGTGCTTGAATTTATCACAAGCGTAAACCACATTTGCTTCCTTAAGTTCTTTTAAACCACGACCAACAGTGTCTGCCCCAGGAAGTGTACATTTGGGAGATAATGAAAACTGAGCAACGAGCGTGTTAATATCTTCCAAGCAATCAGCACCACATAAATAGCTATAAAACAGCGATGAAATAATATCACTATATTGGAATGCCGTACTTGTACTGCCACGCTGACCAAGCGAGGAGTCAATAATTTGATTGAGTCCAAGTTTGGAAAAAACATCCATTACGTGAAAAATTCCACCCAAAGAGGTTATTTTGTCAGATTTTATTGCTACTTTTGTCATGTCAGTTGGTTGATTATTTTATATGTTTAGTAGCACTAAGATAAGTGAATTTTCTGACATACGCAAGTGTTTGAATACTTTTATGTATCATGCACTTGCTTTTCTTGCAAGCAAAAACGCTGCGGAAATAAGGGATTTTATCAAAGACAAAAGGAGTTTCGTCCTTAAAATCTAAAGCATTGATAGCAACATTGTGATTGGCAATCAATGCTTCGATATTATCTGACGTTAAGAACTCGGTATGTACGGTTATATGTGCATTAGGGTTTATACTTAACAATCGTTCTGCCAAGCACTCAGCTTTATACCTACCGATGTCATTTCCCGTGTAGTTTTGTCTATTTAAGTTAGTCTTTTCTACCTTATCACCATCAACAATGGTGATATGTTCAAAACCTAATCTTAAAGCACATTCTGCCACGATACTACCGATACCAGCACCACCAAGGAATATCTTATAATCCTTGATGATGCTTTGTTCGTTTTCACTCACATAGAGTCTGTTTCTACTATATCTTTCTTCCATAACTGATAATTTATTTTTTGCGAAATTAGAAGTGTATATCAAGAAATACATTACACAAAAGTGTAAAAAGAAGATGAAACAGTTTTTTTTAGATTTTATAACAAATAGAGGTGTGCTAAAATTGTTATGTGTTATAATTTTCCTCTAGTAGCCTCTCCAAATCTGAAACCTTATAGAGTATCTTCCCCGCAAACTGCGTATAGGGTATAATCCCTTTGTCCCTATAATCCTGTAATGTTCGAGGACTGATATATAGCCGTTCACACACCTCCTTACCTGTGAGGAAATGCTCACCGCCAAAGAGAGGCTTGTATGTCTCTGCTACATCCTTTATCCGTTTGCTCACACTTCTTATGGCGGACAGCACCACCTGCATCTCGTCCGAATCCATGTTCAAATCTCTTACTGTTTCCATCTTTATTTATTGTTCTTGGTTTTCTCTGATTTTGTCTGCAACAACCGCTCCACGTCCTCACGCCTATAATAGCACTTGTGTTCGATTTGTGTAAACGGCAGCACGCCCGTATCACGGTAGTGCTGCAAGGTGCGCTTGCTGATGTTAAGTAACCTGCACACATCACCATTGTGCAGCCAATCTGTGTGCTTACACTTCTCTCCAAATGCCTTGTGGCAGCAGTCGGCAAGACTTAATATCTCGTCCCTTAGTTTCTGCCAGTTCTGGTCTGTAATTATTAAATACCCCATACTTCTATTGTTTTGTTTGTTGTTACTGTTTTCTTGTGTTGCAGCGTTCTGCGCCCCAGCACGATGCAAAAGTAGGGATAGTATCCTTATGCTCAAAGCACTAAGGAACAGCAGGGAAAACAAAGGAAACACGATGAAAATTTCTTCCTCATTTCTTGTCGTTATCAACACTGAAACACCCACTTTTCTTCTTTCACTGCCAATAGAATTAAAGATACAACCTACCATTTGACATAAGTATTCTGCCTTGTTCTAAGATTTCTGAGAACATAGAGATAAGCTCTTAATTTTTGCTTACATCTTTTTGTGGATTGCTTTTTGTTTAAATAGGTAGTTATTTTTGCCTTATCCGTTCTTTGTTATTCCTTTACTTATAGCTCACTACCCAAATGTGCAGAATACCGCATTTGAATGTGGTTTGTTACAAAGCCAATCAATTATTGGTACTTGTATCATTTCCTTTTACCCTTTGATTTCTCCATTTAATCCACTAAAAACTAAGATGTTTGATGATTTCCTACAAGGAAATTTATAGCAAGTCTGTGCAACATTATGCAAGCACACCGAGAATGCTTGGCTATCAAAATTATCTTCCTTAACTTCACTTTCAGAAATCATTTTAGGACGATTATGAAGAAATGCGCAGACAATAGCAATATACGCACAGAAGATAAGCCGAAGCATAGTAGGCAAACTTCCAAAAACAAGGAGATAGAAAGCTACTTCTCCACCCATTATGACTTCAGGTTCAACACTGTACTTGGCAGAACAGAGTTTTCTCCCCAATATGCCAATGTGTATAGTAAGGTCAGCCGTTATGACATCAATACCTTTCGCAGGGAACTTGATAGCGAGAAAGGTATTATTACTTCCGCTGATAATCTCTATTCCATCATTGAAAGCAGCTTTTCTCCCCGTATCAATCCCATACAGGAGTATTTCAAGACTTTGCCAACGGTTGATGCTTCAGAAGTGCTGTACAAGATAGAGATAAACCAATGCGCCATCGCCAATCTTGCATCGTGCGTTATCGTCCGCAACTCTGAAAAGTGGCTGCCATACCTTATCAAATGGCTTGTTGCAGTAGTTGCCAACGCTATAGACGACCGTGAGTGCCGTAACCATACTTGTCTTGTACTGACAGGAGAACAAGGAAAGTTCAAGACTACCTTTCTTGATTTGCTTTGTCCGCCCGCGCTTAAAGGTTACAGCTACACAGGCAAGATATATCCGCAGGAGAAGGACACACTCACCTATATCGGTCAGAACCTTATCGTGAACATCGACGATCAGCTCAAAGCCCTTAACAAACGTGACGAGAACGAGCTGAAGAACCTCATCACCTGCCCGATGGTCAAATACCGTATGCCCTACGACAAGTATGTGGAGGAACACCCACACTTGGCGAGTTTTGTAGCATCGGTAAACGGCAATGATTTTTTGACAGACCCGACAGGAAGCAGACGATTTCTGCCCTTTGAGGTGCTTGCCATTGATATTGAACGAGCAAAGGAAATTTCTATGGATGCCGTCTATACCGAAGCGAAAGCCTTGCTAAACGCAGGCTTTCGATATTGGTTTAACGATGAAGAAATCACGGAACTCTACAAGGAGAGTGAGGACTTCCAAGTACAGACCGCAGAAATGGAATTACTATTACGCTGTTTTGAAAAGCCAACAGAGGACAATCCTCATTGTACTTACATGACCACTACCGAAATACTCGCTTATTTAGGTGTTTATACGCATCAACCTTTGACACTCAAACGTATGGGCGAAGCACTCAAAAGGGCTGGCTTTGAAAAGGTAAGCAAGAGGCGTGAAGGCAGTAGTCCTGTCTATGTGTATAAGATTAGGAAAATTCTGCCATGTCCCCTGCTTAACAGTTGTAGTAGCCTGATGTAGTAGTATGAGTAGTATTGTTATATACTACAATTAGATACTGATAATCAACCACTTATTACAAAATAGTATGTAGTAAGAAAAAGTTTGCTGTGGAAAAACTTTAGGAAACGAAAAAGCATCAATGAAGTTTGCCCTATCAGTATAATCAAAATATAATCCGATATAAAAATCAGAATGGAAAAATGTTTAACCAATAAAACAATACGACAATGAAAGAAGAAGATTTATCACGCATCAAGAGATACCCCATAGTGGAGTATCTTGAGAGGAAAGGTATCAAACCAGTGCGCAGCACACCTGCCTATGCTCTCTACCGTTCACCATTTCGTGAAGACACGCATCCGAGCTTCAAGGTGGACACAGAGAAGAACCTCTGGATAGACTATGCCGAAAGCAAGGGCGGAAGTATTATTGACCTTTGTATGAGGTTGGAAGGCTGCACGCTACTGGAAGCCATCCGACACTTAGGACGGAACACTCCCGATTATACTGCGTGTAGTCCTCAAAGAGAGTGTGTACAAGAAACTTCCAAGCTGGAAAGTATCAGACAAGCAGCATCTGCAAAAGGAGCAAGGAGATTGACAGGTATATCAGACACCTTGCCGTCCCATTTGCAGAAATACCTCATGGAGGAACGCTGCATCAACATGGAAAAGGCGATGCCCTTTCTGCGTTGTATCAGCTATGAGGTAAGAGGGCTGCACTATCAAGCCATCGGCTTTGCCAATCAATCGGGAGGCTATGAGCTTCGGGACAATGGTTCCTTCAAGGGAACGATTGCCCCGAAGGACATTACTCCGATATTCATAGACAAGTTGAGAGACAAGGACGCTGATAAGATACAGCCTGTATGCGTGTTCGAGGGATTTATGGATTTCCTTTCTCTCCTTTCAATGAAAGAAGGAGTAATGAGTGTCTGCCTCGTGATGAACTCCGTAAGCAATGTTGCAAGGGCTATCCGCTATCTGAACGACCGACACCTAACCCATATCCGTGCCTTCCTTGACAATGATGATGCAGGAAAGAGGGCAACCAATGATTTCATCAGGGCTGGTTTCAAGGTCGAGGATATGTCAGTGCATTACAGGAACTTCAAAGACCTCAACGAATATCACGTACATAGGGTACGTGAGCAACAGAAGAAACTATCACAGGTGATGCAGCAAATGCAAAGCAACTCTATAAAGGTAAAACAAGTTAAACATAAAATGAGATAGAAAAATGGAAAAGAAGAAAACAACAGAGGTAGAGTATGACCTTTCATATTATTTAGGTGGTAACGAAGAAGAACTGCTCGGAAGAAGTAGCCAGCAGCACACAAAGATGACAAGGAGTGGTAAGCCATCAGAGGATGTCGAGCCATTACAGAACACAGAGGTATCACGGTGTACCGAGTTTTCACACGAAACTGAACAAGCAAGGCTGCCAGAGAATGCACCCGTTAAGAAACGCATCAGTGCCAAAATGAGAAAGGAAACGCTTGAAGCCTACAAGCAAGCCTATCTTTTACCTGCCAAACTCAGTAATAGAAAGGCTGTCTATCTGAGTAAGGAAACACAGGAACGTGCAGACCTCATCGTGCGAAGATTGGGTGACAGGGGCAGCAACCTTTCAAGTTTCGTGGAGAACCTCGTCCGCAGTCATTTGGAGGAATACCACGAGGATATAGAGAAGTGGAGAAAGCTATAAGCACGAAAAAGGAGCGAGGGCTTTTCTTGGAAAGGTCCTCCCTTTTCCTTGAAACCCTCGACTCTTCCCCAAAAGAAATAAAACCATAATTATTAGTCCAATGCCTGAACGGTGGGAATACCACGAACGCAGTTAAACACGGAATGTCGTGCATTCACTTTCGGTAGGGGCAACACCCTTAGGTGTTATCGGCATTTTAACTGATATTGCAAGACGTCAGTTTGTACCCACAAACTGCACTTGCTCCCCTCGTCAGACTATCGGGGAGATAAGACCGTAATCACTACGTTCTCATCGGTCAGCATTCAGAAATTAAGCAACAACAAATTATCTATAATGATTAACTTTCAAAGGAAACTTATATGAATAGATACAAAGGAAAAGCTGCCCGATGGCAGCCAAAGGATAAGGAAGAACAGCGGATGAATAAGACAGAGTTCATTAAGGTAAGATGCACCTTAGAAGAAAAGCAGCGTATTAAGTCAAAGGCAGAAAGTACGGGACGTAAGTTTTCCGATTACTGCCGTGAGATACTCCTAAATGGAGAGGTGGCAGCCGTTCCCAAGATGACCGAAAATGAAAGGGAAGCCATTGCCATACTTCAGCATACAGGAAGGTTCTACGGGCAGATTTCTAACCTCATCAAGGTCAAGAACGAGGATTGGTTACATATCACAAAGAACCTCTCGCTATGTGCCAAAGAGGCATTTAAGCGATTTTACGACCCCCATTTTCATGTGAACGATGAGATATATAAGGTCTTAAATCTAACAAGAGATGATAGGAAAATGTAAGGCGATAGCGCATGGCAGCACGGCTTTAGACTATATTTTCAGAGAGGGTAAACTTGGCAGTCGGCTTGCCTTCCACAACCTTTGCAGCAGGGAGCCAAAGACTATCTATGAGGAAATGAAAGTGGTCAGTGACTATAACAGCCGTTGCAGGAACAAGTTCCTCCGCATTGAAATAGGCATCGCACCACAAGACGAGAAAAGACTGCCTGTATCCGAGCTTATGAGAATAGCCCATCTGTTTGCCAAGCGAATGGGACTTGACAACCATCAATGGGTGGCGGTAACGCACAAGGACACCGACAACAGACACATTCACATCATCGCCAACCGCATCAGCCTTTACGGAGAGGTCTATGATACTACTTTTGTGAGCAACAGGGCAGCGAGAGTGGCGGAGGAAATAAGCAGGGAGAAAAACTTGACTATCGCAAAGGAGGTCAAGGCAGAAAGGAGACACCAAAAGACAAAAGCCAGTCCAATAAGAGAGCAGACGAAGCAGCAGGTGCAGAAGATTTGCTATGCCTTGCTTGATAAGTACAAAGGCACAGGCATCACAGGGCATTCCATGTTCCTTTATGAATTGAACAAAAACGGCATCGCCATAGAGCGCATGAAGAACAAGCAAGGCAAGGTCTGTGGCTTGAAGTTCTCATACGCAGGAGAATCATTCAAAGCTTCCGAAATCGGCAGGGAATTCGGCTACCGTTCCTTGCAGAAGAACTTTGAAACAACCAACAAGGAAGAGCCAAAGAAACCACATCTAACAGTACAAGAGCCGACAGAAAGGAAAGAACGCCCTGATACAGGTTATCAACTCGTACCTCCAAGCCGTTCCTCAATTTCACGAGACAATGACACCCCACGAGTGCAAGATTCCATTGGTGCAGTGGCAGACACCATTGTTGGCGCAGCTGATGAAGTTGTGGAAGGCTTGGGCGATTTGATTACACCATCCACACAGGGCAATGACTATGCTGAAACAGCGTGGCAGCGCAAACTCAGAAACCAAGCTAACAGAAAGAGGAAACGTGGAAGAGGAATATAAACATAGCAGCATACAAAAGTGCAGAATAAAGAATATCTCATCAAAAACGCTTGTTATTCGTTAATAAAGTATTATCTTTGCAGACAGAATAACAAGTGTTCTTTATTAGGCAGAAAACAGCTTTTCTAATCTAACTTATGAATGCAGAATGTTCTTGAATAAAACAAAGATTTATAAGGATTTGAGGACTTATTAGATTAAAAATTAGCTATAGACCTCTTAGGAAACTATATTATAAAAACAGGAATATAGTATTCATATGTCTTACTTACAGATATGTGATCTTCTTAATGAAATAAAAGAGAATAGATGTATGGCAGTAAAATTTTCAAAAATATTATTTACAATTACTGTAACTGCACCAACTTTCTTCTCATTGGCATTAACTGGCATTGTGAAAAATTATGAAAGTTATTGTAATGTATGGAGGAATTTTTTCTCAGACAAAACGTATCTTAATAGCTTTGAATGGTTGGCTATTAATGGTAGCCTACTATTTATGTTGTTCTGCATAATAGGAGTATCACTCTATCTTAAACATAAAGGTAAGCGTCCAAAAGAGGGAAAGACTATAACAGTTACTTCTTATACAAATATGTCGCAAAATGGAGTGGAACAAGTTCTGTCATCAGTAATTCCATGGCTCACGGTTTTTGCTGATAATTTAGATTTTAAAATTTTATTTTTTAGCATTGTACTACAAGGCTGTCTTATAGCAATAACTAGTTACAATAACAGTAACTATAATATAATTTGTTCAATATTAGGCTATCGCTATTATGAGGTGCATACTAAAGAGAATACATATATACTACTTTCAAAAAAATGTATTAGAAATAGAAAAGAGATAAAGTCATATACAGATATAACAGATTATATGGGATTAATCATTAAAGACAAAGAATAAATATGAGCCAATTTTACGCTTTAATGTCAGACAACACAGTGAAGTATATTTCACTCAATGAGGATGTGGTTAATGATATTAGAAATATTTTTATCAGTGGTGCAGCGAGGTTGAAAACTGCGGAAATGGAAGAAGATGAATTTAATGGAGATATAATGGCAAGAAAAGGAGAAAACATTACTTATGTAAATTTCTTCTTGCCAGACGACTTCAGTAGAATACCTGACAATCAAGCAGATATGTCTGAATATAATATAGAGGAAGATATTCCTAAAAGTATTTTCTGGTATGAAGAAGGGAGATACCTTTTTCAAGTATTTAACAAAAGAAACATATTAAAGCGTAAAACTGTCTTGAAAGTTGAATACGGGAATTCTTTTGCAAAAATGCAAGAAAAGGCGTTTGTAATTGAAGAAAAAGTTAATGCCATATATGAAGATGGAAAGTTTTATTTTCAGAGTTACACAAGTGCCAATCAGATTTTTCCTTTACTAGATTTTGTGACTGAAGCAACTAATGGAGAAATTGATTCTTTTGGAGAAAATGAAAACTTAGAAGCTAATGCTGTCCGTATTAAAGATATTGCAAATGTTAAGACCAGAAGACTAATCAAAGTATTATCATCTACAACAAATGTCTCAACATTTATAGGTAAATCCCTTCGGACAAAAAAAAGTCTCTTAAAGAAATATGGTATAAAAGCCCAGATTAATAATGAGGGAAAACTTATCCTTCCTACTCATAATGTATCAGAACTTAATAGAACATTAGAATTTCTCAATGAAGACATTTTTAGAGGAGTAATAACAAATAGTTTATACAAATCAAACTCTAAAAAAAAAGACCAATAACAGATTTACAATAAGTTATAGTTAGGCTCTTTATTATGAAGATGTGCTAAAAAGTAAATCTATAACTTTGTACTTATCAAACTATAAGTAGAATTCTTCTGAAATCAAATAAAGACCATTTCTTTTTCTCAAAAGCGGTTATTGAAATGGTCTTTTCATATTGGTTTGTTTTAAGCTATAAGAATATCAAAAAGATATTTACATTTTGGCATACCTGCTTGCTTTTTATCCTTAAAAACGCTTGTTATTCGGAAACAAAGTATTATCTTTGTAAACAGAATAACAAGCGTTCTTTGTTAGGCAGAAAACAGCGAAGCCGAGTAGCCCGCTCGTTTCCAAATCGTTACCTGTTTGGCTTATGCGATAAGGTAACTTCTTTATTTTCAACAAGTTGTATTTTAGATATTATCTTGCAAGGCAAAAGATGCCCTTTTGAGGTCTAACTAACGCCCTTTTGAAGTCCAATTAGGCATCTTTTACTTTACGGTCTTGTAATTGTTTGATAGTCTTTTGGTTACAGTAGTAGTTGAAAATACTAATTTAGGCTGTTATTAAGTCTCTTTTTCGGTTCTTCCGTTAAATGGATAGATATCTCTGATTAGTTATATATAAAAAGCTGGTATTATGTATCTTTGTAGTGACCAAACTTCAAGAACATGAATACCAGCATAATGCAAAACGCCTTAGGCGTCTCCCAACAAGATTGTCAGAATCTGCGCTACGAAGGTAATAACTTAGTTTTAGAAATCCAAACTCCAAAGGAAAAACTTTGCTGTCCTGTATGTGGGAGTCATAATATTAATCGTAACGGCAGTCATATTCGTCGCTTTGTAAGTGTTCCTATAGGTTTGAGCAAGACTTATATAGACATGCGTGTACAGCGTATTCAATGTCACGACTGTGGCTGTATCAAACAAGAAAACGTCGCCTTTGCGAAAGGGAAACGCCGGCACACAATAGCCTTTGCGAATATGGTGCTTGACTTGTCTCGCTTTGCTACAATCCAGGACATATCATGGTTTCTTCAGGTATCTTGGGATGTAGTGCGTAATATACAGATGGAGTTTCTGCAGTCGAATTACTCCAACCCAGACCTTTCTACTTTAAGGCGTATTTCCATTGATGAGTTTGCCACTCATAAGGGGCATGTATATAAGACCATAGTTGTAGATTTGGATAATGGTCATATTGTTTATGTCGGTGATGGCAATGGGAAGAATGCCCTTGATGGTTTCTGGGACCGTCTCGGCAAGGACAAAGAACATATACAAGCAGTGTGTACAGACCTTTCTGCAGCATATACAAGATCTGTAAGTGAGCATCTTCCCAATGCAGCACTTGTAGTAGACCACTTTCATGTAACCAAGCTTATGAACGAAAAGCTGGACTTGCTAAGAAGACAGTTATGGCATGTGGAAAAGGACGTCAACAAGCGTAAAGTAATCAAAGGAACACGTTGGTTGTTGCTTAGAAATGGAAATGATATTTTTGATCATGCACACAGAAATAGACTGGAGAACGCCCTAAGCCTAAACCGTCCGCTAATGATTGCCTATTATCTCAAAGAAGATCTTAAGGAAATATGGAATCAGTGTAGTAAGCAAAAGGCTAAAGCTGTGTTGGATGAATGGGTAAAGCAAGCTATAGAATCCAAAATACAGCCATTAATGAAAATGGCGTCAACTATTAGAGCATACAAGACATATATATTAGCATGGTATGACCATTATATAACAAACGGAACTATAGAAGGAATTAACAACAAAATAAAGGTTTTGAAAAGACAGATATATGGGTTCAGAAATGAAGAATACTTCAAATTAAGACTATATGCACTGCATGATAGGGTACGTCATCTGAACTGTGTCATTGGCTTCATTTCTTTAGGAGCATGAGGAATGCTGATGGGCAAACCGGAGCAGTCTTTCTCTTGGTAAAATCAGGCTGGGCTCGATGCCCAGCCTGATTTTTAATTTGCTGGTGGTATAAACCATCGCATCTTCTCTTGGTGTTGCAAAGATACGACAGTATTTTTGAACTGCCTAATTTCCGGATGCCTAACTTCATGAACCTATAATAATTGGAAGCGGTCGCCAAACTTTATAGCGAACTGTTGGGCTGTCTGGCCCCAGTTTCGCAATGGCTGAGTCCATTTCTTTTTGATGTTACGATAGGCAAGATATACGAGTTTGAAGAGAGCTTCGTCAGTTGGGAAAACTCCCTTTGTCTTTGTTACCTTACGTATCTGACGATGATAACCTTCTACAATGTTGGTAGTATACATGATACGTCTGATAGGTTCCGTATAGTCAAAATAGTGTGAGAGGTTATCCCACTTGTCACGCCACGACTTGATGACGATAGGATATTGCTTACCCCACTTTTTCTCCAAATTATCGAGTTCTATCTCTGCTTTCTCCTTAGTTTGTGCAGCATAAACCATCTTCAAATCCTTTAGGAACTCCTTCTGATTCTTGCTGGCGACATACTTCACTGAGTTACGGATTTGATGTACAATACATAGCTGTACATCCGTCTTAGGAAATACGCTCTGGATGGCATCTGGGAAGCCCGTAAGGCCATCTACACAAGCTATAAGAATGTCTTTGACACCTCTGTTTTGAAGGTCTGTAAGTACGCTGAGCCAGAAGTTAGCGCCCTCGCTATGAGATACATACATACCCAGAAGATCTTTATGTCCTTCCTTGTCAACACCAATGACATTATATATTGCACGAGATGTTGTAGCACCCGTGTCGTCATGTGCCTTGTAATGGATAGCATCCATCCAAACTATCGGATAGACTTCTTCCAAAGAGCGTGTGCGCCAGGCTTTTATCTCAGGCCAGACCTTGTCCGTAATGTTACTTATTGTCTCTTTGGATATCTTGGTACCATAGTTCTCTTCAAGGAACTTACTTATGTCAGACATGCTCTGACCTGTAGCATAAAGACTGATAATCTTATCGGACAAACCTTCTGCTAATATCGTCTGTCGTTTTTTGATAATCTCAGGGGTAAAACTCCCTTCTCTGTCACGTGGAGTATCTATTTCTACAGGACCATACTCTGTTTGAACCTCCTTGGACATCTTGCCGTTACGGCGATTAATCTTTGTGGATGTCTTAGTGTTATAAAGGTGAGAGTCCATCTCACACTCGAGAGCTGAATTGAGGAAATCTTCCAATACACGATGGAATGCACCATCCTTACCAAACAAAGGAGTACCTTGTTTGAACTGTTCTTTTGCCTGAGACAACATCTCGGCGTACTCGTCTTGTGTCATTTGCTAAATCTAAGTATGCTGATATAACAGCGGTTATATGAGTTTATTGTGTTAGCCGTTGACACAGTTGATATGACATCGTCGCATGATAGACGTCTACGCATTTAACGGAAGAACCTCTTTTTCTCCTTGTTTTTGTAATAAAATTTCTTCGTGCTCTTATGTACTCCAATGAGGCTGTTATTATTTTATTTATCTTATTTGTTTTCTGTCACTTTCAGAGGGGTTAGTTAAGTATTAAGGCTTGTAAGTCGATAAAAGTATTATAAAAGTTTCTTTTGGGGTATATTTAAGTAGAAAAACGTTACCGAGAAAGGGGCTTATCTCCTTAGAATTATGTATCTTTGCAATGATGAAATTCGCAATTATTGCAGCTGGCGATGGTTCACGACTGGCTCAAGAAGGTATCACCGAACCTAAACCATTGGTGAAGGTAAGGGGAGAACGGCTCATAGACAGATTAATAAGGATTTTCATGGAAAATAATGCCACGGAGATTGTTGTTATCTGTAATGAGCAGATGTATGATGTGGCAAGTCATTTGAAGATGATACAAGACGAAGGTTTGAATGGTTTGCCCATCCCGTTGTGTTTTGTCGTAAAGTCTACGCAGAGTTCAATGCATAGTTTTTATGAATTGTGCGACTTTCTTCATGATGAACCTTTTATCCTAACAACAGTCGATACAATCTTTGACGAGAGAGAGTTTCATGATTACGTCTTATCCTTTCAAGATAAGATAGCACATGGGACAGCCGCTTTGATGGGTGTTACAGATTATATTGATGATGAAAAACCACTTTATGTTGGTGTTGACAATGTCATGCGCATTAATGGCTATTACGATAATGCACAAGTAGATTCTCGCTTTATTTCTGCAGGTATATATGGGTTGACAGCTTCTTCGCTTGATATTCTTGAATCTTGTATAGAAAAAGGTGAGAGACGGATGCGTAATTTTCAGCGTGCATTGGTTGCAGCTGGCTTGCGAATAGAAGCTTATCCGCTGACAAAGGTGTTTGATATCGACCATATAGATGATATAAGAAAGGCTGATGAAGGAGTAAATAACTTATCTTCTTGTTGTAAGGGGAAAACCCTGTTGATACAACGTGCAGCCTGCTATTCACCTAATTCTGAGGAGAAAGATTTAGCTGTATTGCAAGAGGTTGGTAGTCTTTTAGAAGATGCCACGATAATAAGTGAAGATGATTTTGTCAATCGTTTTAGTACTTATAATCAGTCTGTTTCATCTGAATTAGTAGATTCTGTAAATGCCAATTGCCAAATTATTTCTATGGCGCGCAGCACAAAGACTTTAGAGTGTCTTGAACAGTTGGAGCGAAGTGGTATATTAGTTCTTAACTCATCTGTTGGTGTTCGGGCTTGTCAAAGGAGTAATATAGATAAGGTGATGCGTGAAAACCATCTCCCATTACCACCTGATGAAGGTAATGATGGTTATTGGGTAAAGCGCGCTGATGCATCGACACAAAGCAAAGAAGACGTCTGTTTCTGTCATGATTGTTCAGAAGTCGAAAAGATAAAATCAACCTTTATGCAGCGTGGTATCACAGATGTTGTGACGCAAGCACACGTAAAAGGTGACGTTGTGAAGTTCTATGGTGTTGAAGGTACTGTTTTTTTCCGTTATTATTATTCAGGTGCTGATACTGAAACAAAGTTTGGTGATGAAGAAAGGAATGGTAAACCGCGGTATTATTCATTTTCATCTTCTAACTTACAGGCTGATGCGGAGAGATTAGCTTGTTTACTACAGACGCCTATTTATGGTGGTGATGCGATAGTACGGGAGGATGGCAGTTATGTCATCATTGATTTTAATGACTTTCCCAGTTTCTCAAGATGTAGGGAAGAAGCGGCAAAAGCTATCGTTAGACGGATGAAACAGAAGGTTGAGGCTTCTTATAAAACCTCCTCTAACGAGAAGTGTAAGGGCGATATGAATAGTTGTAGTTGATTGATAGTCAGTTATTCTTCAACTTGAATCGTTTCTAAATAATCAGAATACAATGACAAAAGAAGAACAAAATAATATAGCAACTGCTCAGCAAACAAAAGACAACGCTCATTTTGCAGCTCAGTCCTCTTCACCTTATTTGGGCGAAGGACAAGATGGTAAGATAGGATTTTTTAGTCTTCTTCATGCCTCTTTCAAGTCTATGGACACGGAAGAATGGCTTGATATCTATTTTACTCGCCCCATAGGTTTAGCATTTGCCTTGTTCTGGCATCGCTTGGGTGTTACGCCTAATACTATTACCATTCTTTCTATCTTCCTTGGAATTGGTGCGGGTGTAATGTTTTACTTTACCGATACCTTATATAATATCATCGGAATTTTTCTCTTGATGTTAGCAAACTTTTGTGATTCAACAGACGGACAACTGGCAAGGCTTACTCGTCAACAGTCTATGAAGGGGCGCTGTTTAGATGGGTTTGCAGGTGATGTGTGGTTTTTCTCAATCTATCTTGCTATAGTCTTACGACTTTGGTATCAGCCAATACCCGGTACATCAGAGGTGTGGGGCTTATGGGGATTAGCCTTGGCAGCCATTGCAAGTTTGTTATGTCACTCCCCACAAAGTTCATTGAGCGATTATTACCGACAGATTCATCTTTATTTCTTAAAGGGTAAGGATGGATCAGAACTAGATTCGTACGAACATGAACATGATATAGTTGAAAGCTTGAAAGGAAAGAAGGGTGTCTTTTGGGATCGTGCTTTTCATATTAATTACCAGCGTTATTGTAAAAGCCAAGAGCGCAGAACCCCGGCTTTTCAGAAGTTTCATGCTGCGTTACTTAAAAAGTATGGGAGTATAGAACAGGTTCCTCAGGAACTTAAAGATAGCTTCTTGAAGGGAAGCAGACCATTAATGCCATTCACAAACTTCATGACGTTCAATAGTCGTGCAATCCTTTTATATGTCACTTGTTTGTTGAATTGTCCATGGGTTTACTTAGTAGTTGAAATAACTTTGTATAACTTGCTGTATGTTTATATGCACAAAAGGCATGAGAATTTATGTAAACGTCTTATGCTTAAGGAGTAACCGAGACAAGTAATGCTCTACAACTTTGGATTGATACAAAGTTAAAGAAATACTTTTCATTATTGAATAAGGTAATTGAACACCAGTTAATTATAATCGTTAATAACTAGATTGTTTAGAATGAATAGTAAGTTGAACAAGAAACCATCAACAGAAGCATCACCACTTCCTACTCAACGAGATGAGCAGAAGTCGATAACACTTCTTTTTGACTTTGGTGGTACACTTGATACTGCAGGTTGTCATTGGGGTAAGTTTCTATGGTATGCATACAAAAGGAATGGAATTCCTGTGACAGAAGAGCAGTTTCGTGAAGCCTATGTACATGCAGAGCGTACCTTAGGAAAGCAGCCTATTATACAGTCACATGACACATTCTTCTCGATGTTAACGAATAAGTTAAGTATAGAGTTTGAATACTTACTTAGTTGTGGTTGGTTAGCGGCAGATAAGGTTGAGGCTGAACAGATGCAAAGAATTCTGTTGAATGATATTTATGAGAAGGTAAAAACCAATATATCAGAGAGTAGGCGAGTCCTATCTGAGTTAAAGAAGAACCATAGGTTAGGCTTGGTAACAAACTTCTATGGGAATATGTCGGTTGTTCTTGAGGAGTTTGATTTATCTTCTTATTTTGAAACAGTAACAGAAAGTGCTGTTGTAGGTGTTCGAAAGCCTGATTCACAGATATTTAATTTAGCTGTGAATTCTTTGGATGAGGAGGCTGAGAACGTTGTTGTGATTGGTGACAGCTACACAAAAGATATACTTCCAGCTCATGAAATGGGTTGCCATACAATTTGGTTAAAAGGTGAAGGGTGGACGTCGGAAGAGCCAACAACGTGTGTGGCAGATTATGTTATTAAGAATTTAGTTGAACTACAACCTATATTAAGACAATATACGCCGCTTTAATGCGTTAATTAAATATTGCAGTATTAATCATGAAGCAAACAAACGTAAAGCCTGCAGAAGGCAGATTAGGAATAATGGTCGTTGGTTGCGGCGCTGTTGCTACGACCTTCATGACTGGAGTGTTAATGACACGCAAGGGTCTTACGAAGCCTATCGGCTCTATGACTCAATATGATAAAATCCGTGTAGGACGCGGAGCAGATAAGAAATATCTTCATTACAAAGATATTGTTCCATTGGCAAACTTAGACGATATCGTCTTTGGTACATGGGATGTGTATCCTCAGAATGCTTATCAGGCTGCAGTATATGCTGAAGTGTTGAAGGCAAAGGATATCGAACCTGTACGTGAGGAACTGATGGCTATCAAACCTCTGAAGGCTGCTTTTGATCGAAACTATGCTAAGCGACTGGATGGTGACAATGTTAAAGACTGCAAGACACGTTGGGATATGGTGTTGGAATTGCAGAAAGACATTCAGAACTTTAAGAAAGAGCATGGCTGTGAGCGTGTAGTTGTTATCTGGGCAGCTTCTACCGAGATTTATGTACCATACGACGAGGCATATCATAAGACACTTGAGCAATTGGAATCGGCTATGAAGTCAGATGATAGAGAGCATATTGCTCCATCTATGTGTTATGCTTATGCGGCATTGACAGAAGGTTGTCCGTTTATTATGGGTGCTCCTAATACAACGGTTGATATACCTGCTATGTGGGAGTTAGCAGAGAAGACATGTATGCCTATTGCAGGTAAGGACTTTAAGACTGGTCAAACATTGGTTAAGTCGGGCTTTGCTCCTATTATCAAGACACGTAACCTTGGACTTGCTGGTTGGTTCTCAACGAATATCTTGGGCAACCGTGACGGCTTGGTTCTTGATGAACCAGCTAATTTTCACACAAAGGAAGTAAGTAAGTTGTCGACACTTGAGACCATTTGTAGAGCTGATGAGCAGCCCGATCTTTACGGTAATATCTATCATAAAGTGCGTATCAATTATTATCCACCTCGTAATGACGATAAGGAGGGATGGGACAATATTGATATCTTTGGCTGGATGGGTTATCCAATGCAGATAAAGATTAATTTCCTTTGCCGTGACTCAATCCTTGCTGCACCATTGCTTCTTGACCTCACACTGCTCTCTGATCTTGCAGCAAGGGCTGGTCGTTATGGTATTCAGCGTTTCTTGAGTATCTTCCTCAAGAGTCCAATGCACGATTTCACTCGTGGTGAGGAAGCTGTCAATAACCTCTTTGAACAGTATACCATGCTGAAGAATGCCATTCGAGAGATGGGTGGCTATGAAGCAGATGAAGAGATAGATTAATAATCTCCTCAATTAACAGAAAAGTCCTCTAAACCCTTTTATGGGATAGGAGAACTCTTGAATGCAAAATGACGATAATAAGTTGTCTTGCATGATTCTAACACTAAAGTAAGATATGAACAGATTAATGAGTCTAAATAAGCCGAATCATACATTTTTTGTCTTTGATAAGACAAGAGAAGGACTGCGAATGATAAAGACGAGAGTGATAATCTCTCTTCTCTTTTTGTTCGTATCATTTTCAGCACATGCATATACATTTGAATCTTTGTACTTTAATTCAAAGCCTTATGTTATGCACATTGATTCGTTGTTGGCGGGTAAAGACTCTTCGTTTGTAGCTAAAGATTCTTTGTTAACAGCAACTGATTCGATGGTGATAGCTACAGACTCATTGCTTCAAATGATGGATTCTTTAGCTAAGATAGCTGCTAAGGCAGCAGTGATAGATAGTACTTTGCTCCAATGTTACGTGGTTGACTGGCAGACGGGAGATAGTATTCCTTATGCTAATGCGCTCTATCGGAATTTAAAGTTAGGTGCATCGAGTGATGCTGATGGGCATTTTTCTATAGCTCGAAAGGTGGGTGAACAGCTTACTATTACTGCTGTAGGTTATAAGCCACGTCATATCAAGATTACTGCACATACTTCAAGAGAGTTGAAAGTAACTCTTATTGCAGACTCTAAGCAACTTCAAGGGATTGTTGTGAAGGCTAAGCGACGTCATAAGTATTCTCGTAAGGATAATCCAGCAGTAGAGTTGATGCGGCGTGTTATTGCTGCGAAGAAGCAAACCCATTTGGAGAACCATGATTACTATCAGTATGATAAGTATCAGAAGGTGACAATGGCTATTAATAACCTTACACCTGATGAACTTGAAGGCTCTATGTTTAAGAAGGCTCCTTGGCTTCTTGACCAAGTGGAGACTTGTCCTTATAATAACAAACTTATTCTTCCAATATCTGTAGATGAGACGCTTACGCAGCATCTTTATCGTAAGAATCCACGTGATGAGAAGGATATCGTGTTGGGACAGTCTACTAAGGGTATTTCAAAACTTATACAGACGGGTGAAGCTTTGAATACAATTGTGAAGGACCTCTTTAAGGATATCAATCTTTATGATGATCATATTGACCTCCTTCAGAAACGTTTTCCTTCTCCAATAGGCTCTACAGCTATTTCATTCTATCATTTCTATATTGACGATACGGTCTATGTAAATCAGGATCAGTGTATTCGTTTGCAGTTTATGCCAGCCAACCAACAGGATTTTGGATTCCGTGGTGAGTTGTATGTGTTGAATGATAGTTCACTTCATGTGAAGAAGTGTGATATGCAGTTGCCTGCTAATACAGGTGTTAACTTTGTTGATGCAATGAAGTTTCAGCAGGAATTCACGAAGTTAAGCAATGGAGAGTGGGCTTTGACAACAGACAACATGATTGCTGAGTTGAAGCTGACAGACCTCTTGCAACGTGCTATTGTCATTCGCACTACCGGTATAACAAACTATTCTTTTGCCCCTATTGATGACAAACAATTTAAGGGTAAGGCAAAGATTATATACGATACCAATGCTAAGATGCGCGATAATGATTTCTGGGCAGCACATAGAACAACGCAACTGACGAAGAGTGAGGCTGGGATGGACTCATTTATCAAGCGAATGGCAAATACTAAGCATTTTAAGTGGGTGATATTTGCATCTAAGGCTTTGATAGAGAACTTCATTGAAACAGGTTCAGAAGACAAGCCAAGTAAGTTTGATATTGGTCCTGTCAACACTTTTATCTCAAAGAACTTTGTTGATGGCATTCGTTTACGTGCTTCTGCCCGTACTACAGCTAAGTTTAATCCTCATTGGTTCTTTGAGGGTTACTATGCTTATGGTACAAAGTCACATCGCAATTATTACGATGCAAAGGTTACCTACTCGTTTAATAAGCCCGAGTATCAGCCTATTGAGTTCCCTATCCGTACCATATCTTTCGAATCAACAAGTGACGTAGAGTCTCCATCAGATAAGTATCTGAAGCATAATAAAGATAATATCTTCATGACATTCCGCCCAGTGAAGGTTGAGCAGATGTATTTTGTTAATCGTCAGAAGATAAACTTTAATTGGGAGACTGATTATGGTTTGGCTACAAGTTTGGAACTTCGTACTGAGAGTAACAGGCCAACAGGTAAACTTGTATATGAGAAGATGGATGGTACGCTGGTAGATAAACTGCGTGTGAGTGAGGTTAGTCTTGGATTCAATTATCGTCCTGGACAGTCTTATGTGAACTCAAAGCAAAAGCGTATGACTGTAAATCTCGATGCACCAGAGTTCAATGTTAAGCATACAATGGGTATTAAGCATTTCTTAGGGGGCGACTTTAATAGTAATCTTACTGAGGTTTCTATTTATAAACGTTTCTGGTTAGGTAGCTGGGGCCACATTGATACGCGTGTGCAAGGTGGTGCACAATGGAACAAGGTGCCATTCCAATTCCTTATCACTCCTCCTGTAAACACGTCTTATTTCGAGCATCAAGGAACGTTCAACCTTATGAAAGGACTTGAATTCCTTAATGACCGATATGCACAGTTTAATCTTGCGTGGGACTTAGAAGGTAAGATTTTCAATCGTCTTCCACTCATTAAGAAACTGAAGTGGCGTGAGTATGTTGCTTTTAAAGGAATGTGGGGACACTTAACAGATAAGAACAACCCATACTTACCACAGAATGCTAATGATACAGAATTGTATAAGTTCCCTGTCGATACACGTGTAATGACGCGCGATCCTTACATGGAGTTTGTTGTCGGAGTACATAATATCTTCAAGTTTTTGGAGGTTGATTACGTTCGTCGACTTACTTATACGAATGCTCCTGGAATATCAAAGAATGGTATTAGATTTGGTTTTAATCTGGTTTTCTAATCCCTATGAGCAAATTTAATCATCGTTAGATATGATAAAGGATATTATCTTAGTCGGTATTGGAAGTTTTGTTGGTGGCAGTCTTCGAATGGTAATTTCGAAGTATGTTCAGTTAGCGGTAGCTGGCTCATTTCCTTTGGGAACAATGGTTGTAAATGTACTTGGATGTTTCCTTATAGGGGTTTTTTCCTCATTATCCAGTGATAATGGAGGAGTTAGTCCAGCTGTTCGCCTTATGCTTACTACTGGTTTTTGTGGAGGTTTTACAACCTTTTCAACTTTTATGAATGAGCATGCAACGTTATTAAAGGGAGGGGATGGTTTTATTGTTTCCTCCCTTTATATCATTTCCTCCCTTGCATTAGGCTTTATCGCTTTATTAGCTGGTCGCCACCTTGTTATGTCTATTCACTAATTCTACCATTATCCTTATTTCTTTTATTTGATAATTAAGTTAGAAGAAACTTATATTTAAAGAATTATACTCATGATGCTGTTCAATAAAATGAGTCTTGCAGACAAATATGATCATATTGTCAAGACGTTAAAACGTTTTCCTTTTACCTTTTGTTATATTATTATAGCAACAGTATATTTATGGATATTCAGCCATAAGCGACAGAACTTGGAGTCAGGAATAGAGTTTTTCATGATCTTTTGGCCTTTGTCGGGAACTGTTTTCTCTTATGTTGTTCACTTATATTCAGAGAATAAATCCAGAGGAAAAAGCTTGATAATAAATCTTTTATCAAATATTCTTTGGACGACTATCTGTGTTTTCTTCTCGCATAATTTTCCCTTGAATAATTCTTTTAAGGCATCTTGTGTTGCTTGTTGTGTTGCTATTGTATTGGCTCTTTGGGTTATTCCTTTTGTTGGGCAGAAAGATGATAGACCTGCAATCAATTTTGTCTTAGGTTTTGTTAAGCATATCTTTTTGTCTCTTATTGTATCATTAATTTTGTTTTTAGGTCTGGAGTTATTGATACAGTCATTTATTTTTCTGTTCGATTTTCATGTTGAGGAAACGCAAGTACTCTATCTCCTTATCTTCTGTTTCTTCTTCTTAGCACCTTCGTTAGTTGTGCTTCAAACCCCTTCAGGAGAAGATAAATATGCTGTTCGTAATTGGACGGAGAATAAGTTTATGAATGGTGTCATACATTTCTTGGTGATACCACTTCATTTGGTCTACCTTTTAACTTTGTATCTTTATGTTATTAAGATCGTTCTAACGTGGACGTTGCCTAATGGTTGGGTCAGTTGGTTGGTAACTGCACTGATGTTCCTGACAATTGTCATTGTCTATCTGCTTTATCCTGTCAATTTCCAAGCAGAGAAGAAACGCTTTGATCAGTTAGTTTTACGTTATCTTCCCATAGTCGTATTACCCTTATTGTTTTTGATGTCTATTGGTATTATCCGTCGTTTTAACGATTATGGAATATCTGTATTACGTATATATTTACTTGCCTTCAACCTTTGGTGTTATGCTGTTTGCATTGGGCTTTACGTGGTAAAGTCTAAGCGTTTGTCATGGATAGTAGGTTCGTTTACAGTTTTGATGCTGACACTCACGGTATTGCCTTATAATGTCTTTACTTTTACACGTAATAAGTTGCAAAGTGATATAAAGCAGATCGCTATGGAAAATGGCGTAACGAAGTTTCCAATGGATAGTGCTACGTATAAGAAACTATTAAATAAAATAGGAGAAGTTCAAGGTGAACAGCTTTCCGATAAACTTTACTATTTATCAAGCACATTTGATACGTTGGCTATAGATGAACTTGTTGATAGAAAGGGAGTCTTTATATATGAATTTTTATATAGGTCAGAGGTTAAAACAGAAAGTCACTTTGTAGATATTGATTGTAAACATTCAGATTCACTCTGTAGAATTCCTAAGGGATATACTTCTTATAGAATTGTAGGACATGATTATTCTTCAGAACGTTTTTCATTTGAAACAAAGAATAATACTATGTTTATAACGATGGACTATATACTGAATGATAAGAAAGTAGAGGATGTTATCTCTATTCCTATTAATACATTGGATGAGATGGATAAAGCAGACAATCCTCTTCCAATAACATTCTATGGTAAGAATATCTGCTTTTACATGACCAATCTTGAAGGTGATTTGAATGAGCATAGTGTAGATTTAAGAGGAATCTTGTTTAAGAAGTAATGTTCTATTTTAGAGAATATTTCTTCATGATTTCCTTTCTTTTCAGTATCTTTGCACACTGTAAAATATTAATAATTAAACAATTCAATAGAATATGAAAGCATTCGATTTCTCTGGGTGGGGCTTTCTGTTCGTTGGTATGGGTAAATTATAATGTTATTTATTTAAATTTTAATCCAAATCAATCATTAGAACCTAAATAGATTTTGTTTTTAGTTGCTGTCACTTTTAACATTTCTTGTAATATACACATTATAAGATGTTTATGTTATATGTTAGGCTGACAGTAGTGACAGCAACTTTCAAGCTCATGTCGTTCATTAGTGAATAAGACCGTCTAATCTGATCGACAAAAAAGATGTTAGGAAATAATATGGAAAGTAAGATAGATGAATGTTGTGTTCTAATGACCGATTTGTGTTTAAGTGTAAAGTTGCTATTATAAAAAGAATTATATCGTGATGCCAAATAATTTGTTTAGACCATTAGGTCACAAAGAGTTGTTAATACTAACGAAGTTGTTAGGTGAAAAATTAAATAAACTTCCATATAAATTTAATTTATTGGAAGAAGTTTGGGCAGATGAGAATGCTCATAGTCGGATATTGGTAAACCTGCTTCGGGATAAAACTACTTTACATTCTTTTATTAGTTTCTTAAAAAGGAGATATGATAGGAGATTCGATTTTGATGAAGAAAGTGTGGTTTCACCTCAGATTACATCTGAGAGGTATCGAATTGATGGTCTTATTTGTGAACATAATAAGTATGCTATTATTATAGAGAATAAGATACATGGAGCAAAAGAGCAATCAGAACAGTTAAGTAGGTATATCAAAAAGTGTATACGCCTTGGTTATTCGTTATTAAAGATTTATATTATTTACATTACGCGTACACAATATGAACATGCATCTGAACAGACTTGGGGAAATTTTAAAGGTCGTTTTTCTAAGCGATATGTTGATATTTCTTATAAAGAGGATATAATAGACTGGTTAGATGAATATTATCAAGAGATACCACGTAAGGAGGAAGACTTGGCTTCTGGTATTTACCAGTATAAAGCTTATTTAATACAATTGACAAACAATTATAAATACAAAAAGATGGATCCAAATATTAAGAATCTTATAACCTCAAGTTTGCAACTTGAAGATAAAAATGGAGAAGAACAGCTTCGCGCTTTGAAAGCTAATAAGAGTGCGATAGATAACTTGTCAGGTTATATAGATGCTTTAATGATAGAGGCATATAAAAAAATATTTGAAGAATGGAGTATTAAGTTGGGTGTGGAGTTTAATACTTTTGAATTGTTACACCATAGTAATGATGATAACTATCTCAAGACAGGAATAATATTGCCTTATAGTGAAAAGTACAAAATAGCAGTGCTTATAGAACAAAATCTTCAGAATAAGAATATATATTATGGCTTTGGTAGGCATCATATAAGTGATCAACTTATACCAGAAGTAAAGACTTTCTGTGAATCTTTATTGATGGAAAGAGAGTTAGAAGGCTGGATAACTAATGATAATATATGGTGGTATTGTTGGAAATATACAACAGTAGAGTCTGGTTATGCAGACTTAGTAGCTTTAATAAAGTTAGTACAAGATAAGATGAATACAAATTAATTATATTTATGAGAGGGGAGTGTGATGCAAACCAGATAGTGGGGTACGTCATCTGAACTGTGTCATTGGCTTCATTTCTTTAGGAGCATGAGTAATGCTGATGGGCAAACCGGAGCAGTCTTTCTCTTGGTAAAATCAGGCTGGGCTCGATGCCCAGCCTGATTTTTAATTTGCTGGTGGTATAAACCATCGCATCTTCTCTTGGTGTTGCAAAGATACGACAGTATTTTTGAACTGCCTAATTTCCGGATGCCTAACTTCATGAACCTATAATAATTGGAAGCGGTCGCCAAACTTTATAGCGAACTGTTGGGCTGTCTGGCCCCAGTTTCGCAATGGCTGAGTCCATTTCTTTTTGATGTTACGATAGGCAAGATATACGAGTTTGAAGAGAGCTTCGTCAGTTGGGAAAACTCCCTTTGTCTTTGTTACCTTACGTATCTGACGATGATAACCTTCTACAATGTTGGTAGTATACATGATACGTCTGATAGGTTCCGTATAGTCAAAATAGTGTGAGAGGTTATCCCACTTGTCACGCCACGACTTGATGACGATAGGATATTGCTTACCCCACTTTTTCTCCAAATTATCGAGTTCTATCTCTGCTTTCTCCTTAGTTTGTGCAGCATAAACCATCTTCAAATCCTTTAGGAACTCCTTCTGATTCTTGCTGGCGACATACTTCACTGAGTTACGGATTTGATGTACAATACATAGCTGTACATCCGTCTTAGGAAATACGCTCTGGATGGCATCTGGGAAGCCCGTAAGGCCATCTACACAAGCTATAAGAATGTCTTTGACACCTCTGTTTTGAAGGTCTGTAAGTACGCTGAGCCAGAAGTTAGCGCCCTCGCTATGAGATACATACATACCCAGAAGATCTTTATGTCCTTCCTTGTCAACACCAATGACATTATATATTGCACGAGATGTTGTAGCACCCGTGTCGTCATGTGCCTTGTAATGGATAGCATCCATCCAAACTATCGGATAGACTTCTTCCAAAGAGCGTGTGCGCCAGGCTTTTATCTCAGGCCAGACCTTGTCCGTAATGTTACTTATTGTCTCTTTGGATATCTTGGTACCATAGTTCTCTTCAAGGAACTTACTTATGTCAGACATGCTCTGACCTGTAGCATAAAGACTGATAATCTTATCGGACAAACCTTCTGCTAATATCGTCTGTCGTTTTTTGATAATCTCAGGGGTAAAACTCCCTTCTCTGTCACGTGGAGTATCTATTTCTACAGGACCATACTCTGTTTGAACCTCCTTGGACATCTTGCCGTTACGGCGATTAATCTTTGTGGATGTCTTAGTGTTATAAAGGTGAGAGTCCATCTCACACTCGAGAGCTGAATTGAGGAAATCTTCCAATACACGATGGAATGCACCATCCTTACCAAACAAAGGAGTACCTTGTTTGAACTGTTCTTTTGCCTGAGACAACATCTCGGCGTACTCGTCTTGTGTCATTTGCTAAATCTAAGTATGCTGATATAACAGCGGTTATATGAGTTTATTGTGTTAGCCGTTGACACAGTTGATATGACATCGTCAGATAGTGTTTTTTACTTAGTTTCTTTTCTATCTCCTTTCTTTTCTGTACCTTTGCACACTGTAGAATATTAATAATTAAACAATTCAATAGTATATGAAAGCATTTGTATTCCCTGGGCAGGGGTCTCAGTTCGTTGGTATGGGTAAGGACCTCTATGACAATAACCCATTAGCAAAGGAACTTTTCGATAAGGCTGACGAGATTCTTGGCTTCAAGATAACCGATATTATGTTTGCTGGTACTGACGAGCAGCTGAAAGAAACAAAGGTAACTCAGCCTGCAGTCTTCCTTCATAGTGTTATTTCTGCCCTTTGTTTAGGCGATGAGTTCAAGCCAGATATGGTTGCTGGTCACTCTTTGGGTGAGTTCTCAGCACTCGTTGCAGCTGGTGCATTAAGTTTCGAAGATGGTTTGAAACTCGTTTCTGCTCGTGCTAATGCTATGCAGAAGGCTTGTGAGCAGAATCCAGGTACTATGGCAGCAATCATCGGTTTGCCTGATGAGAAGGTTGAGGAAATCTGTGCATCAGTTTCAAAAGAAGGTAAGGTATGTGTTGCAGCTAACTTTAACTGCCCAGGTCAGTTGGTTATCTCTGGTTCAACAGAGGGTATCAATGAGGCTTGCGAGTTGATGAAGGAGGCTGGTGCTAAGCGTGCATTGCCATTGAAGGTAGGTGGTGCTTTCCACTCTCCATTGATGCAGCCAGCTAAGGATGAGTTGCAGGCAGCTATTGAGGCAACTACATTCAATGCACCAAAGTGCCCAGTTTATCAGAACGTAGATGCATTGCCACATACAGATCCAGCTGAAATTCAGAAGAATCTCATCGCTCAGCTTACATCAAGCGTACGTTGGACAAAGAGCGCACAGAATATGATTGCTGATGGTGCTACAGAGTTCGTTGAGTGCGGACCTGGTGCTGCTTTGCAGGGTATGATTGGCCGTATTGACAAGACTGTCAATGCACACGCTCTTTGATTCAAAATTATAATAAAATAGTTACCCCTCTTCCGTTCCCTTCCTTTTGAGAGTGGGGACGAAGGAGGGTTTTTCTTTTTTATTTTGTTTATGAAAACTAAATTAGTTATCTACCAGGTCTTCACTCGTACTTTTGGTAATAAAAATCTTACGAATAAAGAGTATGGTACTCTAAAAGAGAATGGAGTAGGGAAGATGAATGACTTCGATAAGGGTGTGTTGCGTCGCATTCACGACTATGGTGTCACTCATCTTTGGTTTACAGGAGTTATCCGTCATGCTACATGTACTGATTATTCATCCTTCGGTATTCCTACACAGAACCCTCGTGTTGTAAAGGGACGTGCTGGTTCGCCTTATGCTATTACCGATTATTATGATATCGACCCAGATATTGCGGTAGATGTTGATGCACGTATGGCAGAGTTTGACGCACTGGTAGCTCGCACACATGCTGAAGGAATGAAGGTAATTATCGACTTTGTACCTAATCATGTTGCTCGCCAATACAAGAGCATTGCTAAGCCAAAGGGTATTGAAGATATTGGAGAAGGTGATGATACAGGAAAGCACTTTGATGCGCAGAACAATTTCTATTACTGTCCGGGCGAAGAGCTTGATCTTTCTGGGGTTGTTGATAATGTCTATGCTCATGATGCTGAGGCTTATTATGAGTTCCCAGCAAAGTGTACTGGTAACGACCGTTTCGATTCTCACCCACAGCAGAACGATTGGTACGAGACTGTAAAGCTAAATTATGGTGTAGACTATTGTGATGCAGGCGGTAGAAGTTATCACTATCATCCTCTTCCTTCTACATGGAAGAAGATGACTGATATTCTTCTTTTCTGGGCAGCAAAGGGCGTTGATGGCTTCCGCTGTGACATGGCTGAGATGGTTCCACATGAGTTTTGGGCATACGCAACACAGCAGGTGAAGGAGCGTTATCCTGAGATGATATTCATTGGTGAGGTTTACGATCCTAATCAATATCGTATGTATGTTGAGTCAGGTTTCGACTATCTCTATGATAAGGTGGGAATGTACGACTGTGTTCGTGGTGTGATGTGCGACGAGTGTCCTGCTTCTTCTATTACGCATGAGTGGCAAAAGGTTGATGATATTCGCGACCACATGCTTTACTTCCTTGAAAATCATGATGAGCAGCGTATTGCTTTTGATTTCTTTGCAGGTAATCCTTGGAAGGGAGTTCCTGGTATGATTGTTTCTGCTCTGCTTCAACAGAATCCTGTTATGGTATATGCTGGTCAGGAGTTTGGTGAAAGAGGTATGGATAAAGAAGGGTTCTCTGGGCAGGATGGTCGTTCAACAATCTTTGATTATTGGACGGTTGATGCTATTTATAAAGGATTCTTCAATCGCAAAGCTTTGACAATCGATGAGAAGAAGTTATCACTTGTTTATCAAGAAATTCTCCGTTTCTGTAATCGTGAGAAAGCTATACGTGAGGGATTGACCTTTGATTTGATGTATGTCAACCCTCAGAGCCAGCAGTTTAATCCTCATAAGCAGTTTGCCTTCTTGCGTAAAGCGGATGATGAAGTGTTGTTGATAGTTGCTAACTTCGATGAGAGTTGCGTAAAAATCAACGTGACGATTCCTTCTCACGCTTTCGACTTACTTGGTATTCCAGAACAAAAGGTGGAGATGACCGACTTGCTTTCAGGCTTTACAAAAGAAGTAGCGTTGAAGCGTGATGGTCAAGTACCTTTGGATATCGAAGCGAACTATGGTAGAATTTATAAGTTTCACATAAAGAAGTAAACAGTGGACTACGTATTAAATGCACACAATAAAGAGGAATTCCCTCCTGCTCACACGGCAGAACATCTGCTAAATCAGGTGATGAAGCGTATGTTTGGGGCAGAACGTAGCAATAATGCTCATATTGAACGAAAGAAGAGTAAGATGACTTTTATCATCGACCATAAACCTGATCGGAAAGAAGAGAAGGCAATAGCGGATGAGATGAATCGTTTGATAGAGGATGATTTACCTGTAACTTTTGAGATGGTTGATCGTAATAGTATCCCTGAAGGTGTTGATGTAGGCAAACTTCCAAATGATGCATCGGATATGTTACGACTGGTTCGTATTGGCGACTTCGATGTTTGTCTGTGTATTGGTAAACACGTCCGTTCAACTGCACAGATTGGGCGTTTTGAGATGTTGGGCACAAACTGGGATGAAGAGAAGCATGCATTCCGAATTCGCTTTAAGGTTATTCCTGCATAGAGCGCATTTAAGAAAATAGTTTATATAAAGAAACATCCTCACTTAACTGATATAGATAAGTGAGGATTATTTTTAAAGTTATAATTTTCTTTGATTTTTTTTGAGTACAGATTGTCTTTTAGAATCTGATATTTATCATTTGTTTTTATTCTTCTAGATAACAGTGTAACTCAATCATAAAATTAAAATCTCATTATATGTTTTCAGCATGTCTGCGTTTGAGGAAATTCTTGTATGTTCGTTTTACTTTCGGCGCTAATATGATTAAGGCTATAAGGTTGGGGATAACAACAAGACCATTAAACGTATCAGCGAGTTCCCATACTAAGTTTGCTGTAAATATTGATCCCACGAAGATACAAATGATGACGAGCAATCGGTAGTACTTTATGCCGCCAGGGCCGAATAGATATTTCACATTCATTTCACCAAAGATATACCAACCCATGATTGTCGTGAAAGCGAAAAAGAACAAACTTATTGCAAGGAAGGTTAGTCCTGATTCACCAAATGCTATTCTAAATGCCTCTTGGGTGATAGCAACTGATTGTAGAGAACCATCCTTGTAGGCTCCTGTAACCATGATAACCAAAGCAGTTGACGTACAAATAAGCATGGTATCAACAAAAACTCCAGCCATACCAACAAAACCTTGTATTGATGGATCTTTCACATTTGCTAATGCGTGTGCATGTGGTGTAGAACCCATACCTGCCTCGTTAGAGAACAAACCACGAGCTACACCATAACGAATAGCGTTGCGCATTACTGTTCCTGCTGCTCCACCTGCCACTGACTTTAATGAGAAAGCATCTGTGAAGATAGATGAGATGACGTTACCAATCTGGTCAGAGAACATGAACAATATGATAATAGAACCAATAATGTAAATGAGTGCCATGAAGGGTACTACAAACTCTGCTATTTTTGTGATTCGTTTTTGTCCGCCAACAATTACAAAGGCTACCATTGCAGCAATCAACAAACCAACAATATAAGGGCTGATGTTACAAATAGAGGTGATACCTATTGTTATAGAGTTGGCCTGTACCATGTTACCAACAAGACTAAGAGCACAGATTAAGCAAACTGAGAAGAAGCATGCTAATATCTTACTTCTTAAGCCATGATGGATGTAGTAAGCTGGACCACCAACAACTTCTCCGTCTTTAATCTTTCTATACATCTGTGCTAAAACTGCCTCAGAGAAAATGGTACTCATACCTAAAAGAGCTGACAGCCACATCCAGAAGATTGCACCCATTCCTCCCATGGCGATAGCTGTAGCGACACCGCCAATGTTTCCAGTACCTACTTGTGCAGCTACGGCAGTTGCAAGTGCCTGGAAGGAGTTGATATTGTTATCTTGTTTTTCTTCTTTTTTCTTAAAAATAGGTCCAAAGGCATACTTAAAGGCTAAAGCCAAATGTTTAATTTGTGGGAATCCTAGGTAAACAGTGTAAAAAAGACCTAGACCAAGAAGGGCATACATTAGAAAATCGTTCCATAGAATGCCATTAAATGCTTTCACATAATCTAATAGACTCATAGGGGTATAGTTTTAATTTAGGAATGCGCAAATATAGAATTTATTGTAATATGTTCCAAGTGATTTGCGATTTTTTTTGTTAAAGAATGACATTTTATGATAGTTGCTTATTTTCTCTTGGTTATATTGTTACTTTTAATACTTATATCAGGGTTATTGTTAATGTTTAGTTTTATAGATAGATATTTTAAAGGATTATGTCGGTTGCTAGAGTTCAGAAGATAATGAAATACATTGTGTCCGTCGATGAAAAGTACTTGTTTAGTTTAGCCTAAGCGTTTCATACACATTGTTTTATAAACAAAATAGAAGCATTTTACCTATATGAGATGGTATAGAGACAAAATATTAAGCTATGTAAGAGATAGTAGAGGAATACTATATCCTTTTTGTTCTAAATATTAACACTTACAGCCAATTAACTTTGTGTAAATCTAACGCAGCCAATGGGATAGAGTGGGTTATGGTATTAACTTACGCAATGTTTGAGAATGTTCATCATCGTTCGCTGTTGTGTTGATACTTGGCATGTTTTGTGCGGAGGCTTAGCACAATTGGTGCGGAGGCTTAGCACAATTGGTGCGGATGCTTAGCACCAGTTGTGCAGAAGGTTATGTTCACTATGATATATAGTGTAATGGATGGTTTGGGATGTGTTGTGAGATAGTCATTGTGAAACTAAGGTAATGGAGGAGGTGTAGTTTTTGTGGTCTGATCAGTGAGGAACTATGCAAACCAAAGAATTTTTAGATTCTTCTACGAGGGCCTAAGGTAGATATATGAACCTTTTTACGGCTCAAACTCCTTTATATTTATGGTCAAATCCGTCATCTTGTATTCAGCAAAACAAGTAAACTTAAGATTTCGTCAAGAGTCTGCCTGTATCCCATAGGAGTCGTTTTGCCCAACGTAGAACAACTAATGCGCTGATAACAGCTACGGCAGAATCAATCCAAGTGATATGCCAAAACATTGCACAGAGTATTCCGATGATGGCTCCAATCTCCGTCAAAGCATCTGAAAGAACATGAAGGTAGGCAGCATGGCTATTATAATCTGCCGTGCCATGATGACCGTGAAGAACGGAAACACTTATCGTGTTGGCCAACAGGCCTATCCCTGCTGTGAGTAATGCAAGCTCATAGTTGAATATTTCTTCATGAGTTGAGAATCGTTCAACAGCTTCAACAATAATAAAGATTGCTGTGAGAACCAAAAAGATTCCGCTTGTAAAAGCTGCCAAGTTTAGAACCTTTTCAGTATCATAATGAGTTGCACGCTTATTTTGCAAAGAACGTACTAGTACATATGCAGCCCAGTTAAGTCCAATAACTAACACATGCGATCCCATGTGAACTCCATCAGCGAAAAGTGCCATAGAGTGAGAAGATAATCCTACGATAATCTCGGCAAGCATTACGCAGAAGGCGAAGACAACCACAAAGGCTGTACGTTTCTCTTGTGAAGAACGGTCTATATTGTTTGACATTGTTTTCTTTTGTTCCTGTTTGATGACTACAATCTGTCTTAAATAAAAATCTTGAATCAAGCGTTCTTGATAACTCCGAAATGAATGAAGGCATTGCGTATTCCATCATCATCTACACTCGTTGTTACATAATCAGCTACGGTCTTTACTCCTTCAAAAGCATTTCCCATTGCTACACCAATGCCCGCTGTTTGAAGAATTGATATATCGTTTCCACCATCTCCGAATGCAATACATTCATCTAATCCGATTCCCAGATGCTTAGCTAGCTGACGTAATGCTGTACCTTTATCTGCACCTTGTACGGTGATATCGGTAAAACTTGGATGCCATCGTGCTGAAATACAATGCGGCATTGAAGGGCATATCTCCTCCTCTGCTGCCACACTAAAAAATGGTGTAAGCTGAAGGACGGGTTGGCTAAGTAATGGTTCTACTAGTTTGTTAATATCGATATTGTTAACGCCCAAGTCATGAACGAAGATTTCATCAAAGATCGGTTTGTGGTTATGGAGTGCAACGTCGTCTTTCCCACAAACTAAAACGGCATAATCGCGACGGCTGGCATCTTCAATCATTGCTTGTACTTCATTTTCAGGGATAGGCATCAAAGTGATGTCTTCATCGTTAATAAAGGTGCGAGCACCATTAAAGGTGATATACCCATCAATGAGATGACGGATGGCATCTATATTATTGATTATAGCTACAGGACGTCCCGTGGAGATGAATATCTTCACTCCTCGTTCTTTTATTTGTTCAATAGTCTTTATTGTAGATGCAGGAATTTTGTGAGTCTGAAATGAGACTAAGGTTCCATCTATATCAAAGAATGCAGCTTTAATTGCCATAATGAATCTCTTTTTGTGTACAAAGGTACAAAATTATCTTGTAATGTTGTTAAATTATGGTTGTCCAGTCAGTCTAAATAAATAAAATACTACTCTGTAGGGTTCGTTACTTATTTTTATTGTATCTTTGCACTCATGAGTAAAGGTAAGTTACAGAAATTTGCAGAGATGGAGACGTTTAAAAACGTCTTTCAGTATCCTTATAGTGTCGTAAGCACCGTTCCTTTTGAGATGAGGGGGTATTGGCATGAACAATATTTCCATAATGATAACCCTATTGTGCTGGAGTTGGGTTGTGGTAAGGGTGAATATACTGTTGGACTTGCGCGTGTTTACCCAGATATCAATTTTATTGGTGTTGACATCAAAGGTGCTCGCATCTATACGGGTGCAAAGCAAGCCTTAGAAGAAGGATTAGAAAATGTTGCTTTTTTGCGTACTAGTATAGAGATTATTGACCGCTTCTTCAGTGAGAATGAGGTGCAAGAGATATGGCTAACCTTCTCTGATCCACAGATGAAGAATGCACACAAGCGGTTGACTTCTACATTCTTTATGAATCGTTACCGCCATTTTTTGATAGATGGGGGTATTGTACATCTTAAAACAGATTCTAATTTCCTTTTTACATACACTACTTATATGGTGAATGTGAACAAGCTACCTGTACTCTTCCGTACGGAAGACCTTTATGGTAACGAGTTAGGAGAGGGTAGTGGTTCCGAGACGCTGATGGATGAGAAGACACGTGAGATTCTGGGTATTCATACTTATTATGAAAATCAATGGATTGAGCGTGGATTGAATATTAAATACATGAAGTTTCTGTTACCTAGAGAGGGTGGATTGATAGAACCAGATATTGAAATTGAACTTGATGACTATCGCTCTTTTAAGCGTACAAAACGTAGTGGGTTGACAACGAGTAAGTAGGACGAAAAGCTAAAGCATAGAAAAAGACACTAACTTCTATTTCGTTGAAAGATATAGAAATTAGTGTCTTTAATTTTTTTGTGACTTCTAAATATTCTTATAACGTATGACCATCAAGATAATCTTGAAGGGTAGCCTTGTAACTATCTGATATTGGGAGGATAGCATCACCGATGACAATACGGAAACGGTCAATTCCATCAATCTTCTTCATGTGTACGATGTAAGAGCGATGCGTACGCATAAATTCAGGTTTTGGAAGTGATTCCTCTATCTTCTTCATATTCATTAAACTCATGATAGGCTTATGATCGTTAGCAAGATAGATCTTAACATAGTCCTTTAATCCTTCGATATAAAGAATATCATCAAACATGATTTTCACCAGTTTGTATTCACTCTTTACAAAGATAAAACGATCGTTAGATGTGTTCTCTAGCTGACGTGTACTTTGAAACCAATCTAAAGCTCTGTTCGCACTAGCTAAAAAATCATCGTAGCTGATAGGCTTCATAAGGTAGTCAATAGCATTTGCCTTGTAGCCATCAATAGCATACTGACTGAATGCGGTTGTGAAAATAATCTTAGTTTCCTTAGGTAGAATCCTAGCAAACTCGAGTCCGCTCAGTTCTGGCATCTGAATATCTAAGAATATGAGGTCAACCCTATTCTCACGGATGGCTTTTACGCCTTCGACAGCACTATTAAAAACACCGATTAGATTCAGGAAAAGTGTTTTTTTAGCATAACTTGCAAGCAAGTCCGCTGCTAAAGGTTCGTCGTCAATGATTATACAGTTTAGTGTCATAAATGATTATTTTTGTTGAATATATGTTTTTGTTACTATCAAATCCTTTTTCCCATTTGTATTTACCAGGATAAGCGAGTTCTAGACGGCGTTCTACTTGTTTGAGACCGATGCCATGTCCGTTCCTTTCTGTCTCTCCCTTAGGATAATTACTGTTCTCAATGGAGAAGATGATTCTCTCATTGTTAGCTTCTAACTTTATGTGAATAAAGTTCTTTTGCTCCGGACTAATGCCATGTTTGAATGCATTTTCCAGCAAGGAGATGAATATCATAGGAGCAACATGTATATTGCAATTATCTGGGATATCACATTCGCGCTTGATTTCCACATTCTCAGGAATGCGTATCATCATCAACTCTACATAATTGTGCAGGAATTCTACCTCCTCTTTTAGACATACATATGGCTGCTGATTGTCATAAAGAATATGGCGTAACATCTTTGAAAGGTCTATAATTGCTTTTTGCGCCTTTTCCGTATCAAATGCAGTGAGCGCATAGATGTTATTCATCGTGTTCAGAAGGAAGTGTGGATTTACCTGTTGACGTAAGTTGACTAGCTCAGCTTTTGTCATGGCTGTTTCTGCCTCACGTCTTTCTTTCTCTGCCTTTGCCCATCGCTGTGCCATAAGAATAGATGTTGCAACACCAGCACATAGACTAAGATTAAAGATGTTTCGGATGATGAAAAATACGTGTGGGTAAACTTCTTCTTCCTTAATAGATACTTGATAAGGATAAGTTATCAGGCTTTGCTCACCCGATGTGTAGTATAACCATTCGTGTTGCAAAACTGATAAGAAAACAATGAGTATGGTGTTAATAACCCAAAACTCCTTCTTACTGCCCTTCAATAACATTGGTGCAAGTACAAAGTAGTTTATATATGCAACCGCCATCATTGAAAGTGGTACGATATAAAAAGACAAATCGTTCTGCCATGTTGTATGTCCATGGGGAGCATACAAAATGGGAATGAGGAAAAGCGGAATCCAGATGACTATCTGGTTCCAAAATGTTTTGGATATGTCTGTTTGTTTCCTCATTAATTACTTTTGTTTGTCTATATAACGTATATCTGCAAACAAAGGTAATAAAACTTTTTGTAAAATAAAATGTATTGACTGATTATGTGGTTTTTTTTTACATTATCCAATAATAATCTATATACAAAAGCGGGTTAATTAACTTATTTTTCATAAAAGCATAACCCTAAATGACACTGAAAAGGCATTTTACCTTGTTTTTAATGCCGTTTAGGGTAATTTGTTTTGATGACAATAAATATTTACAAAACCTATTGCGTAAGACTATTTAATCGGGCAATGTATTTGCCTAGTATATCAAACTCAAGATTTACAATAGTACCAACATTAATGTCAGCAAAATTGGTATTCTCTCGTGTGTAAGGAATAATTGCTACTTTAAAGCTATTATCTGTTGGTTCGCACACGGTTAGAGATACGCCGTTGATAGTAACTGAACCTTTGTCAACGGTAAAGTAACCACGTTGCGCCATCTCACGATTGTTTGGATACTCAAATGTGAAATAGGTACTTCCATCAGCATCCTCCATGTTGACACACTTTGCTGTTTGGTCAACATGACCTTGTACGATGTGTCCATCTAGTCTGCCGTTCATAATCATTGAACGTTCAACATTCACACGATCACCAACTTTGAGTAAACCTAAGTTTGAACGTTCAAGGGTTTCTTTCATAGCTGTGACGGTATAGCTGTCTTCTTGGAAACGAACTACTGTTAGGCATACGCCATTGTGTGCAATACTCTGATCAATCTTTAATTCCTTTGTGAATGAACAACGAAATGTGAAATGAATATTTTCCTGTTCGTGTTCAATCCCTATAAGGGTTGCCATCTCTTCTACAATTCCTGAGAACATTGCTAATCTCCTTTTATTATCCTCTTTTAAGAAAGTCTGGAGGTCTGTATAAGCGTGGATAGGTAATCTTTATAACTTCACAGGCTTCTTATTGGAGGTTAAGTTTTACATATTATCTATATACTTGAATAATTGAAAAAGGTGGGGTACCAGTTTGGAACCCCACCTCAATCCCTCTTCTTTTAAGAAATGGGAAATAGAAAAGTCGTATCGACGATGTGATGAAAAGTCCGAGTATCAATGATAAGAGAGCTCCTCGTCTTTGTAATCCACTGACCTTGCGGCTTAGTCGCTAAAGTGCGATTTATGTGGCCCGCCATTAACAAAAGAAGTCATCTCGGGTTTTCTAATTTATTTGATGACTATCCCGATCGAATCGATACGACTAAATCTGTATCCTTTCTGTATGCAAAGTTAGTATAAAGATTTTTATCTCCCAAATATTTTATACTTAAAAGTTAGTGCTGTATTGAAAACACAGCCTATAGCAATTTGTCTGTATAATCTACTTATAGGGTTTAATAAACTTCTTTTACTCTTCTTGTTTAACGGTTAAAGCTTGTCCATATTGTAGTGCTCAAGAGCATCGTTGGTGCTGAAAATAACTACCTTATGACTTCTTGAGAACGTAATATACTACTTATCGTTAGTCAGAAGTTTTACTAATTCACATATATTCAGGCTCAAGTACTCCTCCTTTATAGGAGTGCATCTTGGAGAATTTCACTCAATGTTGGATGAATGTGAATGATATCACGTATTTTATAAAGCTTTGCATCACAGTTCATCAAATCTGCTACTTCTTGAATTAAATCGGCAGAATGCGCACCATAGCAGTGTGCACCAAGTAAAGAACCATCTTCAGCTATCAAAACCTTTATCATTCCTTCTGTCTCTTCCATGCTTAAGGCCTTACCATTAGAGCGATAGAATCCTTTTCGTGTAGTGTACTTAATACCTTCGGCTTTGCATAAGTCTTCTGTCTTACCCACGCATGCTGCTTCAGGATACGTAAAGATAGCAGATGGCATGATGTCAAGACGAATGTTATCTTGCTTTCCAAGGATATGATTGATTGCATGGAAGCCTTGGAACGTTGCAGCATGAGCTAACATCTGACGTGCATTGACATCACCGATAGCATAAACACCCTTAACGTTGGTTTCCATGTTGTCATTGACAACAATACCCTTTGGATTTGTTTCTACATCTGTTTTATCAAGACCGATATTATCATAGTTAGCTTGTCTTCCTGTAGCTATTAATACAAGGTCAGTTTCAACTTTTTCTTCTTTGCCTTTTTTGTCGAAAACAACTATAGTAGCTGCTTGCTCACCTTCTAAAGGTGATATGACTTGTTTAACAGCACTCTGCATATAGAAAGTAACACCTCTTTTTTCTAGTGTCTTTCTTAAGCGTTTAGCGATATCACTATCAATAGGTGGCAGACATTCCTTCATAAACTCAATAACTGTCACTTCGCAACCGAAAGCAGAGAAAGCAGAAGCAAACTCCATTCCGATAACTCCTGCACCAATGATTGTGAGTCGTTGAGGAACCTTAGAGATAGAAAGAAGTTCAGTAGATGTGACAATATTTGGTTCTGTGTCAGGCTGATTTAGGAAGTCTTCTTCACTCATGAATGGAGGCATCTTCGAGCGGGAACCTGTTGCGATAATGATATTGTCTGCCTCTATCTGTTCACCATTTACTTCGACTACATGATTAGAAACAAAGTGTGCATCACCATTAATGAATTCTATGCCTGGCTGACTAAGTAGCGAACTTACGCCCTCTCTGAGTTGACTGATGACTCCTTCCTTTCTCTCCATAACCTTTGTAAAGTCGAGTGGGGGAGTTGTGTCATAGAGAGTGGAAGCCGTAAGCCGTAGTTCTGCGTCATGCGCAAGGCACTTGGTTGGGATACAACCTGCATTTAGACAGGTTCCACCTGGTTTTGCCTTTTCAACAATGACTACATCCAAACCATTTTGGGCAGCATAGGAAGCGGTTCGGTAACCACCAGGTCCCGAACCGATTATTAATAGATTTGTTTTTTTCATATTCTAGCTCTGTTATAGAGTTACAATGTTCTTTCTACAGAATTGTTATGCATTCTCCTGCGTGTCATTGACAAGTTGTCGATAAGTAAGGATTGGATGCTTCGCAGCCAGAACATCATCTACACGACCAATCGGTGTGTTATATGGTGCACCCTTAACAAGATCAGGATTTTCGATAGCTTCTTTTGCAATGATATGCATCACCTCAATGAATCCATCAATGGTATCCTTACTTTCTGTTTCTGTTGGCTCAATCATCATAGCCTCATGGAACAAGAGTGGGAAGTAAATTGTTGGAGCATGGTAGCCATAATCGAGTAATCGCTTAGCTACATCCATCGTTGTCACTCCTGTACTCTTATCCTTTAAACCATCAAATACAAACTCATGCTTGCAAAGCGTGTCAATAGGTAGTTCATACGCATCTTTCAGACATTCTTTGATGTAATTAGCATTCAATGTAGCAAAAGGTCCAACCTCCTTGATGTGCTTCTTACCAAGTGTGAGGATATAAGTATAAGCTCTTAGGATTACGAGGAAGTTACCAAGATATCCACTAATACGTATATTTGAACTAGAGAATTCTTCTGTACAATCAGGATTGTCAACAACAAATCCATCCTTTGCCTTTCTTACATGAGGTTTTGGTAAGAATGGAATCAGTTTTTCACAAACACCAACAGGACCTGCACCAGGACCGCCACCACCATGAGGTGTAGAGAATGTCTTGTGAAGATTGAGGTGAATGACGTCAAAGCCCATGTCTCCTGGGCGAGCTGCACCTAACAGAGGGTTAAGGTTGGCACCATCATAATATAACAGACCACCACAACTATGTATCAGTTTTGCAATCTCTGGTATGTCTTTTTCGAAAAGTCCCAATGTGTTAGGGTTTGTCATCATCATACCAGCAATGTCGTCACCCAATAATGGTTTCAAGTCGTTGACATCAACGAGACCGTCAGCTGTACTCTTTACTTCCACGATCTCCAAACCACATACAGCAGCTGATGCAGGGTTTGTACCATGCGCAGAATCAGGTACGATAATCTTTGTACGCTTTGTGTCACCACGCTGTTGATGATATGATGAGATAATCATCAATCCAGTAAGTTCACCATGTGCACCAGCATAAGGATTGAGGGTTACTTCTGACATACCCGTGATAGACGCAAGTGCGCGTTGAATATTGTATTCAACTTCCAATGCTCCTTGAACAGTGTCAATTGGCTGTTGAGGGTGAAGCGCTGTAAATGCAGGCATTGACGCAATCTCTTCATTGATAACAGGGTTGTACTTCATTGTACATGAGCCCAATGGATAGAATCCGTTATCAACACCAAAGTTATTTTCACTATGGTTGGTATAATGACGTACAACCGTCAATTCATCGCATTCAGGTAACTCTGCATCTTTCTCACGCTTACAAGTGTCGGGAAGAGGATGATGTCCAAAAGGGTTTTCTGGCAGACTGTAAGCACGTCTTCCTGGATGAGATAATTCAAATATCAGATTGCCATATAGTTTATTGTTCATTGTTGTTTAGATTTAGAAAGACTTTGTGTGACTATAATAATCCGACGAGTGTATCAATCTCCTCTTTTGTGCGTTTCTCTGTAACGGCGATAAGGAGTTTGTCATCATCAACCTTGATACCTGGAAGAATACCCTTCTTGATGGCCTTATCGAAGAAGGCATCGCGGTCTTCTAATTGAACAAGGAATTCATTAAAGAAAGGTTGGTTATATACAAGTTTAACTTTACCTGTGGCAACCAGTTGCTCGCAAAGATAATGTGCACCATCATAACCAATCTGAGCAGCTTCTTTTATACCTTCCTTTCCCATTATGCTCATATAGATTGTAGCATAAAGTGCCATCAAGCTTTGATTAGAACAGATGTTTGATGTTGCTTTCTGACGACGAATATGCTGTTCGCGTGCTTGAAGTGTTAATGCAAATACACGTTGTCCACGACTGTCAACCGTCTTACCTACGATACGTCCCGGGAGTTTACGTATTAGTTTTTCAGTAGAACACATATATCCAGCGTATGGTCCACCAAATGCCATCGGTAATCCGAGACTCTGAATATCACCTACAGTAATATCAGCCCCCCATTCTCCTGGTGTCTTTAGCAATGCGAGGTCAGCAGCTACACTGTTAATAATAAACATTGCTTTTTCGTTATGACAAATATCAGCAAAACCTGTGAAGTCTTCGATAATGCCATAGCAGTTAGGTTGTTGTACGATAACACCTGCTACGCCACCTGCTTTCATTAAGTTCTGTAAGTCACTATGTGATGTTACACCATCAACAGCCTTAATTGCTTTTAGTTTGATACCATGGAAGTGTGCGTAAGTCTTTAATACGCCAATGATATTTTTACACAAAGTCTCAGAATATAAGACGGTATCTGCCTTCTTTGCATTATCAAATGCTACCATCATTGCTTCAGCAGTAGCAGTTGCACCTTCATACATAGAAGCATTGGCAATGTCCATACCTGTAAGTTCAGCCATCATACTTTGGAACTCAAAGATATAATGGAGTGTACCCTGAGAAATCTCTGCTTGATAAGGTGTATAGGATGTCAGAAACTCTGAACGACTGAGAAGATTTGGGATAACGCTTGGTGCATAGTGGTCATAAACTCCGCCACCAGCAAAGCATGTTAACGTACAATTCTTTTTACCAAGTTTATCAAAGAATGCGCATATTTCCAATTCGCTCATAGTTTCAGGAATCTCGTAATCTCCCTTAAAACGGATGCTTTCAGGAACTTCTGTATAAAGATCGTCAAGGTTCTTTATACCAATACGTTCAAGCATCTGTTGGATATCCTCATTTGTGTGAGGCAAAAACTTATGAATCATTTGTTTAGGATAGTTTAGGTTAGTAGTAGATTGATATATTCACAAACAAGCGTTTATAAATGATGATAGGCTTTTATCATCACCTATTAGCATTTATAAACGCCTACATAATGTTTGTTATAAGTTTATTCTGCACAGAACTCTTCGTAAGCCTTGGCATCCATAAGATTCTTCAGCTCTGCTGTATCTGTGAGTTCAACTTTTATAATCCAGTTTTCGTATGAATCTTTATTCAGCAAGTCTGGCTCATCTTCCAAGGCTTCATTTACTTCAATAACCTTACCTGATACTGGAGCCTTAAGGTCTGATGCTGCTTTAACGCTCTCAATCGCACCAAAATCTTCGTCAATTTCTATGTCGTCATCAACTTCTGGCATATCAACATATACGATGTTACCTAAAGCGTGCTGTGCATAATCGGTAATACCAATGTAGCCATTGTTGCCTACTACTTTAACGAATTCATGTGACTCTGAATAGTAGAGTCCCTCAATTACTTTTGCCATTTTCTTATTTTTATGATTGTTTATTTGCTTAATAGGTTTTCTAAGATCTTATTTCTTATAATGATTATCATAGAACTTCTTTTTAACAACAGTTCCTGGGAATGTCTTCTTGCGAATTTGTATTTCAACTCTATCGCCCATTTGAACTGATGCATCTACTAATGCTACTGCGCAACTCTTATCGACAGAAACAAGTCGATAGCCTGTAGTAACTTCACCAACTTCTACGCCATCTTTCAGAACTTTATATCCATGTCTTGGAATAGCATTGTCGTCAAGCTCAATACCACGTAATCGTTTGCTAACACCTTCTGTCTTTTGTTTCAAAAGAGCTTCTTTTCCATTAAACTCATCTTTGTCGAACTTCACGAACATTGATAGACCCGCCATCACAGGAGTAATCTTGTCTGAGAGTTCATTACCATAAAGTGGCATGCCCACTTCAAAACGCAACGTGTCTCGGCAGCCCAATCCACAAGGTTTTACACCAGCTTCAATGAGTTTATCCCATATTTTTGTGATATATTCAGGTGTTCCATAGATTTCAAAACCATCTTCTCCAGTGTAACCAGTACGAGAAACGATGACTTCCTGACCGTCTTTCTGAAGACGTTTCACCTCATAGAACTTCAGTTCTTTACAAGGAAGACCAAGTACATCTTCTAACATACTTTCTGCCTTTTGACCCTGAACTGCTAACTGACCATATGCCTCGCTCTTGTTTTCGATTTTAACATCGAAGCCTTCAGCATTCTCCTCAATCCAAGCCACGTCTTTCTCAATGTTAGAAGCATTGATAGTCATAAGGAATAGCTGGTTGTCAAGTTTACAGATACATGTGTCGTCCACAACGCCTCCGTCAGGATAACAAATCATACCATAAAGTACTTTACCTGCAGCAAGCCCATTTACATCATTTGTAAAGATATGATTAATGAATTTATCAGCTTCAGGACCTGATACAATCACTTCTCCCATGTGAGAAACATCAAATACGCCACAATATTCCCTTACTGCATTGTGTTCATCGATGATTCCAGTGTATTGGATTGGCATGTCAAATCCTGCAAAAGGAGTAATTAGTGCGCCTAGTGCAACGTGTTTGTCATATAGGCAAGTTCTTTTATTTGTCATATTGTTTAGGTTTATAATTGGTTCTTCCTCTGGTAGTCTACTTCGTAGATCTTTCGGTTGACCTATATTTAAGTGTGGTGCAAATGTAATTATTATCTGTGAATTTGCAAAATAATATCAAAGAAAATGATGTTAATAAAGTGAAAGTGATAAAAAGTAAACATATATATAATGTGTTAGGTGATTATGATATTTATTAGTGATTTTGCATCAATCAGAATTATATATAAGGTGTAAGCTTAATGAATAAGTTACAACAAATATTTCCCTTTTAACGTGTATATTGGTGTTGGCAGTAGCTGCAGTTCGATGTGACGGAAAGTTGCAAGGGAATTACGTGTTCAGTGGTTAAAAAAAGGAAAAAAGGTTCTTCCGGAATTTGGAGTGATATCATTTAATATCTGATTATCAATAACTTTTGTGAGTTCTGTTCTTCCAAATCCCTTTGTTTACTGAATATTAAAGAATATAAAGTGCTAAAATAAAGGCTACAAAATCTACACTTATCTTACATGGGTTATTCACACAACAAAAAGCTTATATTTAAGGGTTTACAATACTTTTTTATCAACAAGGAAGCCTGAAAAGTATAATACCATCACTCCAAATTCCGGAAGACCCCTTATCTATTGCTAACTGGTGTTTGGTCACAGTGGATGAACTACGAGCTGTTTGTGGCCCTTTGTTTTTAATTCTGCACCTTGGATAATTCCCTTGGTAACAATTGTGTTTGTTTTGTTGTCATTCTTTGTGCCACGTCCTTATTGCCGTTTCGTTTGTCCAATGGGAAGTCCCTTCAAGCTACCTGTAACAAAAATAAATAAATGGGTGTGAGTTGAAACATCACTTTTCTTTTTGTCAAATCTCAGTGGCGTCGATACACAATGATTCCCCATGTCAATAGATTTAGTCTCATGAAGATGCAGACAGAATATATTGACTTGGGGCAGATGTGAGTTTACGCTGAGCGAACCTGATTGGCCTTATTCCGAACTTCTTATTTGAAACTAACTCTTACTAATGATATATATGCCACCTGCTGCTAAAGCACCTGCTATCATATACTTAATGTAGAATGTTTCATTAAGACATAAACAAGAGGTAACGGCTCCAACAATAGGAATGAGTGAGTTATAGATGGCAACCTTCCCGACTGGATTGCATGTTAGTAATTTGTTGTAGAGCGTAAAGCCCAATGTACTGATAGCAATGAGTAAGGTTAAGTAGGTAATTCCCAAGAAAGTTATCTGTGGTAGCTCTCCGCCCATAGCCAGACCTGGAATAATCAACAATGCACCACCTATCGCCAAGCTGTAGCCGGTACCAACAAAGACATCTACTCGTTTACCCAATCCACGCGTTAGTAGTGATGCTGTTGCACCACAAAGAGCATTGAGAATAATCATTCCATCACCTAACCAAGTGAATCGTCCACTCTCTACGCCGCCTAAGTTTAGGAATAGAATACCAGCAAATCCAACAAAACAACCAATGATTTTCTTCATGGTCATACGATCGGTTTTGAAGAAGATGCATGCAAAAATGACCACAGAGAAAACACTTAACGAGTTAAGAATTGCTGCTCGTGAGCCTTCACTATGTGAAAGTCCAAAGTAGAAGAAGGCGTAATGCAGTGTAGTATTCATCATACAGAACAAAAGAATATACCACCAATCGACAGACTTTCTTACCTTGAAATCACGCTTTTTAACGCCTGCTATTGCTAAGACGATGAGTCCTGAAAGACAGAAACGAATTCCCGCAAAGAGCATTTTTGATCCTGTCATATCTGATGTGATACCAAACTCCGCAAAACCTAATTTTATCAACGGATATGCCCAGCCCCATGCTATTGCAGCTGTGAGGGCAAAAATGGTAACCCATAGTGGACGCTGAAATATACTTTTTGTTTGTGTCATTGACTATTAATCCTATTATCTAAAGGCTATTAAACGATTGAACATCAGTCATATCAAGCGTTATTCTCCATTCCTTCTTTACTGCTGAGAAGCATGTTCTAACAAATTATTTATTTGAAAAGAAAACTTTATTTACATGAGAAGAAATATTTATTTCTATGAAAATAATATTTTCTTTTCACGAAAATAATTCGAGAATGATGCCATTATTGACTTGCATTCATCATGCAAAGGTACGTTCTTTACTTGATATTTCTGTTCTTTCAACTATTTTTTTTGCTTCGTTTAGTTAGGATATTTATTCTTTATTGTTTATCTTTGTGCATAATTTTAATTTATAAAAAAAGATGAAGAAGTTATTATATTCTCTTTTGCTAACTTTGGTCGTAGCTAATGTTCAAGCACAGTCGTTAACTGACACATTACGTCATGAGGTTTTGTTGGAAACGGATAGTGGAAACATTCTCATCCAACTTTATAATGAAACACCACGTCATCGTGACAACTTCTTGAAGTTGGTCCGTAGTGGTGCGTATGACGGTGTTTTGTTCCACCGTATTGTTAAAGATTTCATGATACAAACGGGTGACCTCGGTTCAAAAAACGCTAAACCTGGAGAGGCTTTAGGAGATACGCCAGAAACATATTCGCTCCCAGCTGAGATAAATTATCCAAAGTTATTACACCGACGTGGCGCAGTAGCTGCAGCACGTGAGGGTGATGATGTCAATCCGAAACGTGAGTCGTCAGCTTCACAATTTTATATTGTTTGGGGAACAAAGTTCTCTGATGGACAACTCGATAAGACGCAAGAGCGCCTTAACGCACATACAGATAGTATGGTGCAAATGACACCAGAGATACGCAAGATGTATAAAGAAATTGGTGGAACTCCTCATTTGGATGGTCAGTACACTGTCTTCGGACAGGTGCTAGACGGATTGGATGTTGTTGATCGTATTCAAAAACAACCAACTGATGATAAAGAACGCCCACTTGCTGATGTCCGAATTCGAAAAGCTATCATCGTGAAATAAAGTAATCTTTATTTATTCTATTGTATATATAACGTAAAACTACAATTAATTTTATGTCAATTAACAGAAAAGCTACAGCCTGCCTGTTTGCATTCATGCTAGGAAGTGGAGTAGGTGTAGCAGGCAACAGGTATGCCTATCATGCAGTAAAAGATACTATTACACAGCAGAAAGACACTACAAAACAGAGTTCTCTGAAAGAGAAAACGCCTGATAAAGAAAAAGAAAAGCCTTCTGCTTACGAACAACTTATAAAGAAAAAGGGAAGTGTCCAGAATGGACTTTTCATCGTTAGACACATTGATGACCAATGGTATTTTGAAGTTCCTGATTCTATTATCGGTCGCTATCTGCTTGCTGTAACTCGTTTTTACAGCCGTCCCTCAGAACTTTGGTAAGTTTGCAGGTGAGGCTGTAAACCAACAAACAGTTTATTTTGAACAACGCGATAACAAGACAATGCTGCTTCGTGCCTATGTTCTTTCACAAGAGGCTGATCCCAAGAGTAGTATCTCACGTACTTTGAAAGCTTCTACAGCTGACCCTATTGTGGCTTCCTTTAAGGTGATTGGTCGGAACAAAGATACTAAAGCACAGCTGATTGATGTAACGACATTGTTCTCAAAGGATAATTCTGTGCTTAGCGTTTCTTCAGACTATTCTAAACAGTTGAAGTTAGGTGGACTGATGGCTGACAGAACCTTTATTGATACAATGAAGGTTTATCCTATCAATGTTGAGATTGTATCGACCCGTACTTATTCCAGTTCGCCGACTACTGCACCAGCATCGCAAACTGGCGCTGTTACCATCGGGCTGAACACAAGTATGGTTCTTCTTCCAAAGGTTCCTATGCGTAAGCGTATTTGGGATAAGCGTGTGGGTTATTTTACAAATAGATATACTATTTTTAGTGATGATCAGACTAAGACTGACCGCGAGCAGTTTATCTCTCGCTTCCGTCTTGAACCAAAAGATAAAAGAGCATACGCAAAAGGAAAACTCGTAGAGCCAATCAAACCTATCGTGTTTTTATATTGACCCTGCAACACCAAAGAAGTGGGTACCTTATCTGATGAAAGGTATTGAAGATTGGAACGTAGCTTTTGAGGAAGCAGGTTTTAAGAATGCGATACAAGCAAAAGAGTGGCCAAATGATCCGACAATGAGTGTTGACGATGCTCGTTTCAATGTTCTCCGTTATCTCCCTGCCGAAATAGAGAACGCATACGGACCTCGTATTGTTGACCCACGTAGTGGTGAGATTATCGAGAGTCATATCTGTTGGTACCATAATGTGATGAACCTTTTAACAAAATGGTATTTCACACAATGTGCACCTTTGGATAAACGAGCACAGACGGCACATATGGATGACAAACTTATGGGTGAGTTGGTACGTTTCGTGTCAAGCCATGAGGTGGGACACACACTTGGTCTTCGTCATAACATGGGTGCAAGCCATGCTACGCCTGTTGAGAAGCTGCGTGATAAGAAGTGGGTTGAGGAACATGGTCACACAGCCAGCATCATGGACTATGCTCGTTTCAATTACGTTGCACAGCCAGAAGATGGTGTCTCCGAGCGTGGTCTCTTCCCACGTGTGAATGATTACGATAAGTGGGCCATCCGTTGGGGTTATCAGTATCGCCCAGAGTTCAAAGATGAAAAGGATGAAAAAGAGAAGCTGATGACAGAGACTACGGTTATTCTTGCAAAGAACTCCCGTCTGTGGTTTGGTGGTGAGGGTAAGAACGAGGACCCACGTGCTCAAACAGAAGATCTTGGCGATGATAATGTAAAGGCAAGCGACTATGGTATTAAGAACCTAAAGCGTATCGTTGAGAAACTCCCGGAGTGGACACGTCAGCCTGATGACCAGTATGATGATCGTATCGAGTTGTGGAGAAGTGTTGTAAGTCAGTATGGTCGTTACACTAACCATGTCCTGAAAAATATCGGTGGTCGTTATCTCAACAACATGCCTGGACAGAAACCTTACGAAATTGCACCAGCAAAGAAGGGTAGAGACGCAGTTGATTATATCGGACGTCAAGTGTTCGAGGCACCACTTTGGCTTTATCCGTCATCCATGACGGATGTTGCTGGCACTGATCTTGTTGACGAAATCAGCAGCTACCAAGAGCGCATCTTAAAGGTGATGATGAACGGAACCATTATGGATAAGATTTATAAGGATCAGCGTGCAACAGGAGCTTATCAGTTTAAGGATTATCTGAATGATTTGTTCCATAGTGTTTGGAAACCATTAACAGGTTTGAATGACATGCAGGTACGCACACGTCGTTTACTTGAGCGTCATTATGTAGAACAGATAAATAGTCTTTTGAATCCTGTTCAGAAGGATAAACCTACTGCAACAGATCGTGTCAATAGTTCAGACATCATGCTCTATCTGATGCAAAATCTAGATATTGTTGAGCAGTTCTGTAAGTCACAGGCAGCACAGAGTGAAGGTATTAATCTGCTTCATTATAATGATATCCTGCGCCAGATAAAGCTGATTCGTGAACGTCGGGTGACTGTGAAGTAATATTAATGTAACAGATATTGATGGAAAGACTGTTTTCCAAAAAGTCCCAACAGGAGCGTTGACAAAAGATCATCTTGAACTGAAGTTGTGAAAAAATAAGGAAGAGTACGGATTCGTACTCTTCCTTATTTGATTATATGATTGAGTTAAGGGGAGTGGATTATAAGAATTAGAATATCAAATTCCATTCAACATTCTCTGTTTTCATATCACCAGATTCTTCGTTAAATGTAAAACCATGAGGCTTCTGCCCTTCAACTTTTATTTCGATAACTGTCATGACATTACGTTTTAATACGACCTGCTTTGTCTCCTTTTCATTTGTTCCATCATCCTTTGTCCATGTTATCTGCATGTCAACTTGTGTTTGATAACCCTCTTGACTTCCTTTTTCAATATCGTCAAAAGAATAAACTTTTCTATTCTCGTAGGCTGCACTCGCTTTCGTTACATAGACGTACCATCCTAAATAACTGACCGTCAGCTTCCCTTCTTCAGGCGGTGTTATTTTGAAATGCAAGCCGAACACTGCTCGTCTCATGTTAATAGGCAATGTATTTGTTGCTTTCGGACTAAAATCGCTCACTGTACCATAGAGCTTTACAACACGAGGATGATTTACGACCTTCCCATCTGCAATAGTCGTTGCACCTGCTTTTAAGCCGGTAAAGTTTTCTTCTTTTGAGAAAACAAAGCTATTGGTTGCTTTTGTTCCATAGTTGTTTCCATGAAAAAATGGAGCAGAATAAACACCATCACTGACAAAGAGTTTATCATCCTTTTCCTCAACTATTAGACATTCCACCTTATAAAGGCTTTCCACATTCATCTTTAATGCTATCTTTGATAAACTGGTAAACAAGCCGTAAGCATACATAGAATACCCTTCATCATTAGGTTTCTTCTCATAGACATTGATAGCATAAAATCTGCTAGTACTACCAGCCCTCGTAAATGGTTGTTCCTTGGCTCCCATTGACTCTTCGAAAGTCTCGACACTTAGTTCCTTGGGAAGAATACGTATAACTCTTGTCAACTTGTTCTTTTCTTTTGATTTTTTATTACTATCACTACTCTCCAATACAGGCTTTTCGCAGGCAGCAAATAAAAATATGCACAATAAAAGCCAACTCCATGTTACTTGTTTTTTCATATTCGTAATTGTTTAGGTTATAATTGAATCTTGTTATTTATCCCATTCTGAATCAGAAGCTGAATTACTGAAAGAAGAGAACATATCTTCTTTCGATAATTGTATTATATCCTCTTCTGTATGATTATGAACCAATCCTTTATCATTCTGCAAAGTGTTCCCAGACTTTGTTGTTGAATCACCTAACAAATGAGAAGGAAATAAGATGTCATACACACGCATTGATGGTTTGATATATGTTTTCATGTTATAAAGATCAGTTATTTGTCGTTATGTAATATCTGACTTTTAGATGGCTATCTATTAAGATATTTTTTACCATTCATTATTATTATACCTTTATAATCTCTCTTCACTTGTTGTCCAGAGAGATTATAAATAGGACTATTCATAGTTGCCTTTTCAGTTACAATGGGCTTTTGTACTTCCAAAGTAACATCAAAACCAAGAAAGTTCTTCGCTTGTGAGCTTATGGGCGGAGAATAAACAAGATAGGCTTTGTGTGCTTCGGTTGTAAATGGTTTCCCTTCAGGTTCCTTCCAATAGAATCCAATTCCATTACGACCCTTACCAAATACATAGTAAATTTCCCCTCCTGTTGTCATCGTCTTTACGTCAGATCCACGTAAAGCATTTTGAGAATCTGTTTCACCAGCATCTTGTGTTTCTTCAAATGAATATTTTCCTTCATTAGCTTCTAAAACGACAGCAGTACCTTTTGGAAGTACCATTCCTGCTTTATACTCCTTGTTTTGAGAGAGAATATTACCTTCAATTTTATAAGTACGAGCAACAACTCCATCAGGAATTATAAATGATTTATCACCATAATAAAATGTGGCTCTTTTCGCTGCAGATATTGAAACTAGAGGAATGTAAGATACTTCTATGGACTTTATGTAAGCGGCTAAGGATGTTTGAGGACAGAAGGTAACTTTTTCTATTTTTTCATCCATTTGTTGTTTATAAAGTGACGACCTGTTGTTAATTTTCCTACATGAAAGCTTAATATCTTTATCCTCATATACCTTAAGACATCTTTGGTTATCTAATATAATGAACTTAATTGATGTTATCACACATTCTTTACCCTCAATAGTCAACAGCTCATCAATATCAAGTTTTAGATAAGAGTATTCTTTATTATGTGAATATTGAGGTAATGATTCTTTTCCTGATTTTGAACTGAACCGCAACGTGATGCCATTCTTCTCTATCAATGTAGAAATCACATCATCTTTAGCGGGCTCTGGAAAATCGAACATTACAGGCTTCTGTGCCCATATCTTTATGGGTAGCAATACCATTAGAAAACAGACGATAAAGTTCTTAAACATAATAATTAAGCATTAGATTCTATTTGTCAAGTTTGTAGTCAATTCAATCTGTCTCTATTCTAAAAGGGAAGAAGGATTTATAGACTACGCTTTGTTGAAACTCTTTTAAAGTCTCAATTTGATGCAAAGATAAAAAAAAGTGGCCTATATGACAAAAATGTGCTTAAAATCCTTGTAACTATCTAATAATCATTATCTTTGTTTTATTTATATTTTTATGGCAAAAAATCTGCTTTTATTGTGGCTCAAAATCGACTATAAAACGTGGTCATCTTAATGGTAGTCAACGCTGGTATTGTAAGTGCTGTAAGAGGAGCTTTGTTGGACATAATCGCCTTACCAATACCATTGTCAATAATCGTTATTCCAAGGGTAATCTAACAGTCAAAGATCTATCAGAGGAGTACGGAGTTTCAACCAGGACAATTTATAGAAAACTCACCAAATCTTATAAAGAAGAACTTCCCAACCTTCTTGTTCGCCCTGTAGTGGTTTTAATGGATGCCACCTATTGGGGACGTAATTTTGGTGTCGTTATCATGAAGGATTCATTGTCTGGTGATGTACTTTGGTTTAAGTTTATCAATAGGCATGAACGTCTTGAAGACTATAAGGAGGGCATAAGCTACTTGGAGTCACTTGGGTATACCATTCAAGGGCTTGTATGCGATGGTTTTAAGGGACTTAGGCAAGCTTTTCCCAATTATAAATTCCAATTATGCCAGTTCCATCAAGTAATGACTATAAAGACAAAACTAACTTCAAGACCCAAGCTTGAGGCTTCAAAAGAACTGCTTGAATTATCCAAGATGTTATGTCATACGGACAAGGAGTCCTTTATTGGGGCTTTAAAGGAATGGTACACCAAGTGGGAGGATTTTCTTAAGGAACGGACAACAACAGAAGATGGAAAATCACATTATACTCATAAAGCTCTACGTAGTGCTTTTTTGAGCCTTAAAAGGAATATGTCGTCATTGTGGACATACTATGATTACCCTGAATTGAAGATGCCAAATACAAACAATGCCATTGAATCACTCAATGCAGATTTAAAGACAAAATTGAACCTACACAAGGGGATCAGTATGGAAAGAAGAAAGATCTTCATCCAAGACTTTATAAAGTCCCATTCTCCTAAGAAATAAAAGGGGAATGGGAGATTTTAAGCACATTTTTGTCACATAAGAGAAAACGACGCTAAAATAAGCACACTTTTGTCACATAAGCCAAAAAAGTTGATAAAAAGGAAGCTAATTAATGAAAAAAGATTAAATTTTTACAATATAAGATGTCTTGTATGAATAAACAGCTTGCAAATTAGGTTTATAGTTCACCAGTCTTTCTTCAATAAAACATGCAATTCTTCGTTTCAAGCAAGTCAATTCATAATGGTGGCTCTATAACGAATCGTGTGTGTTGTGTGTTGATATTCCACACGTGTGGTGCGGGTGCTTAGCACATGTGGTGCTAGTGGTATGCACTAATGGTGCGGATGGTATGCACCACATGTGCGAAGGGTTAACACCATTGCTGTATATAGAAGGTTAGGGATTTAATGTGCGTTAAGTGTATTAAAACTAAGGTTAATCTGGAGTTTTGTTTATTTCGAGGCTATATTTTTTGACTATATTTTTAGGTTCTATAACGAATTACACACACGATTCGTTATAGAGTCATAATGGTAAATTTTACTTTTAATATTTTTCGTATCTTGCTGCAAACTAACATGTTATGTGACTTCTCTAAAAGACAAGAATGATAGGAACTTTCTTTATTGTATCTTATGTGCTATTAAGTATCCTTAATATATTCTTAGGTGAAAACAAAAGCAAATCCTACGTCACTCAACTATTCTATTACCTACTTCTCTGAAAGCCTTCTAACTGTTCGTACTGATTATCTTTCATCGTTTGGCTGATTGTACTAATCCAATGACGGTGTGTGAAAATGAAGATGATACCGAGAAGAGAAAGAAGGATATTGGTAAGGATTGGTTGTTCTAGCCAAAATGTTCCCACTGCTAAGATAGGGAATGGGCTGAATAAAGCTATAATCGTCACCACGAGTTGTATATAGTTGGTATTTGTATTCTTTCCCGTATGCGTAGCTTTTAGGGAGAATGTTACCTTATTATATACTGCCATTTGAAAGAGGATACGATAAGTAACGCCAGCTGTGAAGAGTGCGAAGGCAAGTATTGTCCAAAAGCTTACCTTTCCCCAAATCGCTACAGGAAGGAATGCTAGGAGGGGAATAGATAGCAAGGCTGTATAAAAGTAATATTTTGCAAGCAGAAGATTTTTGATGCTATTGCGCTGCATCAGTAAACATTCGTAATAATTTCCCTCATAGCACATCAATCTTGTGAGTGAACTTAACCCAAAAATAATAAAGCTGTAGTAAAGGAATCCATTGGTTTGAACTATTTCACTCTCTTGATCGAAAGCAGTAATCATACTAAAAACGATGATACCAATAGTATTAAAAATGAATAGAAGACGTATTCTCTTATTGCGAGTGATTGTCCAAAACTCAATTTTAAGGTATTCTCCGATATGTTTGAAACGATCAAAGAACGTAAGTTTAAGATTGTTTTTGACACTCTTAGATAATGTAGATGAAAATTGTTCTTCGCGGATTCGATGTTCAAGTACAGTACGGTTTAGCAAAATCATTCCTATCAGCACTAATACCATTAGCGCATATATCCAAAACTCACCTCTAATCATCGCATTACCCATTTCTGCACAACGTGCAAAGTAAGTTTGTGGGGTAGGGATGAAGATAGCTATTAGTGAGATAGAAGTATAAGTAAGAATAGGTATGAGCCAATATCGAACACCACGTGCAGTCAACACTTGCGTAAACTGGAAGAATTGTCCATTGATAAGGAGAAGAAGATATAATCCTGCGGTATAGCCAATCAGTGCCTTTGTACCTAATTCAGGAATGATGGTTTTGATGCTAAAAGGAATGAAGAGAAAGAGGAGGTTTGCGTTCTTAAAAACAATCAATTGACGTAGAATTAGATAATCAGTATAACTGTGTTTAGGAAGCGACAAGAGTAGATATGGACGTATATGCATCAGCAACCGGTGGTCGGTTGTATATCTAAAAAGATAATCAAAAAACAGAAACAAAGGTAGCACGGCATAAACGAAACGATAACCTCCAAGATTATCAATGCTTTTGAGGTCGGCTAACTTGTATCCAATCCACACAAAATAAGCATAAATAAAAACAGCCAACGCGTAGTAAAAATATTTTGCTACGCTGTTGGCTTGCCATATCTTATTCCTCCTACTAGATATGTAGAAGTGCTTATGCAATGTTTGTATAGCCTCCCAATAAGTCATTTTATCTCAAGTCAATAATCTCAGCTGATGGATGACTCTTTTTATTAAACGTAAAAATGGCGTCAGGAAGGTTTTTACGTTGAATGTCCGAGACTGAAATAGTGGTCCATTTATTAGCCTGTTTAATCTTTATGGTCTGTAACTGATAAGCTTTATTGACAGTCACATAAGCTTCTGGGATATTGCGTTTTGGGGTGGTTGCCTTCATATGTATTACATAGGCACCCCCTTCTGTAGTCATAGATAGGTTATAGCCCTGGCGGTATAGTGTCATCAAGGCATAAGGATTCATTGAAAGACGCTGAGCCTCTGTTGGTGTAGAAATATTCACCTCGTCAGTAGATTTCATATATGACCATTGTGTTGTACCATTAAACCACACTGTTGTCTGTGGGGTAGTAGCTACAAATTTTGTCCCTTTCACAGAAATAGTGCCCGATGTTCTACCAACACTACCCGGTCTAGAAAGTGCGAAACGTGCTGTAAAGCCACCTAGGCTAGACACTTTAGCAGTAGCTTTATCCAAACAAGCCTTAGCTTGATTTGTATTCTGTGCAATTGCAACATTTGCCACCATGATGGCAACGAACAATAATAAATACTTAATCTGTCTCATTATCCTATCGTTTTATTTGTTTTATTCGTATTGTAAAGAACTTATTGTCCACGAAGGATGGTGAGTAGGTTGTCAAGACTTACCTCATCACTTATCAATACTTCGCGTGGTTTTGAACCCTTAGCAGCACCGACGATACCAGCCTTTTCCATTTGATCCATCAAACGACCAGCACGATTATAGCCAATAGACATTTTGCGCTGTATCATACTTGTTGAACCTTGCTGCGTAACAACAATAGCACGGGCTGCTTCCTCAAATAATGGGTCAAGCGTTTGTGCGTCAAGTGATCCGCCTCCACCAACTTCGTCATCAGACAACGGCTCTGGGATTTCCAATGGGCGGACAGGTCCTAACTGGTTAGCGATGAACTTGGTGATGTTTTCCACCTCAGGAGTATCTACGAATGCACATTGAACACGAACAGGGTCAGCGCCATTGAGGTAAAGCATATCACCTCGTCCTACGAGCTGTTGTGCGCCAGGACGATCGAGGATGATGCGTGAGTCCATCATTGCTCCTACACGGAAAGCAATACGTCCAGGGAAGTTTGCTTTAATATTACCCGTGATAATCGTTGTTGTTGGACGTTGTGTTGCGATAATCATGTGCATACCAACGGCACGTGCGAGCTGTGCAATACGTGTGATCGGCATTTCGACTTCTTTACCTGCAGTAAGGATTAAATCACCAAACTCATCAATGATGACAACGATATAAGGCATAAATTCATGACCTTCTTCTGGGTTCAGTTCATGTCTTAGGAACTTTTGATTGTATTCCTTTATATTTCTTACACGAGCTGCCTTCAACTTGTCATAACGTTCATCCATAAGTACGCAAAGACCTTTCAGCGTCTTCACAACCTTTTGGACATCAGTGATAATTGGTTCATCCTCATTTTCTTCAACAGCAGCCATGAAAGGTTTTGCTATCGGAGAGTAAACGCTAAACTCCACCTTCTTTGGGTCAACAAGTACAATCTTCAGTTCGTTTGGATGTTTTTTATACAAAAGAGAGGTAATAATCGCATTCAGTCCAACTGATTTACCCTGACCTGTAGCACCCGCAACGAGCAAGTGAGGAATCTTTGCAAGGTCGACCATATATACCTCATTGGTAATCGTCTTTCCCAATGCAATAGGCAACTCCATTGTTGACTCCTGAAATTTACGTGAATTTAGAATTGAGAACATTGATACGATACTTGGCTTTGCGTTTGGAACTTCAATTCCAATCGTACCCTTGCCTGGCATAGGAGCGATGATACGAATACCAATGGCTGCTAAGCTCAAAGCAATATCATCTTCAAGATTCTTAATTTTAGAAATTCTAACTCCCTGTGCAGGTGTAATCTCATAAAGCGTAATTGTAGGACCAACCGTAGCACGGATACTACTTATCTGAACTCCAAAATCATTCAGGACCTTTATAATACGATCTTTGTTAGCTTCTAGCTCTTCTTGGCTAACATAATTAGTCTTGGAATCAGAAGGATATTTTTTGAGTAGATCAAGTGACGGAAACTTCCATTTCGTAAAAGGTTCACGTGGGTTGATAGGAGTCAATGGAAGGTTGTTGTTAGCCAGCGTGTTGCTATTGGCTTGTTCTACCACGTTTTCTTTTTCAACTTCAAAGTTTGGCGTATTTTGCTGCGCTCCTTTATTTGCTTTCTCATTGCCTTTTTGTTGCGCCACCACATCTGACTCTTGTGGAGTAACTGTTGATTCGGTTGATAAATCAATAGGTTCTGCGATATTTGAATCAACATATTCAGTTGGCTTTACAACGTTTTCATCTTCAATCGCTTCATTCTCTGATAAATTTTCAGCGTTCTCGCCCTTGCTGTCATGTACAACAGTGAACTTAACTTTGTCGCGAATATAACCAAAAGGATTTATCATCTTACGGACAACAGTAATTGTTTCAGAAGTGATATAGGTGAGGTAAGCCAGCATAACAATCACTAAGATAGCAATCAATCCTGGTGAACCAACGAGATTCTCCATGTATTGTACGCAGAAAGCACCATGGTCTCCGCCTGGGTTATATACCTGATCTCCCATTAAAGGAGTAAGAACTTTAGCAAAGGTAACGGAGAGCCAAATCATGACCAAAGCCATGCCCATGAACCATTTCATGAGGTTTAGCTTCTTATAAACTCCCATCATGCGTAATCCGCAAAGAGCAATAAAAGCAGGAATAATAAAAGCAGGAATACCAAAACAGCGAGAGATGAGTCCGTATGAAATGATAGCTCCAAGTGAGCCGCATACATTCTGGAAAACTCTATTAGCGTTCTCAACCTCTCTTGGACGAAGGTCAGTAACTAAACTTTGATCTGCTGCACCTGTGCTGAAATAGCTAAAAAAAGCGACACAGATATAGATAGCAACGCATAAAAGGATGAGCCCTGCAACAAACCCAGTCTTGTCGTTAATAATGTTATTTAGTCCGAGCGCCTCGGTGAAAGTCTTACTTTTCTGTGTTGTTTTCTTCTTTGCCATTTATCGTTACTCTTTTATACTTGCAAAAGTAATAAATAAGTGCCATATAAGTGTCGTTTTTCAAACTTTTTTTTTAATTTTGCAAGTTAGTATGCAATCTGAAATGAGTACAGTATTATACAATAAATTCGACAAGAGTAAAATTTCACAGTTACCAAGGGTTACCTTCCCCGGTAAGATAGTCGTTGTCTTAAATGAAACAGAGGCAGAGAAGGCGGTGAATTACTTGCTTTCTAAGGACATTATCGGTATCGATACAGAAACACGTCCTGTCTTCAAGAAGGGACAACGCCGTAAAGTTGCACTCTTGCAAGCCTGTGACCATGAAGTTTGTTTTCTCTTTCGTCTGAATATCATAGGTGTACCCGATTGTATTAAACGTTTTCTTGAAGATAAAACTGTACCGAAGGTAGGTCTCTCATTAGGCGATGATATCTTGATGTTACATCAGCGTGTAGATTTTAAGCCTGGTTATTTTATTGATCTTCAAGACTATGTTAAGTCTTTAGGAGTTGAAGACATGAGCCTTCAGAAACTTTATGCCAATGTTTTCCATGAGCGTATAACGAAACGTGAGCAGTTATCAAATTGGGAGAACCAGATATTGACCGATAAACAGAAGATATATGCTTCCACTGATGCCTGGACATGTATAATGCTTTATGAGCGTCTGCATGAATTAAAACATAATGGTGATTATGAACTCGTAGTAGTTCCGCCAAAGGTAAAAGATGTGTCTGAACATACAGATAATGAGGAAGAAATAACAAAAGAATAATGTCTTTGTTTAATTATTATTGGTAGAAGATTGCTATTTCTCATCAAGAAAGTAAGATTATCAATTACATCGCTCAATATCTTCTTTCATTAAATAATTTAGCAATCATCAAGCAGAGCAATACGATAAACGCTAAAAAGGAACTTTATGTATAAACAAGTATATTTAAAAAGAGGCAAGGAAGAGAGTCTTCTTCGTTTTCATCCATGGATTTTTTCGGGTGCTATCAACAAGATTGAGGAAGGGCTTGAAGAAGGCGATATTGTACGTGTTATGACGCATGACAATAGGTTTATCGCTGTCGGACACTTCCAAATAGGTTCAATTGCAGTCCGTGTCCTTTCTTTCCACGACGTAAAGATTGATGATATGTTTTGGGAAAGTCGCTTGAGTGCTGCCCTTCATGTACGCCAATCTATCGGTATTATTCGTAAAAAAAGTACCAGAGCAGGTGAATTTCCAAACACAACTTATCGTCTCGTACATGGTGAGGGTGACAATCTCCCAGGCTTGATAATCGACATATATGGTAAGACTGCTGTTATGCAAGCCCATTCTGTAGGTATGCATGTTTGTCGTGAAGCCGTTGCGGAAGCTCTTGTTAAAGTGATGGGGGATGAGTTGGATAGTATCTATTATAAGAGTGAAACTACGCTCCCTTTCAAGGCTGAACTTGGACAGGAGAATGGTTTCATCTATGGATATACTGAAAATAATATTGCAATTGAAAACGGTTTAAAGTTCCATATCGACTGGTTGAAAGGTCAGAAAACCGGTTTCTTTATTGATCAGCGTGAGAATCGTTCTCTGTTAGAGTATTATGCGAAGGGACGAAGTGTACTAAACATGTTCTGTTACACAGGTGGTTTCTCTGTTTATGCCATGCGTGGTGGGGCAGAGGTAGTACATTCTGTGGATAGTTCGGCTAAGGCTATTGAATTGACGAATAAGAACGTAAATCTCAATTTCCCTGGTGATGCACGTCATGAAGCAATCTGTGAGGATGCCTTCAAATATCTTGATGACAACGATGGAAAGTATGACCTTATCATACTCGATCCACCTGCTTTCGCTAAGCATCGTAGTGCATTGAAGAATGGATTACGTGGTTATACGCGATTGAATGTTAAGGGATTTGAAAAGATTAAGCCTGGGGGACTCTTGTTTACCTTCAGTTGTTCACAAGTCGTTACGAAAGACAATTTCCGACAGGCTGTCTTTACGGCTGCAGCCCAAGCTGGACGTAAGGTCCGCATCCTACATCAGCTACATCAGCCTGCTGACCATCCAATAAATATTTATCATCCCGAAGGCGAATATTTAAAGGGATTAGTCTTATATGTTGAATAAAGTAAAACGATTTATAGCTTCTGAGCATCTGCTTCGAGTAGATGCTCTTTATTTAATTGCGCTATCTGGTGGTGCAGATAGTGTTGCTCTTTTGTTATTACTCAAGAATTTAGGTTATCGTATAGAGGCTGTTCATTGCAACTTTCACCTGCGTGGAGAGGAGAGTCAGAGAGATGAACAGTTTTGCGAGGAGCTATGTCAACGTGAGAATATTCCGTTTCACAAAGTCCATTTTGATACACTAACTTATGCTGACTTGCATAAGGTGAGTATTGAGATGGCAGCACGCGAACTACGATATCGTTATTTCTTTCAGTTGAAAGAGGCGTTGGGGGCTGATGGCATTTGTGTCGGTCATCATAAAGAAGACTCCGTTGAGACGATTCTAATAAACCTTATTCGCGGAACAGGCCTGAATGGTTTGGTGGGGATTCGTCCGCGCATGAATGATGTTATACGCCCTTTACTGTGTGTTACGCGTCAAGAAATAGAAGAATATCTTCGTCAACAAGTTGTTTCTTATGTTACAGACAGCACTAATTTAGTTGATGACGTAGTGCGGAATAAGATCCGATTGAATGTTCTTCCAAAGTTGTCAGAGATTAATCCATCGGTTAATGATACTATTTTAACGACAGCATATCATCTCTCAGAAGTCGATGCGATTGTACAGGCATCACTTAAAGCGGTTTTGAATAAAGCTGTTCGTTTCTTTAATCCAGAGTTTGAAGTTAATTCTAATAGTCTGAAAAATGAACCTTTTCAGCTTAGTTTGTCAATAATAAGAGGATATTCTTCACCCGCTTACTTGCTTTTTCACTTGCTTAAACCACTTGGCTTTTCATCTTCCCAGATAAAAGAAATGGCTTCCCATCTTGATGGTCAGACGGGACAAATGTGGTTTTCGTCAACACATGAACTCACTCACGACCGTGAGGTGTTTATAGTTTTGCCTCGTGATGAGGCTGAATCACGCACGCTCGTTATCCCAGAAACTGGACGTTATGTCTATGATGAGCATCTCTCTCTTCGGTTGACAGAACGAACTTTGCTGCCATCCGCAAACGTTTCTTTTTCAAAGAGTCCAAAAATAGTTGACCTTAATGCAACTTCGATTCGTTTCCCTTTGACTTTGAGATGTGTTATAGAAGGCGATCGTTTTACTCCACTTGGCATGCGTGGAACTCAGCTTGTGAGTGATTTCCTTACGAATCTCAAACGTAATCGGTTTGAGAAACGTAATCAGTTGGTTCTCCTGGATGCTTCTGGTACCATCCTTTGGGTTGTCGGCCAACGTATCAATGATAGTTTTAAGTTGACTCCAGAGAGCAATGCTTGTTTACGAATAGAGATTTTATAATTGTTCTATTGTCCAATATGATGAAGCGGAGATTACATATTCAACTAAAGTAATTTAAGCTTAAAACGGAAGAAACTTTGTTCTTCTATTATGGCATAGATAAACATTCTTTTTGTAGTATCTTCGTTGAAATAGAATGGACGCTTTTATAAACACACATAACCAACACACTATAGTTTATTCTTATTGCGTGCATGTGCTCTGCACCATTGGTGCTCATGCCCTGCACAAGTGGTGTTAAGCACCCGCACGACATGTGTAGAGCAGCTACACAATTATTAAACGCATACTATGTTATTTCTTTACCTTTCTATATATAAAGAAGATGATGAACAACTCGTATGAAAATTGTATTATCGTCAATTATTATGGTTTTATGTGAGAAGTACTTGTAGAATATTTTCATAGCAATTTAGATGGTTTGCTAGTTTTATATTTAATAATTATCAATTATTAAACTGCTAATCGGTTAATAAAGTTAAATATAATGTATTTCGTTAACTTTTAGATGTTAATTATTTAAGAAACTCTTATCTTTGTGGTCGTAAAAAATATTTGAATGCTGTGCATAGATTTTTCTAAAGGCAGTATGCATATAAACAGAGAGTAATGAAGAAGACAACAATTTGGACAATAGCCACAATCATGGGACTTTCGTTCCTTGGTTTGCTTCTGCTCCAGCTCAACTATATTGAAGAAATGGCTGAGATGAAGAAGGAACAGTTTGACGAGTCAGTCAACCGTGCCCTCTATCAGGCCTCTCGTAATATGGAATTGAATGAGACTCTTCGTTATTTAGAGGATGATGTAAATAAGAAGGAACATTCCAAAAACGAAGATCAGAATACAGATAAAGATACATCAACAGCTGCTCACCAAGCTCCAGTTACGGATAATCAGGGTGAGCCTTATACATCATTCGAGGCAAAATTGCTTCAAGCAAAGCCTTCATTGACACCAAAGGCCATGATCTTGCGTAATGACAGTAGTACATTGTCGGCAACAAAGCGCAACATGCAAGAAATTGTTCGCAATCGTTATGTTTATCAAAAAGCAATGCTAGAAGAGGTGATATACAATATCCTTTATTCTGCTTCAGATAAGCCGTTACGCGATAGAATAAACTTTAAGCTTTTGGATCAAGACCTCAAGGCGGAAATGATGAACAATGGTATTAATATCCCTTATCACTTTACAGTGACAACACAAGATGGTCGTGAGGTTTATAAATGCCCTGACTATGTGAGTGATGGTGAGGAGAATACCTATTCACAGGTGTTGTTCCGCAATGACCCTGTAAACAGAATGGGTGTTGTAAAGGTTCATTTCCCACAAATGAACAACTACATATTCTCGAGTGTGCGATTTATGATTCCATCAATCATATTCACTTTCGTACTATTGTTTACTTTTATCTTCACTATCGTGATCATTTTTCAACAGAAACGTTATAGTGAGATAAAGAACGACTTTATCAATAACATGACGCATGAACTTAAGACACCAATTGCTAGCATTTCTCTGGCAGCCCAGATGATGAATGATAAGACGCTAACAATGAGTCCTAAGATGATTGAACATCTGGGTGGTGTCATCAATGATGAGTCAAAACGTCTGAGATTTCTCGTTGAGAAGGTACTCCAAATGAGTATGTACGATCGTAAGAAGGCTGTGTTGAAGAAGAAATACACCGACCTTAACGAAATGGTTGAAACGATTGCTCATTCGTTCAGTTTGCGTGTTGAGCACACCGGAGGTAAGGTCTATACAGAGATTGAAGCGGTAGATTCACTGATGTATGTTGACGAGATGCATTTCCAGAATGTCATATTTAATCTCTTGGACAATGCCGTTAAATATGCAAAACCAGATGAGCCTTTAAATGTTTATCTGAAAACGTGGAACACCAATGAGAACCTCTACCTTTCAGTTCGTGATACGGGACAGGGTATAAAGAAGGAGAACTTAAAGAAAATTTTTGATAAGTTCTATCGCGTTCACACTGGAAACCTCCACGATGTAAAAGGTTTTGGACTTGGTTTGGCATACGTGAAGAAGATGGTTGACCTCCATGAAGGTGAAATCAAAGTACTGAGTGAATATGGCAAGGGAACAAAATTTGTCATTAAACTACCAGTTATTCGAGATGAAGAAGGTGAAGAATAATAATTAAATAGAGAGTATAAACAATTTAATACGTATAAGTTATGGATGATAAATTGAAAATTCTGTTGTGTGAAGACGATGAGAATCTCGGAACACTATTAAGTGAGTATCTACAAGCAAAGGGCTATCAGGCTGACCTTTGCCCAGATGGTGAAGTTGGATACAGAGCTTTCTTAAAGAGCAAATATGATATATGTGTACTTGATGTTATGATGCCAAAGAAAGATGGTTTCACACTTGCACAAGAAATACGTCAAGCAAATGCAGAAGTTCCTATCATCTTCCTTACTGCAAAGCAGTTGAAAGAGGATATCTTGGAAGGTTTCAAGATTGGTGCTGATGATTATATCACAAAGCCTTTCTCTATGGAAGAATTAGTGTTCCGTATTGAAGCTATCCTTCGTCGTGTAAGAGGAAAGAAGACCAAAGAGTCAACAATGTACAATATTGGTCGTTTCACCTTTGACACACAGAAGCAGTTGCTTACTTTGGATAACAACCCAGACAAGGCAACAAAGCTGACAACAAAGGAGAATGAGTTGCTTGCTTTGCTTTGCGCACACTCTAATGAAATTCTTCAGCGTGATTATGCTTTGAAGACTATTTGGATAGATGATAACTACTTCAATGCTCGCTCAATGGATGTTTATATTACTAAGTTGCGTAAGCATTTGAAACCAGACCCACAAATTGAGATTATCAACATCCATGGTAAGGGTTATAAACTCATTGTTCCTGAAGAGCAGTAAAACGTTAATCTATAAAGTTTTATTTACAGAACGATAATACAAAAACGCTATTCTTCCTCTGTAAGAGGTCGGGATAGCGTTTTTTCTTTTACGATTGCAAATATTAATTCTCTTTTCTTACATCGTTATATTCTTTTTTTATTACTTTTGCACCGACTAATTGTTTAATATCATACAGAGCATCGATGATACAGAATTTCGATTTCCTGGTTATCGGAAGTGGTATCGCAGGAATGAGCTATGCACTAAGTGTAGCAAATAGTGGTAAAGGAAAAGTTGCCCTTGTTTGCAAAACATCTTTAGCCGAAGCCAATACAGCTAAAGCACAAGGAGGAATAGCGGCTGTAACAAACCTTGCCATAGATAATTTTGAAAAGCACATCAATGATACTATAGTTGCTGGTGATTATATTTCCGACCCTTTGGCTGTGAAGCAAGTTGTGTGTAATGCGCCAGAAGCTATCAAGGCACTTGTCAAATGGGGGGTGAACTTTGATAAGAATAAGGATGGTACATACGACCTACATCGTGAAGGAGGTCATAGTGATTTTCGTATTCTTCATCATGCTGATGACACAGGCTTTGAGATACAGCGTGGACTAATGGATGCTGTAAGAGCTAATCCTAATATTACTATCTTTGAAAATTATTATGCTGTTGAGATTATTACACAACATCACTTGGGGGTAAAGGTAACGCGTAGAACTCTAGATATTGAATGTTATGGTGCGTATATTCTCAACCCTGAAACCCAAAAGGTTGATACTTTTTTGAGTAAGGTTACACTTATGGCAACTGGTGGGGTGGGTGCTGTCTATGCAATGACATCCAACCCCGTTATAGCTACTGGCGATGGTATCGCAATGGCTTATCGAGCTAAGGCAACAGTCAAGGATATGGAGTTTGTACAGTTCCATCCCACGGTTCTTTATAATCCTTCTGAGACACATCCTGCATTTCTGATTACTGAGGCTATGCGTGGCTATGGTGGAGTGTTGCGACTTCCGAATGGTCAAGAGTTCATGCAGAAGTATGATAAACGTCTTTCTCTTGCTCCACGTGATATTGTTGCTCGAGCTATTGATCATGAAATGAAGATTCATGGACTAAATCATGTTTGTCTTGATGTAACACATAAAGATGCTGAAGAAACGCAGCATCATTTTCCACATATATATGAGAAATGTTTGAGCATTGGGATTGATATAACAAAAGAATATATTCCAGTTTGTCCAAGTGCTCACTATATCTGTGGGGGTATAAAGGTCGATTTGAATGCAGAAAGTTCTATTCATAGACTTTATGCGGTCGGTGAATGCTCATGCACGGGATTGCATGGCGGAAACCGACTTGCCAGCAACTCGCTGATAGAAGCAGTCGTCTATGCTAAGTCTGCTGCAGAACATACACTACGGATGATTGACACCTATGATTTTAATACAAATATTCCTGAGTGGAACGATGAAGGCACAATGACTAATGAAGAGCATGTTTTAATCACACAGAGTATTAAGGAAGTTGGCGAAATCATGAGCAACTATGTTGGTATTGTTCGAAGTGATTTACGTTTGAAACGTGCTTGGGCAAGACTCGACTTATTGTATGAGGAAACAGAAAACCTCTTTAAGCGTGTTACGGCAACGAAGGATATATGCGAACTTCGTAATATGATAAATGTCGGTTATCTGATAACAAGACAAGCCATAGAGCGTAAGGAAAGCCGAGGATTACATTATACGGTAGATTATCCGAAGCATGCATACGACGAGAAGAAGTAGAAGAATAAAGTTAGAAGATACGAGAAGTGTAAAAATACTTTTATTCTCGGTTTATAATACATAATAACATGATTGGAAAAAAATGGCTGGAACAAGGTTTTATAGATGAACCTATTCCTGAAAGGACTGATGTGAAAGCTGAAATTCGTCGAATGTGTAAGGAAAAGAATGCACTTATCATGGCACATTATTATACAGAAGGCGTAATTCAGGAGTTGGCAGATTTTGTAGGTGATAGTCTGGCTTTGGCACAAAAGGCAGCAACCACAGAAGCCGATATCATTGTTATGTGTGGTGTACATTTCATGGGTGAGACGAATAAAATCTTATGTCCTGAGAAGACTATACTCGTCCCTGACCTTAACGCCTCTTGTTCATTAGCCGAGAGTTGTCCTGCTGATGAGTTTGAGAAGTTTGTAAAAGCACACCCTAATCATACCGTGGTAAGCTATGTCAATACAACTGCAGCAACCAAAGCTGTGACAGATGTTGTGGTGACGAGCAGTAATGCAAAGCAGATTGTTGAGTCTTTACCAAAGGAAACTCCTATTATTTTTGGACCAGATAGGAACTTAGGACATTATATCAGCGAGCAAACAGGACGTGAGATGTTGCTTTGGGATGGTGCATGTGAAGTGCATGACAGATTCTCTGTGGAGAAGATTCAGCAGTTAAAACGCGAACATCCAGCTGCAAAAGTACTGGCTCATCCAGAATGTCCACCTACTATACTCTGCTTAGCTGATAAGGTTGGAAGTACATCTGCCTTATTGAAGTATAGTGTTGAGAATGATGCTCAGGAGTTTATAGTGGTGACAGAGAGTGGTATTCTTGTTGAAATGCAGCGATTGGCACCACAAAAGACCTTTATTCCTGCTCCTCCTAATGATAGTGATAGCCCTTGTAATGAGTGTGAGTATATGAAATATATTACTTTGCGAAAGCTATATAATTGCTTGAAGTATGAGTGGCCTGCTATTGAGGTTGAGCCAGAAATGGCAAAGAAGGCTGTCAAATCAATTCATAGAATGTTGGATATCTCAAACAGATTAGGTTTATAATTTAAATATATTATTATGTTGTCAGTAGAAGAACTAAACGATAAACTTATCGAACTTGCTTTCAGTGAGGATATAGGTGATGGTGACCATACAACGCTTTGCTGCATCCCTGCTGATGCTATGGGTGAAAGTAGATTACTGATTAAGGAAGAAGGAGTCTTGGCAGGAGTTAATGTTGCTAAAAGGGTGTTTCATCTTTTTGACCCTGAACTACAGGTAGAAGTCTATGTAGAAGACGGTGCTCATGTGAAGCCTGGCGATATTGTTATGAGTGTGAAGGGCAGAACGCAGAGCCTTTTGCAGACAGAACGCCTTATGCTCAATATCATGCAGCGTATGAGTGGTATTGCTACGATGACTCATAAATACCAGCAGGCACTCATTGATGCAGGTACAAAGACACGCGTCCTAGACACGCGTAAGACAACACCTGGCATGAGAATGTTGGAAAAAGAAGCTGTGAAGATTGGTGGGGGAATGAATCATAGAATTGGACTTTTTGATATGATTCTCTTAAAAGACAATCATGTTGACTTCTGCGGAGGAGTTTATAATGCTATCTCACGAGCAAAACAATATTGCAAACAACATGGCAAAGAAGACCTCAAGATTGAATGTGAGGTGAGAAACTTTAAAGAGTTGGAAGAAGCACTCAGTGAAGGCTGTGATCGTATTATGTTTGATAATTTCACTCCAGAGGATACGTATAGAGCTGTTGAAATTGTCTCAGGACGCTGTGAAACGGAATCAAGTGGTGGTATAACTTTTGACACAATGATTCCTTATGCAAAAGCTGGGGTAGATTTTATTTCTTTTGGAGCATTAACACATAGCGTTAAAGGGCTTGATATGAGCTTCAAGGCTGTTGTTTAAAGAACAAACTTTAAACGTTTTTAATCCGAATTCTCTTGATGGAAAAATCTTCATGAAGAGAATTCGGTATTCATCATATTTTATTCTTTATTCTTACAAACTGGACATACGGAGTCATCTTTTTTAAGATTATCGTAATGCGCTTTACGCTTTGGATTCATTGGGAACCATCCTTTAAGAACACGTTTCTCTTGTGCTAAAAGTTCACCAATACCCCAAAGGAATGAAGCGCCGAGAACTCCAAGGAGGGCTGACCAAAAAATAGTTTGAACAAATAGGGCAGCAACACAGCATGAGATACCTGTAATCAGCCATATCCACCAAGGTTTAGTTCCGAAATAATACTCGGTTTTTATGACTAATGGATGGCAAAGTCCAATAATTAAAAACGTACATACAGCAAGGAGTATCCCTTCAAAATTTAGTTCCATTTATGTTAAGTTTAGAATTTAATTGAATTCTTGTTGAGAGAAATAGCTTTAAAGCACTTTGCTCTAAGCAAAAACTCTGTTTAATGATTAGGTGCAAAAATACAAAAAAAACTCTACTTGCAAGCGTCTTTCTCAGATTAATTGATTACATTTGCAAATATAAGTTGTAAATAAGAAAAAGCTTAAATTATGGACAATAACCAAACACTTATCGCACAATGCGAAGCAAAAGCAAGACAATGGCTGTCTCCTGCTTTTGATGAAAAGACTCGTTCAGCTGTCGAGGCTATGATTAAGAATGAGGATAAGGCAGATCTGATTGAAAGTTTCTATAAAGATTTAGAGTTCGGTACAGGTGGACTTCGCGGTATCATGGGCGCTGGTTCTAATCGCATGAATATCTACACTGTTGGTATGGCAACGCAGGGTTTTGCTAATTATCTGAAGATTTGTTTTAAAGATAAGGAGCAGATTAGTGTTGTTGTTTGCCATGATTGTCGTAATAATTCACGTCTCTTTGCAGAAACGGTTGCAAATATTTTCTCAGCTAATGGTATAAAGGTTTATCTCTTCGACGATCTCCGTCCTACCCCAGAATGCTCTTTTGCTATTCGTTATTTGAAGGCACAGGCAGGTGTGAATATTACTGCAAGTCATAACCCACGTGAGTATAATGGTTACAAGGCTTATTGGGACGATGGCGCACAGGTACTTGCACCTCATGACAAGGGTATTATTGACGAGGTAAACAAAGTAAAGGTTGAGGATGTTAAATTCGAAGGCAATAAGGGGTTGATTCAGATTATAGGTGAGGATGTTGATAAGGTTTATCTGGAGCAGGTAAAGACTATCAGCATTGATCCACAGGTAATCAAGAATCAGCATGATCTTAAGATTGTCTATACTCCTCTACATGGTGCTGGTCGCGTAATGATTCCACGTGCGTTGGCTTCTTGGGGTTTTGACAATGTTCATTGTGTTAAGGAGCAGATGGTTAAGGATGGTAATTTTCCAACTGTTGACCGTCCAAACCCAGAGATTGCAGAAGCTTTGACACTTGGTTTGCGTGATGCGAAGGCCCTTGATGCTGACATCTTGATGGCCTCAGATCCAGATGCTGACCGAGTAGGTATGGCTTGTAAGAATAGTGATGATGAGTGGGTACTGATTAATGGTAACCAGACTTGCCTGATTTTCTTGTGGTATATCATCACTAATCGTCAGGCTGTTGGCAAGATGAAGCCAACAGACTTTATTGTAAAGACAATTGTTACAACAGAGGTTATCCGTAAGATTGCAGAGAAGCAGCACGTAGAGATGCGTGATTGCTACACAGGTTTTAAATGGATTGCACGTGAGATTGCTCTCTCTGAGGGTAAGCAACAGTATATCGGCGGTGGTGAGGAAAGCTATGGCTTCCTTGCTGAAGACTTCGTACGAGATAAGGATGCCGTAAGTGCTTGTGCTTTGTTGGCAGAGATTTGTGCGTATGCAAAGGATCATGGTAAGACTTTGTATGATATTCTTATGGATATCTATATGGAGTATGGTTACAGCCATGAGTTCACAATCAATGTTGAGCGTCCTGGTAAGAGCGGTGCTGATGAGATTCAGCAGATGATGAAGAACTTCCGTTCTAATCCTCCTAAGGAACTTGGTGGTAGTATAATCGATGTTTATAAGGACTTCCAGAGTCTTGAGATTACAAAGGCTGACGGCTCTAAGGAGAAGATGGATATGCCTGATACAAGCAATGTTCTCCAGTGGTTCTGCACAGACGGTACTAAGGTGAGCGTACGCCCATCAGGTACTGAACCAAAGATTAAGTTCTATCTTGAGATAAAGGATACAATGAACTCTGCTTCTGATTTCCCTGCTTGCGAGCAGCGTGCTTGTGAAAAGATTGAAGCTATCAAGAAGAGTTTGGGTTTGTAATGGTCTATTTTTAGCCTTTGATAATATTTGCGAGGGCTTTATATTATAGTTAAAGCAGGAGTCTCTATAAAGTTTTATTTGTGGAAACTCCTGCTTTTTATTGTTTTATGCCTTCTTGTATATAAATCTTTGGATAGCTTTCTATCTCTTTTAGTGGGCTACGCTATTTGATATTTTATCCTTTCAAAGTCATAGATTATTTAGTCTCTTGTATATGAAAAAGAGTGATATAATTTCAATTATTCAAGATAATGATATTTCTGAATATTATTCCTTGAAGCATTTAGGTATTGAAGATTATGCTTTCCCAGACCAAGAAGCACTTAAAATAGTGCAAATATGCAAACTTTTATTGATTCCAATCTTAGGTGGTGATGTATATAGTTTGACTGATTCTACAATAGAGGATTTAGATGATAGTTGGTATTATGATAGGACTCAAAGTGAGTCATATTACAATAACGTACAAAACAGTTGTAATAGATCTGAATCTTACATAAGGGCTTACAAAAGTCATTCTTGTGATAAACCTTTATTTTCCTTTACCATAGAAGATCAATTAAAATAATCGAATACTTTTAGAGAAGGCTGTGCAGTCTTTGGCTGATTGGCTGCTTCAGACAAAGTTCCTGTTCCTCTTCGAATCGCTGTTATAGATAGTGATTACTATGGAAGGGAAGTTAGAAGGTGGTTCTCTGATACTATTTTTGATATTTCTGTACATATAAAACCTTACATACCCTTTTTAAGACGAGTAAAGTTTTGTGTTGGTATTAGTAAGAATAAAAGTAAGTATTATATAATATCTATAAAGCTGCGTTCGTTAGATATGAATTATTTTGTAGAACTATTATATTCTCTATATTGTGTAGAAAGATGAAGTTATCGCATCCCGATGTGGCCACTTTTCTAATAGACGGCTTATTGAGTGTCTTCCCATAGTTTTAAATTTGCTGTCATATCTGTCATTCGTTTCATGAACTTAACTGGTTAGCTTACAGTGTAGTTACATGAAATGTTAAAAATGACAGCAAATGAATTTTAAACTTTTCTTGTAATAATACGTAATTACGGCTGTCTCTTTTCATGAGTAGCATGTTATCCTTTCTTATCTGAATTTATCAGTCAATAAGAATGACAAAAGAGCATAAAAAAAAGGTGCTTAGTCAGCTGTTGACTAAACACCTTTTGAATATTAACTAAGTCTATTTTGAATGTTCATTAGAGCTTAATGAGAAAGCATGTAGACTTTAATTTATCTCCAAAGACGGACTTATGATGATATAGAGCACAAGTGTGGAGAGATATAACTCCCACTCTTAGCTGTTATTCTGTTGGTAGAATATCAAATTTCAGTTTATCATTATCTTTCTCTTTTGATATCTTGATGGTGTCACCAGCCTTGATTTCGCCAGAGAGAATGAGTTCGCTCAGTCCATCCTCAATATGATTTTGGATAGCACGCTTCAATGGACGTGCACCAAACTGAACATCATAACCCTTAGTGGCCACAAACTCTTTGGCATCATCAGTTATCTCTATCTCATAACCTAACTCATGCACACGCTTGAAGAGACCTTTGAGTTCTATATTGATAATCTTCTTTATTGCCTCGAGGTCTAATTGGTCGAAGGTGATAATCTCATCCAAACGATTAAGGAACTCTGGTGCAAACTGCTTGCTTAAGCTCTTTTGGATGATAGCACGTGCACGTTCCTTGTCCCCTTCACTCTGTGAAAGCCCATTAAGGTTCGTTGCTTTAAAGCCTACACCCTGTCCAAATTCCTTCAGCTGACGTGTACCCGCATTTGAAGTCATAATGATAACAGTATTGCGGAAGTCAATTAATCGACCATTTCCATCAGTCAATCTACCTTCATCAAGCACCTGCAACAGCATATTAAAGACGTTGCCGTGTGCTTTCTCAATCTCATCAAGTAAGATAATAGAGTAGGGGTGACGACGTACTTTCTCGGTTAGCTGCCCTCCTTCGTCATAACCAACATATCCTGGAGGAGCACCAACAAGACGAGAGGTGTTGAAACTCTCTGTATATTCGCTCATGTCAATACGAATCAAAGCATCAGAAGAACCGAACATCATCTCAGCTAAACGCTTTGCGAGATAAGTTTTACCTACCCCCGTTGGACCTAAGAACATAAAGGCTCCAATAGGGTGGTTAGGGTCTTTCAAGCCAACTCGATTACGCTGAATGGCCTTCACCATTTTATCGATTGCAGCGTCTTGAGCAACAACAACCTGCTTGAGTTCAGCATCCATATTCTTCAGACGGATACCTTCTGCCTCTTGCATGCGCTGAACTGGTACACCCGTCATCATGGAAACAACGTCAGCAATGGCTTCTTCATTGATTTCAACCTTATCTTCAATATCACCATTCTGCCATTTCTCCTGTTCATCTTTAAGCTTCTTTTCTAGCTCTGTCTGCTTGTCACGGAAGCTTGCAGCTAGTTCAAAGTTTTGATTCTTTACAGCAGCTTGCTTCTTTTCTTGTGCAACCTTAATCTCCTTCTGAATATCGATGATAGATTGTGGTACCTTTACATGTTGCAGATGAACACGTGAACCTGCCTCATCGATAATATCAATTGCTTTATCAGGGAAGAAACGATCGGTAATATACCGATCAGCATACTTTACACAAGCTTGCAAAGCTTCCTCTGTATAGCTTACATGGTGATGAGACTCGTAGCGATCTTTGATATTTTCAAGGATTTGAAGTGTCTCTTCAGCTGACGTTGGTTCAACATGTACTTTCTGGAAACGACGTTCCAAAGCTCCATCTTTCTCAATAGACTTACGATATTCGTCGAGCGTTGTAGCGCCAATACACTGTATAGTACCCCTTGCCAATGCTGGTTTGAGGATATTTGCTGCATCCATAGAACCAGGTGAAGAACCTGCTCCAATAAGTGTATGAATCTCGTCGATAAACACAATGATATCTGGATTTTGCTCTATTTCTTTAATCAATGCACGAATACGTTCTTCAAACTGGCCACGATACTTTGTGCCAGCTACCACAGCTGTCAAATCAAGTGTGATGACACGTTTGTCAAAGAGTATAGGTGAGGTGAGACGCTTCACAATAAGTTGAGCTAAACCTTCAACAATTGCACTCTTACCAACGCCAGGCTCACCTATTAAAATAGGGTTATTCTTTTTTCTTCGGCCAAGAATCTCACTAACACGCATAATCTCCTTCTCTCTACCAACAACTGGGTCTAGTTTTCCCTCTGATGCAGCTTGGGTGAGATCAGTTCCGAAACTATCGAGAACTGGTGTTTTCGATTTTGTACGTGGAGCTTGTGTTGTTTTTGCATTATTGCTGTTTTCTGAAGACGATGAAGACATCATGTCATCATCCATTTCCTCCTCATCAGCCATGCCTATACCATTTTTTGGTTGGTTTGTGCGTTGTTGTAACATCGAAATTGCGTTGTTATAATTATATCCACTTTCTTCCAATACCTTCTTAGCACCATTGTTAGAAGAATCATGCAGAATTGCAAGGAAGAGATGAAGAATATCCACCGTTTGTGTATGCTGTAAACGAGCTTCAAGTACGGCTAATTTCAGAATGTTATTTGCCTGCTCGTTTAAAAGCATATCTGGTACTGAAGCAGTTGTATCAGTGGTGTCTTGAAGAATATTCTTTTCTATTTCTTTTTTAATATTATCTATGTCAATCTCCCATTGATTGAATAGTTCCCATACAGGTCCTGACTTTTCTCTGAGAATGGCAAGCATGATATGCTCTGGAGCAACCGATTTACTTGTCAGTCGTTCCGCTTCCTCTCTGCTGAATGAAAGTATTTCAGAAACCTTTAGGGAGAATTGATTCATCATATCCTAACCTTTCTTTTCTTATTTTATTTACGGACAATGTGTCCTATATTAGTAGGTTACTATATACAAAAGGTGTGCCAAAAACGAAAATCGGACATACACGTAAGTTGTAAGTCCGATTCTACTTCTTATGTTATTTTACAATGCCTCATCGTCAGGTTTCTGAAGTCTTGCCTTTGGCTGTCGTGCCAAGTGCTTTTTCTTACGAAGCCATGCAGCTTTACGCAACTCATATTCTTCACGATGACGCTCTAAAAAGTTATCTGCCATTGAACTTACCGTATATGACCGAGATCTGAATATTCTTTCCTGTAGATGTGTTCCCTAACAGTTTTGTACTTGAGAGTCCCATGTCATGAGATACTTTAGTAATAACCTTTTTCTGATTACTACCAGAACCTTGTGTCACGGTTAGTAATTCAACAGGAACAATCACAACCTTTCCCCATGCAGGCATTGATGTGTTGCGTGCGAAGAGATTGATAATTCCAGAGATGTTGTTGAACACATAGCTATTTGTTATCTTGTTGTAAGATGCTAGAAACGAAGTCTTATTGTCTGGCAATCTGTTATTAGCAAAGAATGAATGTAAGCTATCTGCTGGAACCATCACAACATTCTGTGGTATTCCGAATTGGTAGCCTGATATGGAACTATTGTTTTCTCGATAAAGAACAACCTTTGCTGAATTAATAGAATCAGTGCTATGACCATTCAATATGTCAGAAACAGGTAACGTTAACTTCGTAAACAAACCGGCAGGTGTCTTCAGATAAGTGTGTCCTGACTCATTTGCTAACTGCTGCAACTGCGTATTGTCGTTAGAGAAGTTTGTCAACTGGAGAACCTCTTCGGTACTAACAAAACTGGTTGATATTGCTGACACTTTACCATTTTGTTTATTCTTAAAGTAAATATTCAACTGTGCAGTCTGAATATGTGCCATAGAACCATAACCTCCATCTATCTTGAAGTAGAAGCCTGGACAAACCTCATGCAAGAAACGATAAGGATTACGGAATGCCGATGGATCCTGATGATATTTACGAAGCAGGTATGTTCCGTAGTTCTTATAAGTCACCCCAGCCTTGTCCTTATACGGATTATTTAAACGTACAATGATATTGCGATTATAACCTTTCATCTTTCTGATGCTATCAGCTTCTGTATAATCGGTCAGTGTAAACGAACGTTTCTCAGCAATACCACCCTGTGCAACTGGTCGGATATAACCTCGTGTCTCAGGATCGAAGTTTGAGTAATAGGTTACACCCTCTTCAACAGGCTTTGAAAGCTCGTATGTAGTGAGTTTCATTTGACTTAGCGAGTCGCCATAATAATTGCTATAATAAAGTCTTATATCACAAGAGTCGGCAATTATCTCATTGTTTGCATCACGACTCATGATCGAATCCTTTGCTGGCATCTCATAATTGCTAAGCACATGGAATTGTGACATAAGATTACCTGTTACAGATGTATTTGTCTCAGGATCAATCATTCTACCCAAATATCCAGTTGAAGAACGTGCAATAACACTATCAGCAACCATTGTCTCAGAAGCTACGTTGAAGGTATCTGCCTTTATAGAAAGTTTATCGCCATTATCAATAAGTGAGCCTCCAAGGTTATCTGTAGTATCATCACATGATACCATTCCAATACAAGCTGCAAGCATAAAAGCTGCAATGAAATTCCTTCTCATTTATAATCTCTTAATTGTATAACTCAAAGAATTTTAGAACAATTTGTCATAAAACTCTGAATACTTATCTTTCAGTTTAGCATCGTCAATTGTATGCTCCAATAGTTGCTTGTCATTCGTCTTAGCATAGTTGATAAGATCAGCATTAACTTTGTCGCTAGTACCAATGACACCATCAGAATAGTCAATCGCAAATTTACCTAATTCCATGAAATTAAAGTCATCACTATAGTTCTTCAACAGTTTTGCTTTCACATCACGGAATTCTAGACAATGTTTAAAATTCGCACCTAAGCTACCTTGTGGTTGGTCTTCAAAGAGTGAAGTTACAACTTTTGAGTTGGCAAATTGTGGCTCATCTTTGTAGGCCGTTTTCACATAGAATGGAATAACTGAAGACATCCATCCCTGGCAATGAATAACGTCAGGTGCCCATCTTAGCTTTTTAACCGTTTCAAGCACACCTCTTGCAAAGAAGATTGCACGTTCTCCATTGTCAGCATAGTCATTACCCAATTCATCCTTTGTCATTGCTGGACGTTTTTGGAAATAATCTTCGTTATCAATGAAATAAACTTGAATACGTGTCTGAGGAATACTTGCCACCTTAATAATCAATGGATGATCAGTATCGTCTATAATCAAGTTCATACCTGAAAGGCGAATAACTTCATGCAACTGTCCTCTGCGTTCATTAATATTCCCCCATCTTGGCATAAAAGTACGGATTTCATATCCAGCTTCCTGCATAATATGAGGCATTTCAGAGCCATAGTATGACATCTCTGTCTCAGGCACGTAAGGCATGATTTCTTGATTAACAAATAATACTTTTTTTCCCATTCTTTATGTTGGTTTTTTATATCAGCAACTACTGTAAGCTAACGCAAAGAATGATAGTTTTTCAATGCGCAACTTATTTTCTGCAAAGGTACTAAAAAAAAACGAGACATCTCTTGCTTTCTCTTGAAAACAAATAAAAAGTGTGACACATTGAGATTATTTAATTAAAATCTCGTCTATTTAATTATTTTGTTGTTACTTTGCAGTGATTTTAATTTTAGTGACTGATGAAAGTTATTCAAAAGATTGTTGAACTTCAGAACGAACTATTCTCTTGTCGTAAAGAAAATAAATCTATTGGATTAGTTCCAACGATGGGTGCATTGCATGTTGGTCATGCATCACTTGTGAAACAAAGTGTTAAAGACAATGATGTAACGGTCGTTTCTGTATTTCTTAATCCTACACAATTTAATGATAAGGGTGATTTAGAACGCTACCCTCGTACATTAGAAGCTGATTGTCAGCTTCTTGAAGCTTGTGGAGCAGACTTTGTGTTTGCCCCTTCAGTTGAGGAGATCTACCCAAAACCTGACCATCGTCAATTCGATTTTCCACCACAATCAACTGTGATGGAAGGAGCTAAACGGCCTGGCCACTTCAATGGTGTGTGTCAAGTTGTCAGTAGGTTATTTTATATTGTTCATCCTGATAAAGCTTATTTTGGTGAGAAAGACTGGCAGCAGATTGCTGTTATCAAACGCCTTGTACACTTCATTGGTATGAATGACAAACTCACGATAGTAGAATGTCCTATCGTTCGTGAGGCTGATGGATTAGCAATGAGCTCACGTAACATGTTGTTAACATTCGAGGAGCGTGCAATAGCACCGAAGATATACGAGGCTCTAAGCAATAGTGTTGAGTTTTCTAAGACTCACAGCGTTGCTGAAACCCATGATAAAGTTATTAAGGATATTAATGCTATTGATGGTCTTGAAGTAGAGTATTTTGATATTGTAGATGGCAACACGCTCCTTGAAGTGAATACATGGGAAGCGTATGTTGTAGGTTGTATTACTGTTTATTGTGGTCACACACCAATTCGTCTTATTGATCACATAAAATACAGAGGATAAAAAATGCTGATTGAAGTATTAAAAAGTAAGTTACACTGTGCTATAGTCACAGAGGCAAACCTTCATTATATGGGTAGTATTACCATTGATGAAGACTTGTTGGATGCTGCTAATATGATAGCAGGTGAGAAGGTTCAAATTGTGAATAACAACAATGGTGAACGCTTTGAAACCTATATTATTAAGGGAGAAAGAGGTTCTGGCTGTATTTGCCTAAATGGTGCAGCAGCTCGCAAGGTTGTAGTAGGGGATGAGGTGATTATTATCTCTTATGCATTGATGGATTTTGAAGAAGCAAAAACCTTCAAGCCTTCAATTGTATTCCCTAAGGAAGGCAATCGACTATAAACAGATAGAAAACAGAATTAACTAAAGGATTAACCCTTTGATGATGTAAGTGTAGGGCGTAGCGTCCTTGCTGATATAAACATACAATCACATTTCTTCTTTCAGAGTAAGATAAGGATATTGTTTATTAATAAGGTGTAACTTAATAATAGATAATCATCTGCCTACTTGGAAAAAAGAAATGTGATTGTGTGTTTTTCTATGTCCTATATATTGATATACTATTATCGGCTCTATAACGAATCATGTTGGTTGTGTATTGATATTCCATCGGTTTGGTGCGGGTGCTTAGCACATGTGGTGCGGGTGCTTAGCACTTATGGTGCGGATGGTATGCACCACATGTGCGAAGGATTAATATTATTGCTGTCCGATAAAAATAAACTGAAAGTTCTGTATCTCTTTACCCATCGGTGTTGCAGCCGTTTTACTTATCCATGGGCTTGGTTTTCAGTTTTAAACTGTAAGCATTATAAAATGTGCTTATTTTGACAAGGGAAGCCTTATAATAACCAAATAAATTAATGAAATCATAAGTTTAAGTCTATTTTATCTAATACAGATAACTCCTCAAAAGTTTTATCGGACACCAATAGATTAATATCATTGTTGTATATTGGAGGGTAGGGATAGAATGTGCGTTAAGCGTATTAAAACTAAGGTTAATTTGGAGTTGTGTTTAGTTAGAGGCTATATCTTGTGACATCTTAGGCTCTATAACGAATTACCCAAACGATTCGTTATAGAGTCCTATTATCAAAAAAATGAGGGTATGTCGTAATGACACACCCTCTTAAGATAATGATAATAGCATCAGTGACGAATGTCAACTGATAGCAGAATTATTCAATAACAACCAATGGGTCGTCCTCAAGCACAGCCTGACCGACCTTCACTGCAATAGCAGTTACCTTGCCATCCTTCTCAGCTTCGATGTTGTTCTGCATCTTCATAGCCTCAAGGACAACAACAGTGTCGCCTGCCTTTACCTCTTGACCGACAGCAACCTCAATAGATGTGATTGTTCCAGGAAGAGGTGCCTTAATAGCTGCAGAACTGTTGATTGCAACTGCAGGAGTTGCCTCCTCACTTGCTTCAGCAGCAGCTGGCTTACCAAGCTCAACCTTCTTCTTCTCTGGTTCAGCAGGCTGTTCCATCTGTACTGCATACTGCTCACCGTTGACAGATACTTCTGCAACATTCTCGGCATTAATCTCACCAATCTCGACTTTATATTCCTTGCCGTCGATAGTATATTTGAATTCTTTCATTGTTGTCTATTATGGTTTCTTTGTCATTATCTCGAACTTAGCATCCCACATTGTCTGCTTTGGCAGAATAGTGATAATACCTGGTTCGTTATCGTGAACATTGTTTCCGGCAAACTCATAGAGTGCCATTGCAATAGCTGCATATACGTTTTTATCCATAGTTGCGTGCCTCCTGATTACATTGGCATACAGCCATGCTTCTTTGCTGGTAAGTCTTGCTTCTTATGAGCCAACTGAGCCAAGCCACGGCAGATGCGGAAACGAGTGTTGCGTGGTTCGATAACATCATCGATGTAGCCGAACTGAGCAGCCTGATATGGATTAGCAAACTTCTCTGAGTACTCCTCTTCCTTTTCTGCGAGGAACTGCTTAACATCGCCACCCTGCTCCTTAACTTCCTTAGCTTCTCTACCACAGAGAACGGCAACAGCACCAGATGCACCCATAACGGCAATCTCTGCACTTGGCCATGCGAAGTTGAGGTCAGAACGAAGCTGCTTACAACCCATAACGATGTGTGAACCACCATAGCTCTTACGCAATGTGATAGTAATCTTTGGAACTGTAGCCTCACCGTAAGCATAGAGCAACTGTGCGCCATGAAGGATTACAGCGTTATACTCCTGACCAGTACCTGGGAGGAAACCTGGAACGTCAACAAGTGAAACGATTGGTATATTGAAAGCATCGCAGAAACGAACGAAGCGCGCACCCTTACGGCTTGCGTTGGTGTCTAATACTCCTGCGTAGGCTGATGGCTGGTTAGCTACGATACCAACACTCTGACCATTGAAACGAGCGAAACCAGTGATGATGTTCTTAGCAAACTTTGGCTGAACCTCGAAGAACTCTCCGTTGTCAGTTACTGCCTGAATTACCTTGTACATATCGTATGCCTGGTTAGGATCGTCTGGGATAATCTCGTTCAAGAGATCTTCCTTGCGGTCGATAGGGTCGGTACACTCTACACGTGGTGCTTCCTCGCGGTTGTTTGAAGGAATGTAAGAAAGGAGCTTCTTGATAAGGTCCATTGCCTCTTCCTCAGTCTTAGCTGTGAAGCTTGTTACACCGCTCTTTGAAGCGTGAACGCTTGCACCACCAAGGTGCTCTGCGTCTATATCTTCACCAGTTACGGTCTTTACAACCTTAGGACCAGTCAGGAACATGTAACTTGTCTGCTCCTTCATGATGATGAAGTCTGTCAATGCTGGAGAGTAAACCGCACCACCGGCACATGGACCAAGGATGCTTGAGATCTGTGGGATAACACCAGAAGCGAGGATATTACGCTCGAAGATTTCGCCGTAACCTGCCAAAGCAGAGATACCCTCCTGGATACGTGCGCCACCAGAGTCATTCATACAGATGACTGGTGCACCGTTGGTCATAGCCATATCCATTACCTTGCAGATCTTCTGAGCCATTGTTTCAGAAAGCGAACCACCATTTACGGTGAAGTCCTGTGCATAGAGGTAGACGAGACGGCCGTCGATAGTTGCTGAACCAGCAACAACACCATCACCGAGGTACTGCTTCTTCTCCATACCGAAGTTATGACAACGATGGAGTTTGAACATATCGTATTCTTCGAAGCTGCCTTTGTCAACCAGCATTTCAATACGCTCACGTGCAGTGTACTTTCCGCGCTCATGCTGCTTGTCGATGGCCTTCTGACCACCACCTAAGCGTGCCAACTCGCGCTTCTCCACGAGTGCCTTGATCTTTTCTGTTTGCTTACTCATAATTTGAATTTATTTTCTTATTTATAGCTTCTTGTTTTTACTTCAATTATCATCTGTAACCTTCAACTCATTATACTCGCAATGAGTTAAAAAGACCTTATAACAGAATCAAATGCAAATTTACTAAAAAAGGTGGAGATAGTTATCTTCACCTCTTTAAATATTGTTAAGGTTTTACGTTTAATGACTTCTATCCGTATCTAATTACATAACTCCGTGGGAAAAAGATGGTGTTTAATAGACAAGATGTATCTGTTACATGCTATTCTGATGATGATAAATGTTTTTTGAGTTATTGATAAAGCGATAGGTTGCTAATCGTTCTGTGTTTATCATTCACACTTCTATTTTGTAATGAAAATTCACATCATGAAAAATAAAAGATGCTCTTTTAGCTTCTAATTAAGGCTTAATTGACTTGTAAGAGATGCCCTTTTGAGGTCTTACTAACGCCCTTTTGAAGTCTAATTAAGCACCTTTTATTGGGTGGTTGTGTAACTGGTTGAAAACTAATTGGTTGTGATTGCGCTAAAAAAACTTCTATTTCGATGATTTGCTGTGCTTTTTCATCTTCTTTTTGTTGTAATATTTTACCAGTAAATGTTTGTTTTTAGTAGTCCTTTTCTTAGTTGTGTTTAGATTATTTGATGCGCTAAATAATAGGGTGGAAAGCCCTTTTTAATTTCACTTTATTGTTATAAGTTAAAAAAAACAAGGTGTGTCTTTGTACCACAAATTACCATTTGTACCACAAAGACCCTTGCCCCGAAAGGGGATTAAATCACTCCAAAGTCGTGATTAGATAACAGAATAAAACATAAGATTAGGCTAAAATTAGAAGTAGCCAACAACAATCGTTACGGACACAGAGAGACAGAGGAAGTGCCATGCTGGTATAGATGGGACACCCGTATGACCGACGTGAAAGACCAGCTGCGTGTCATTGCCTTATACAATATATCGGGTGTCGTAAGCAAATCCGATTTTGTCCGTGCCCGAATCCTCGGGGAGAGTTTCAGACACTACCTAATATCATCTCTTTTCGTATCATCCCACACCTTAAGAGTGTAATAACTTGTGTGCGTTATATTATTCAAGGGAGAAATAGAAACTCTAAAAAACAAAGTATCATTGAAATGACTATTCTTTAGTTTCTTATTATATGGGGTTACGATACAGTAAACACTATCATCATAGTTATATTTATCATATTCAACTATTATTTGGTATGGGAGTTCTGGGTGATTATTTCCAGTATCATCCTTTTTTGTTAGCTTGATTGCGTGCATGTTCATGAAGTTGTCCCATTTAAATCCCTTTTCAACAAAAATACTTTTTACATGTAATAGTGGGGACACTTTATATTTTACATCCTTGACAAATACACCATTATTTTTGGATTCCTGTTTAGTTAAAGAAAACATTCTTGCTCCATCATAGCCATATCCATAATAACCAATTGATATATTTAAGACTTCAAGAAATAATACACACAATGCAATTATCAGGAAACATATAATAATGACTTTTTTTTTCATTTTCATATACAAATAGGATTAGGTGATACAATAATGACTTTTTTTTTCATTTTCATATACAAATAGGATTAAGTGATACGTCATTAAATGACATATCACCCTTCTTGCATTTTTATTTTTGTCTGCGACGATGGTTACCAGAAAAGTTTGGATTGAAACTCTTTGGCTGTTTCCCATTTTGTTTAGCAGATTTTCTGCGATTCTCTGTTGGTTTTTCCTCTCTTCCCTTCCGTTTTTTGTTTGGAATGTCGGGTGTACTTCCAATTGCCTTAGGATCATAGACCGCACGAGGGTGTCGCTTCGGAACATTGTCATAGAGCTTAGCAATCAAGTCACTACGTCCAATGCGGTGAAGCTCTCGCTCAATGTCACGGCGTGCCTCAGGCTTATACCAGAAGAAAAATTGTCGCTGTGCAAGTTTCTCCTTTGGTGTCTTTGCAGAGAAGATTGGTTCGAGGGTATAAGGGTCATAGCCCGTGTACCAAGCTTCTGTAGAAACAGTCATTGGGGTAGGGGTGAAGTCCTGCACCTGCTCCAAATGGAAGTCAAGGTCTTTTGTCAGTACCGCCAACTCTGCCATGTCCTCCTCCTGACAGCCAGGGTGAGAAGATATGAAGTAAGGAATTATCTGCTGTCGCATATTCTCCTCACGGTTAATGCGGTCAAAAATCTTCTTGAAAGCATAGAATTGTTGGAACGACGGCTTACGCATAAGTCCCAATACGCGATCTGATGTATGCTCTGGCGCAACTTTCAAACGACCACTAACATGGCGTGTTATTAGCTCGCGAGTATATTGTCTGGCAGCCTCGTTACTCTTCTCATCCTTACTCTTGTGCAGGAGAAGGTCGTAACGTACACCAGAACCGATAAAACTCTTCTTGATTCCAGGCAATTCGTCGACTGCATGATAGATTTCAAGCAGTTTGGTGTGGTCAGTTTCAAGGTTAGGACATATTTCTGGGTTTACGCAGCTTGGACGTTTACAATGCTCACAAGCTTTCAGGTTCTTACCCGCCATACCATACATATTTGCTGATGGACCACCAAGATCAGAGAGATAGCCCTTGAAATCGGGCATCTGCATAACCTGCTTTACTTCCTTTAAGATACTTTCTTTGGAACGACAACTGATAAACTTACCTTGATGTGCAGAAATCGTACAGAATGAGCAACCTCCAAAACATCCGCGATGAATATTCACACTGTGTTTAATCATCTCGTAAGCAGGGATTGTCTTACCACGATATTTTGGGTGTGGTTCACGTGTGTAAGGGAGATCGTATGCCGCATCTACCTCCTCTGTTGTCATTGTCGGGTAGGGAGGATTAACAACAGCATAGACATTGTCAACAGCTTGCAGAATTCGTTGTGCATGTTTCTTGTTCGATTCTTCCTCTATGTATTTGAAGTTCTCCGCTTGATACTTTTTATTATGCAAACAAGATTCGTGTGAATGGAGTACGATATCATCCGCCTTAATTCCTTCTGGAATATCTGATTCTTTACAAAGATAAACTGTTTGTGGAATATGTTTCAGGTCTTTGATATTAGCACCATTTTCCAACTCCTGTGCAATCCTTACCACTTGTTTTTCACCCATGCCATAGATAATCATATCGGCACGTGCATCACAGAGAATACTCTTGCGAAGACAATCTTTCCAATAATCGTAGTGGGTGAGACGTCGCAACGAAGCCTCAATACCACCTAAGACAATAGGTACATCTGGATAGAGTTGTCTGAGGATATTCGAGTAAACGATGCTTGGATATTCTGGGCGCAAGTCGTGTCTGCCATCAGGAGAGTATGCATCTTCAGAACGCAGACGACGATTGGCTGTGTATTTGTTTACCATCGAGTCCATGGCGCCTGGTGATATACCGAAGTAGAGACGTGGCCGCCCCAACTTTTTAAAGTCGCGGAAGTCACCATGCCAATCAGGTTGTGGTACGATAGCTACCTTGTACCCTGCTGCTTCAAGGGTTCTGCCAATAACAGCTGCTCCAAAGGCAGGATGATCAATATAGGCATCACCAGAAAAGAGGATAATGTCTAACTGATCCCAACCACGGAGTTCAACCTCTCTCTTTGTAGTAGGGAGGAAGTCTGTTAGCTGAAATCTTGAAGGTCTGGCTGTCTTAGTCTCATTTTTAACAGCCTCTTCTCTATCTTGTCGCTTGGTTGCTGTTACTTTTTTATGCTGCTTTGCAGTTTTTTTATTTTCTTTTTGTGAACTCAAATGTCTTTGTTTTAATTAAAGTTATCTGTGAGTGTATTATTGACTTATGAGAATCTGAACCTTATTCTACCTAGTTGTTTACTATTCAAATTGTTTCTTTGTTTTCCTCTTCAGCGTCTTTATGCGAAACGCCCCATTCTTTGTAGAGTAAAACAAGATTTTTAAGTCCGATGGCTTTCATGTTTTGATTATAGATGACATCAAGACATAAATTCAATAAGTCTTTATCTTTACCAGGTTCTGACTCAAGAAGTCCACGAACATTGAATTTCAGTTTATCGAGGATGTTCTCGTCGATAATACCATTGGAATCAACCAATCCAGAAAGAAGTGAATACTTCTGAATAGTCTCAAGATGGTTGTCAGTAACCTCAATGCTTCGTGTTCCCGAAGCGTTTGCTTGAATTTTATACATAGTCTTTACGCTTTTAGATTATTCCAATTTCTTTGTTATTACTTCTTCATCAGAAACGTTACAATACCCTTCATGATGCTATTGCGTGTTGCAGCATCCTTGATACACTCGAAGGGGAATGATAATGTGAAGACACTATTGTCAGTTCCTTTATATGCCACAGCAGCTGTCCGTCCATCAGCATAAGTTAATGTACTGAAAGCGTTGTCAGCAGGTAAGATGTTGTCAGGAGTGTAAGCACCGTAATGCTGCTCATTAATAGTTCGATAAACATCGAAGGACATTCCCATACCACTTACTACAGAATTATAGTTGTCATAGTTTGCACCATCAAAGGATATCTTAAGGTTGTTTCTCAACCATTCCTGTTCATCAACAGCTTGCATATCGGATGCAAGATAAGAACCGCTGACAAAGAGCTTACCATGTGCATTTAGATACTTTGATAGTTGTTGACAAAGTGCAGGCTTGAAAGCTTTGTAATAATACAAACTATGTCCATCATCCTTTTCATTGCCAAGGAGTAAGTCGATCATTGCATATTTAGTAAGGTTTACTTCATTATACTCCACAGCCTTACTATCACAACTTACAACATTGTATTTTCCGGCATATCGTAAAGCTTCTGCGTGATCTTTAACGTAATTGAAGTCATTACCCGCAATAATCTTACCAACAAGTTCCTCGCCACCATAACCTAAGGCATTAGGACCTTCTTTGCCCATCATAGCTTTATTGAAGTTGGCTTGCCTTCCTGTCCATCCAGCCACAGGACCATAGCTTAAGCCTGGGTCAGCTTCAAGGTCGAAGCCTTGTTCTGTACTTGTGTTGACAACTGCGGGAGAAGAAAGACGATGGAAGCCATTGATAATGAGAATTGTCTGTTTTGCTCCTTCATTGTATAAGGCTGAAAGTGTAGCTGTTGGGAAGCTTTCTCCGCCACGATTACAAGCTGTTATTTTAAAGTTATATACAACACCTGGCAGCAAGTCTATCTCAAAATAAGGATTACTAACATTCACACCATTGTCAAATCCTCTTGTTCCCATTGCAACATAAACATTGTAGGATGTTGGATTAGCTGATGGTTCACTAGTGTCAGAGGTAGGCCTCCACTGTAATCTCACTTTCTTAGAAGATACATATTCAATCTTGAAGTTTTGTGGAGCAAGTGGTTGAACCGTATAAGTCTTACCATGCATGTTTGCTTCATATTTCAAGATGGTCTTATAAACTGAGCGTGCTAAAGTAAACTTGAAATTAGGGTCTTGTCCTAACTTAATGTCAGGGAAGTTTTGATGCGAAAGAGTTTCAAGGATTGCTGATGGCACTTCGGGAAGACGAGTTTCACTGTAGTTGCGATCCCAAATGGAACGGGTAGTCCAATTCATGTGGAAAGCATTATCTAAATCTTTCTTAACATTGGCTACCAACTGTTCTGCAAAGGTCTTAGAAACCTTACGTGAAAGACCATCACCTAAAGTGTTGTCTCCACTTTGTGTTGTACAGATGCCCAAAGTGCCTACAAAACTATCATCAGCTTTTACGCCAGCATCGCTGTGTATGGCCAATGTGAGTTCAATAGGAACCTTTTTCCCATCCTTCTTATCAGGGAGATAACAAGAGCCTCCTGCAAGCCAATTCGTCATCAATGATCGACAGTTGATATCGTCGTTATAATCATTAGAACCATTACTCTTGCTGACGACACTCCATGGAGCTCCAGCCCATTGTGTTGAGTATCTTGCTCCTTCAAGGAAGCGTGGAACGCCACTTATTGTTCCACCACGAACAATATTGCCCATACCACTACCGAAGCGAACGGCATCCGTGGTGACAATGCCTCTACGAGAACTATGATTTGTCAAAACAACAGAGTTATTGATGCTATTTCCTTTGTCAAAATCAAACGTACCAAGATAAACCCATGTGCCTCCACCCATACGCTGGTTCACACGGAAATGAGTTTCTTGTCCCTTGTGAAAAACAATATATTCAGCTGCATCAACACTTTTCTTTTGTGTTTGATAACTTACATAGACAGCGTAGCGTCCAGTTTCAGGGATGGTTGGTTGATAGACGACTGAACTAAGCTTACTGTTACGCTTTCTTGCTTTAACTTGTCGCGCTGTACCTGCTGTAAATGGATTCTCACCATCGTTATAGCTGCCATAATGTAGTGCGAAACCTTTTGTGGATGTAGTAGCCCACTTCTTCTTCATACTTTCTTCCTTATAGTCGATACGACTATCATTATCAACTATAATTTCATTCTTTTGCCAGTTTCTTTCACGTGGTGTAAAGACAATGGCGCCTGCATTCTCAAGCATTGGAATGAGATAAGGAAGAACTATCGTTTGTGTATAAAGGTCCTCCGTGGTACAGAACAAGATGGGTCTTTGCCATTTCCATCCGCCTTTATTTGCATCATAATATTTTCCATGGGACGACCAAACAGAAAGATGTCTGTTTTGTAATCCCTCTGTTATTTCATTTGGGCGAGAAACATTTTTCACCCAAGGCGCATCGTCATAATTGGTTTTCCCCCATGTTGATTTACCCACTTGTGCAAAGGTATTCGCAAACGATATTGCAAGAAGTGCTGTAAACAGTAGTTTTATCTTCATTATCCGTCTAGTTTCCAATCGTAAACAATTCTGGATGTTTACCCTTAAAGTCTTTGAAATACAATTTGACTTCCCTCATATCTTTTTCTATGTCACCTGAAGGTGTTATGACCTTAGAACACTCTATCAGTTTCCGTTCATAATCTAAACCATATAGATAGATAGGCAGTTGAGCTTTTAAAGCAATATAATAAAAGCCCTTCTTCCAATCAGGGTTTAAACTTCTGGTACCTTCTGGAGTAATACAAAGTTGAAACTTATCAGCCTTCATTGCATAATCAGCTAATCTGTCTGTCATACTCGTTTTCTTATCACGCCATACAGGAATACCTCCAAGACTTCGAAAGATAGGACCTAGTGGCCAGAAAAACCATTCCTTCTTCATGAGGAAATTACTTTTCTGTTTTTCAGCCCGGGCATAAAGTTGTCCTATAAGAAAATCAAGATTACTCGTATGAGGTGCAAGGCAAATAATAGCTTTGTCAGGCAAAGTAAACCTAACATCCTTCTTCCACCCCATAAAATTATAAAGAAGCCACTTAGATAAAGCTTGTAACATTATGCAAGGTTATTGAGTTGATCAACAATCTCATTGACTTCTTTACTAAACTTATCCTTTAAGTCTTTGAAATAGACTTTAGCAGGCATACCAGGTTGAACATGAGACACGCGTCTGATGTAGTTGCTGTGCATTACCAAGATGGCAGTGAGGATAGCCTCTGTATTGTCATTATCACGATTTTCACCATAGAGAGATGCTGCGATACCCTCTGTGAACAAATCACCACAAATATAATTGATGGTGCGTTTCAAATCTCTTTTGTTACTCATATTTAATCCTAAATAGCTATATTTTACATATTAACGTTCAAAGATAAATAAAAAAATAGAAAAGCAAAGCTTTCTCACATAAAAATAGAGTTAAAATTTTAATTTAGCTTTTTTTCTTTTCTTTTATCGGATAAAAAAGGTAATTTTGCAGAAGATATGATGTAATGACAAAGTGAAGGTAAACTTCCTTTGTTCTCGTTTGCATTTAATTATCGGAATTAAAGATATAAAACAAATCATTATATTTAAATCATTTAAATTAAACACATGGAAATTAGCGCATTGCAGAAGGAAAGAGCAGGCTATCAGCCAAAGTTACCAAAGGCTCTTCAGGGTGCAGTAAAGGTGAAGGAAGGTGCTCCTACACAGAGTGTTGACAATCAGGAGGAAATCAAGAAGTTATTCCCTAACACGTACGGAATGCCTCTCGTAGAGTTTGTTCCATCTGACGCAGCAAACAATGCTAAGATTAACGTTGGTATCATTCTCTCAGGTGGTCAGGCTCCTGGTGGACACAATGTTATTTCTGGTCTCTTTGATGAGGTTAAGAAGTTAAACCCAGAAAACCGTCTTTATGGTTTTCTCATGGGTCCTGGTGGTCTTGTTGATCACAAATACATTGAGATTACAGCAGAAAATCTTCAGGCTTACCGCAACACTGGTGGTTTCGATATGATTGGTTCTGGTAGAACTAAACTCGAGAAGGAAGAGCAGTTTGAGAAGGGTCTTGAGATTATCCGCCAGTTGGATATTAAGGCTATTGTAATCATCGGTGGTGATGACTCTAATACCAATGCTTGTGTATTGGCAGAATACTATGCTTCTAAGAATTATGGTGTTCAGGTTATTGGTTGCCCTAAGACTATTGATGGCGACTTGAAGAACGATCAGATTGAGACTTCTTTCGGTTTCGATACAGCAACTAAGACATACTCTGAGCTTATTGGTAACATTGAGCGTGACTGTAACTCTGCTCGTAAGTATTGGCACTTCATCAAGTTGATGGGTCGTTCTGCATCTCACATCGCTCTTGAGTGTGCTTTGCAGACTCAGCCAAACATCTGCTTGGTATCTGAGGAAATTGAATCTAAGGATCAGACTTTGAATGATATCGTTGAGTATATCGCAGGTGTTGTTGCATACCGTGCAGAGCAGGGCAACAACTTCGGTGTTGTTTTGATTCCAGAAGGTCTTATCGAGTTTATTCCTGCTATCGGTCGTTTGATTCAGGAGTTGAATGATTTGCTCGCTGCTCATGGCGCTGATTATTTGAACCTTGACAAGGATGCACAGCGTAAGTATATCCTTGAACACCTTTCTGCAGAGAACAAGGCTACATTTGAGACACTTCCAGAGGGTGTTGCTCGTCAGCTTTCTCTCGATCGTGACCCACACGGAAACGTACAGGTATCTCTCATCGAGACAGAAAAGCTTATCTCTGAGATGGTTGCAGCTAAGCTTGATCAGTGGAAGAAGGAAGGTAAGTACAATGGTAAGTTCTCTCCTTTGCACCACTTCTTTGGTTACGAGGGTCGTTGTGCAGCTCCTTCTAACTTTGATGCAGACTACTGTTACGCACTTGGTTCATCTGCAGCTCAGTTGATTGCAAATGGCAAGACTGGTTACATGGCTATCGTTAAGAACACAACTGCAAGTGCTGATCAGTGGAAGGCAGGAGGTGTGCCAATCACTATGATGATGAATATGGAGAGACGTAATGGTGAGATGAAACCTGTTATTCGTAAGGCACTTGTTGAGCTTGATGGTGCTCCATTCAAGACTTTTGCTGCTCAGCGTGAGAAATGGGCTAAAGAGACTTGCTACATTTATCCAGGTCCTATCCAGTATTGGGGTCCTTCTTCAGTATGTGATTTGACTACCAAGACACTTGAGTTAGAGCAGGCTAAGTAATAGTATATTTATAAAGAAGAAATAGAGGGGTAATTATATCCTCTGTTTCTTCTTTTGCTTTATACAACATAAACTTTGTCATGTCTTATAACTATTTAATGAGTTGACAATAGAATTAATAATTCATTTAATTCTTATTCTTCTATTATTGTATTAATGTAAAGAATAGAGACATATTTTATGGTTATAAGTAGTACTTAATAGTCTTGATTTACGTGGTCATATAGTATCCAATTGAATTCCCATCATCAACTTGTTCGAATACGATACTAATTCGTTTTTCATGAAGAGAAATTCCTCATTCATGAGAAGAGTTTGTAAAATACAAGTTAACACAGAGTTTAAGTAAAACTTCAAATTACCCTAAAGCAAGAACATGTTTATTTCCAAAGTACTTCATTCACTACTAAAAACTTGGGCGCATCTGCCAAGTTGGATGAAATGGGTTGGAGGAGTGTGTGTTGCTGTAGTATATAGTTATTTATTTTATTTCTTTTTTGTTTCACCTACAGGCTTCAGATGGCGTGCTATCTATGGTGACCCTGATTATCCAGAAGGATATACGATTTATGGAATTGATGTAAGTCGTTATCAAGGTACGATTAACTGGAACCGACTCAGGAATGCGTTGATTGATCGTTCACCTATACGTTTTGTTATAATAAAATCTACAGAGGGTGATAATCATGTTGATGCGATGTTCAGAGATAATTTCTATAATGCAAAAGAGTCAGGCTTTATTCGTGGAGTCTATCATTTTTGGAGCAATAACTCTTCTGCACGTCGTCAGGCTTATTTCTTCCTCGCAATGGTTCATCTTCAGCCAGGTGATCTCCCACCCGTACTCGATGTTGAGCATAAACCACAGAACATTAGCACTGAAGAGTTTCAGCAAAACATTCTGACTTGGTTACATATTGTAGAAGATAAGTACCATGTAAAACCTATCATCTATACCTATTATAAATTTAAAGATCAATATCTTTCGGATTCACGCTTTGATGATTATCCTTATTGGATAGCGCATTATTATGTTAATCAGATGGAATATCAAGGTGCTTGGAAATTCTGGCAACATACCGATGCCGGCAGACTACCTGGTATTAAGGGATACGTAGATTTAGATATCTACAATGGTAGTTTCTACGATTTGCAACATCTACTTATCTCAAAAGAGGTTACGCCCGCTCAAGTAACAAACAGCACCAGTCATGATTCAACAAGCGTTGACTCTCTTTCAGACCAAGTTCATTAGCTTTATGAAGGATCGCTTCTGCGTCCTGTTCATAAAAACCACTTAAAATTATCTTCGAATTAGTCGTCATGACGCTGACAAATTCGTCAATGTCATCAAGGATAATATTACGATTGATATTTGCTAAGATGACATCAAAGACACCACTTACATGTGACAAAACTCGTTTGTCGCCTTCAAGAACGTCTAATTCGATATCATTCAGTTTGGCATTGTGTTCTGCATTGCGTACACTCCACTCGTCAATGTCATAGCTGACAATATCCTTTGCACCACATTTTGCAGCTACAATACCTAGAATACCCGTACCACAGCCACAGTCGAGAACTCGTTTGCCTTTAAGGTCTTGACTCAGTAATAATGAAACTATCATCTGTGTTGTTTCATGTGTGCCAGTTCCAAAAGCCTGTTGTGCGTCTATAACTATCTTCATCGGTATGTTCGCAAGTTGAGGATACTTTGAAATGGCCTCTTGCTCCATATTTTTACAGACGATAGCACAACGATTATCAATGATAATAGGATCAAACCCAGTTTTCTCCCATTCTTCATTCCAATTCTTATCTTCTGCTTGATTTACCGTAAACGAAACCTTTACATCAGGAATAGGTAGATGCTGAATGGTTTCAGAGAGTGTTTCTTCATTGAAAAGATCTTCTTGACAGTATCCAACAAGTCCGTCTGATTCGTCTGTGAAAGAATCGAAACCAACTTCGCCTGCAAGAGCTGCTATTATGTCTCTTACATCCTGAGAATCAGGTTCTGCCGTAAACTTTACTTGTATATATTTCATCTTGGTGTTAAATTTATACTGCAAATTTATAAAAAATAGGGAAAAACCTACCATGGATTAGGGAAAATCCGTATATTTGCAAAGAAAGTTGTCTTATTTTTGCACTATAAAGATTGTAAACATACTAATTCTTGGTGTTAAAAATAAATATAATTAAAAAATATAAGGTATATGAAACGATTTGTTTTGCTTTCAGTTTTGTTTGGAGCTATGAGGGTGTGTCAAAATGGACACATCCTCTTTTTACCCCCCCCCTTTACCTTGTCTACCATATAAATCATTATTTACTATAGCTATGCTGCTAATTTCATATAAAATGATTTATTGGTCTTTAAATAGCCTATATAAACTTGTATAGAGCATCTGAAGGTGACTAAAAGTACCTCCATAATGGCTTTTAGTTCCTTGAGATTAGTTTTTCTGCACATTTTTCCTATGTTAAAGGCAATGGCAAAGAATGCAAAGTCCATGTTGACCTTGTCTTTCCCAAAATGCCTAAACCTCTTGTAGGCTTTATTATATTTTGTTTGTCCAAAAACAGCTTCAGGTTCTATGCACCTTCGTCCTCGATGCTTGATGCCTTCTTCCGAGGTCAGTAGTTCCCGTGCCTTTTGTTTATAGTGCTGTAGTTGGTGGTTTACTTCTATAATTCTGTTCCCTCTTGCCTTAAAACATGAGCCTCTCAACGGACAACCATCACAGTGTTCTGCCTGATAACGTACGCTGTAAGTAACGAATCCATTAGAGGTTAGGGAACGCTTCATACCTATACGCCTCATGTGCTGTCCCATAGGGCAGACGTAGAAATCCTGTTCCTTATTATAATAAAGGCTTGCGGGACTGAATGGGTTAGGTGTGTAGCGTGGACGCTGCTCTTTATGGAAGTAGTTATACTTCACATAGGCTTCCATATTATGTACGTCCATGAACAGATAATTCTCCTCGGAGCCATACCCTGAATCGGCTACGACTGTCTTGGCATAACGATGATAGCGTGATTTGAAAGACTCCAAGAAAGAAGGTAGTGTGAGTGTATCGGTACGATTGGCATAGAGTGCAAAGTCGGTGATAAACTGGTTCTCCGTTGCTATCTGCAGATTATATCCAGGCTTAGTCTGTCCGTTCCGCATAGCGTCCTCCTTCATGTGCATAAACGTGGCATCAGGGTCGGTCTTGCTGTAGGAGTTTCTCTCTCCCATAATCTCAAGGTGTTGGTCATACTCCTGGAGTTTATTACGTTTCTTCTCAAGTTCTTTAAGCTGTTTTTTCTTGGTTCTAACAGCCTGCTTCTCTTCTTTTGTCTTAGGTTTAGGGATTGATTCCAAAGACTTGTTCAATTCCTCGGATATCTCATCAAGCAGAGCTGCAGTGAACTCAATACCTTCTTTCTTAGCGGCATTATCCTGCGCAATGACATCGTCAACCTGAAGCAAGAGTGTGCGTATTTGTTCCTGCAACTTGGTGCGGTTCTTTTCCACGGTTCTCTTCCAAACGAAGGTATACTTGTTAGCTTTCGATTCTATTTTTGTGCCGTCAATATATTCAACGTCAAGACTTATCAAACCTTTGGCTGCAAGTACTAATACGACTTGTGTGAATATATTGTTGATTTCCTTTTTCACACGATTACGAAAACGATTGATGGTAATAAAATCAGGCTGCTCATATCCTGCCAGATAGATGAAATGAATGTCACGCTTGAGAAGTGACTCTATACGACGGCAGGAATAGATATTATTCATATAGGCGTAAAGAATCACCTTAAGCATCATTTGTGGATGATAAGGCTTGCGACCACTGGGCTTATAAAGTTTGTAGACATTATCCAACATAAGATTATCCACCAAGGCGTCTAAAAGACGAACAGGGGCATCTTCTGCGATATCCTTATCGATTCTTTGAGGAAAAAGAATCATTTTCTTGTGTATGTAAGAACGAAAGTGTATCTTTGTCATAATGAGATTTTTTTAATGCCTAAAGGTACAAAAACTTTAGGAAATAGCAAAGCCCTGGCTTGAGAAAGTCGGGGCTTTGTGCATAAAAAAGAGGATGTGTACATTTTGACACACCCTCACAAGATGACCTTTATTTCACTCCGTCAAAGGTAGAGCAGTCTGCTTATCAACAGAATAGGATAGAGGAAGATCGCCCCGCATATTATAGCGGTATTGGCAAGTCTAACGATGAATATAATCGTCGTGGAAAATACAACTATAAGAAAATTGGTGTTGATTCTTTGGGCAACGACATTTTTATGTCACGTATCTCTACACAACATGGTGACTCTGTAGTACTTGATACTATCTATGGAGGTTTTACACGCAAGTATGAGAGTGGCGAGGATGATTTCGCATATAGCAGACGAATGAGCCGTTTCGATGGCTTCTATGGTGGATATTATGATCCTTGGTTTGCAGGTCGGTCTTCAATTTATTTGGGTTGGGGATGGAATTCACCTTATTATGGTGGTTGGTATGATAGCTGGGACGACCCTTGGTATTATGGTTATTATCGCGGCTATCCATATTATGGCTATTATGGAGGTTACCCATATTACAGCTACTATGGTGGCTACCCATATTATAGTTATTATGGTGGTTATCCTTACTATTATGGCTATGCGGGCTACGGCTGGTACAACCCTTGGGGAAGATATTATGGCTATTATGGTGGCTATCCTTATTATGGCTACGGAAGAAGTGGCTACTATACTTACAATGGGCATACAGGTACTGCTAATCATTGGGGTAGTTCACAAAGAGACTTTGGCTCTCAGACAAGAAGTAATGTCTATAGCAATGGACAATCTGTTTACTCAACTCGTCGTGGAAATGTAAACCAGTATGGTAATACAGCTGCTCCACGTAACGATATGAACAATTATTATGACCGCTTTGGTGGTGCACGTCAGAATGGTTATGAGAATCAAACACGCACTTATTCTCAGCCAGAACGCTCAACATTCTCACAGCCTTCACCAAGTTCTTTTGGTGGTGCAAGAAGTGGTGGTAGCTTTGGCGGTTCATATTCTGGTGGCGGTGGCAGCGTTGGTGGTTCACGTAGTGCCTTTGGTGGTCATAGATAATATTTAGGATAATGAATGTTTAATTAATAAAGGATATCAGATATGAAGAGTAAATATATTTTCTTTGCAGTATCTTTGTTTGCAGCTTTGTCTGCAAATGCACAAGAGACGTACGAGAATGCTAAGTTAGCAGGAGAGGACTTGAATGGTACTGCACGCTACGTTGGTATGGGTGGAGCCATGGAAGCCTTGGGTGCTGATATTTCTACTATCGGTTCTAACCCAGCTGGTATCGGTTTGTTCCGTCACAGCAATGTTAGTCTCAGTGCTGGTCTTCTTATGCAATCAGATGGTAAGGAGTTCTCTAATGGCAAGAAGACTAATCTGAGTTTTGATCAGATTGGTGGTGTCTATACTACTCGTACTGGTCAGAAGTCTTTCCTTAACTTTGGTTTCAACTATCATAAGAGTAAGAACTTTGATTATATCCTTAATGCTGCAGGCTCTTTGAATGGAAGTTCACAAAATAAGCAGTCATATATTAAGGGTATGCTTGGTGATCAGAAAGTGGGTGGCTTTAATGTAGATAAAAATAAAGATGGTCAGAATATTGGTTATGTAGATGCTAAATCATCAGATGTAGCATATACTTGGAGTCAGATTGATTACCTTTATTGGAATAAATTGATTCCTGGAAGTACAGGAATTTATAATTATGAGAGGGCAACGGGATACACGCTTGATCGTGCTCATACAGGTTATATTGGTAACTACGACTTTGCTGTGAGTGGCAATATCAATGACAGGGTTTATCTCGGTCTTACCTTCGGTATGAAAGATATTCATTACAAGGGATATAGTGAGTATCGTGAGAATTTCAATAATGGTGGAGCTGTTGTTCGTGACGAGAGAAAGGTAACGGGTTCAGGTTTTGATATCACAGCTGGTGTTATCGTTCGTCCAGTAGCTGAGTCTCCATTCAGAATTGGTGCATACGTGAAATCGCCAACTTGGTATGACCTAACAACATCAAATGTTACTGGTCTTGTCTATGCTCAAGGTACGACAAGTAAAAATGCTTATGTATCTAACTCATACAACTTCAAGATGTGGACACCATGGAAGTTTGGCCTCTCCCTTGGACATACTATTGGCAATTATCTTGCTTTGGGTGCAACATACGAGTATGAGAACTACGCTGATATCAATAGCAGAGTCAACGATGGCGGCTACTACGATTATTACTATAATGAGTACTACGAGTCATCAAGTCCTGACAACGTTATGAATGCACACACTAAAGAAGCATTGAAGGGTGTTAGCACTTTAAAATTAGGTGTTGAGTACAAACCAGTAAGTAATGTTGCTTTACGTCTGGGTTACAACTATGTAAGTCCAAAATATGTAAGTGATGCGCAGAAAGATCCAGGTCTTGCTTCTTTAGGTACATCGTATGCTTCAACAACAGACTACACAAACTGGGGCGCAATCAACCGCTTTACATTAGGTGTTGGTTATCAGGTTAAGAAGTTCAATATTGATTTGGCTTATCAGTACAGTGCACAGAATGGTTCTTTTGCTCCATTCTCTAATATTAGAGATATTTCTGTTCCTTCTGGTACTACATCTGTGAAAGAGTCAAACATAGCAACAAGTGCTGATGTAAAGAACAACAGAAGTCAGTTACTCCTTACATTGGGCTATCGTTTCTAAGAAAATACATGTGAATACATAAAAGGTAAAAGAGTAAAAACTCTTTTACCTTTTTTGTTTTTAGTAAGAATAAACGCTATCTGAAGTCTTTTATTTATGACAAATCATGGTTAAGATGGTACAAGTTGAGAAAAATGCTTAAAGTGCCTATAAAATAAATACTTCTAATCTTCGGAAAAATTGGAATAGTAAGTATTTCCAAAGAAGAAAAAACATATTATATAAAACAAAAGAAAGTTTTATTTCGGTTTGCTGTCATTTTTAACATTTAATTTATCTTGCTGAAATACAATAAGTTGATTGTATATTATAAATGACAGAAGTGACAGCAAATTATGTTTGTCGATTGCTTGGTAAAAGAAGAATCTATTTTACAAAGACTCTCTTTTTATACTTTCGATATACGGAACAATGAAGTAACTCTTCGTTTATATAATGGCACAAAGAGAAAGGGAATACACAGGTAAACATTAATACCCAACACCCTGAGAAAATTAAAATGAGCATAACTAAAATTGTGCGGGTGCTTGACACGTATGGTGCGGGTGCTTAGCACATATTGTGCGGAGGGTATGCACCAAATGTGCGGAGGGTTAACTCCATCTAATAAGAAGATGCGAGAGACCATAATCAAATACTGTACATAGCCAATAGTTCCTTTGTTGCCTTTACAAGGAGTTTACAGGGTACCCACTTCCGATAAGATTTCGGCTACATCCTCAGGGGTGTTAAACAAGATTCCTTCCTCTAGCTCCTCGTCTGAAAGTTGAGCGAGTAGTTCTTTTGCTGATGGTTCATCAAAACGTGGCTCACCCTTACTATTAGTTTTAGCAAGTAAGGAGGTGAGAATTTGTTGACGATATTCTTTTATTGACATGATAAATTTGATTTTAAAATATATAATAAGGTGTATTTCCTAACTAAACTTTTAATATAAAATGAGGATGACTTTCATCTCCATAGTTCTTGTCATAGTTAAAGCCATCATATTCAAAGGCTAAGAACTCCTCTGGTTTAGCCAGTTGATTGCGGAGTATGAAACTAGTCATAGCACCACGACAGCTCTTTGCATAGACACTAACAGCTTTCAAGCGGCTCCCTTGATCAACCATAAAGAGTGGTTGAATAACTTGAACCTCCTTTAGAATTCGTTTCCAATCGAAGAGATGCTGAAATTCCTCTGTTGCCAAATGCACAAGGATGCCATCGTCAGCTTTCACCGCATCAACGAGTATATCTGTGAGATAAGGTTTCCAGTAGGCAAACATGTTTTTCCCTTCAGCTGATGGGAGTTTGGCTTTTCCTTCAAGTCGGTAAGGATGGATAAGGTCCAAAGGACGTAAAAGACCATAAAGAAAACTTGTTATCCAAAGATGTTTGTCAGCATACGAGAAGTCATCTTGACTATATTCTTGCGCTTTAAGACATTTATATGCTTGTCCGTAATAGGCAAGGAGTGCAGGAAGAAAAGCCTCATCATTGAAAAAGTCCTGATAGCGTAGCTTATTTTCAAGAGCAATCTTTTCGTTGCAAGGAATTACTTTTGCAAGCTCTTCAACAGAAAGTTCTCCCATCTCTAATGCCATCTGCCTCGCTTCCTTATGGAAACGAGGCAGATGAGTTTCAGGGGTTTGTACCGAATTGGTACTATTCATTATTTTAGCTGATGCTAATAAAATCTGCATTGGATTTGAAACTTAAGAGGTTTATATCGAATGATAACAATATTTTTATGGACAAATAAAACATATAACTTTGAGGAGTTATACCATTCCTAGATGTTTCTTTTTGTTTATATGAACAGGTATAACTCCTCTCAACGCCTAATATTTCAGTCCCATATTATAGAGGATGAAGCCGTAGATGTCAGCCTGTTCTTCTAATTGCTTAGACAATGGCTTACCACTCCCGTGACCCGCTTTCGAATCAATGCGGATGAGAGTTGGAGTATCAGCAGCATTGTATGCCTGTAATGTGGCTGCAAACTTGAAAGAATGAGCAGGTACAACGCGGTCATCATGGTCGGCAGTAGTAATCAAAGTCGCTGGATATTTAGTACCAAGACGAAGGTTGTGAAGTGGAGAGTAACTGTGAAGATAATCGAACATCTCCTTTGAGTCTGCACTTGTTCCGTAGTCTGGTGCCCAGTTCCAACCGATAGTAAACTTATGATAACGCAACATGTCCATTACACCCACCTGTGGGATACAAACCTTGAATAGGTCAGGGCGTTGTGTCATACAAGCACCAATGAGTAATCCACCATTAGAACCACCAACAATAGCAAGATAATCCTTACTTGTGTATTTGTTTTCTATAAGCCATTCTCCTGCAGAGATAAAGTCATCAAAAACGTTTTGTTTATTCATCTTCGTACCTGCTACATGCCATTCCTCACCATACTCACTACCACCACGGAGAGAGGCCTGAGCATAGATACCACCATTTTCAATGAAAGGAATGCGTATAGAAGAGAAGTAAGGTGTCAACGCAACATTAAAGCCACCATAAGCATAGAGGAATACAGGGTTCTTTCCATTACGCTTTAACCCCTTCTTATAAGTGATGAAGAGAGGAATCTTAGTTCCATCCTTACTTGGATAGAATACCTGTTCACAAACGTAGTCTGATTCCTTAAACTTAACCTTTGGTGCAGCATAAACCTTACTATTTGCTGTGCTGAGGTCGTATTGGTAGATTGTAGTTGGTACGGTGAATGAAGAGAAAGAATAGAAAACTTCCTTGCGGTCCTTCTCACCATAGAAACCTGCACTACCTAATGTAGGGAGTTTTATCTCAGAGAGTTGTTTTCCATCCATTGAATAAACGTATGCGTGGCTGGAAGCATCTTTCATATAGTTGAGAATCATCTTGCCATCAGCAAAAGTAACGCCTTCAAGCATATCTTTTGATTCTGGTACAAGTGTCTTCCACTCGCTGAAACCAGGATGTTTGAGGTCAGTAACCATCAATCGGTTCTTTGGTGCGCCATCATTGGTAAGGAAATACATCTTATCGCCAATAGTCTCAACAAGACTATATTGCATCTCAAGATTTGATGTCATTTGAATGAACTGGCTATTTGGCTGACGGAGGTCACGAACGTAAACATTATTACCAGAGCCTGCACCACTTTCATAAAGGAACATCATCGTTTCTTCCTCATTTACACCTACAGAATAGAAACGCATTGGATTTGCTGGATTCTGATAGAAAAGGATATCTTCAGACTGTGGGGTACCTATCTTGTGATAGTAGATTTTCTGGATAGAATTTACATTACTAAATTCATGCCCTTTCTGAGGAGCATCGTAAGCACTGTAATAGAAACCATCTCCTTGCCAAGAAGCGCTAGAGAACTTTGCCCAAGTAATATGATCCTCAAGGAGTTTCCCAGTCTTAACATCCATCACATAGAATTCTTGCCAGTCACTTCCGCTGCGTGAGATAGAGTAGGCCGCATACTTTCCGTTGTTAGAAAAGTAAATACCCTTCAAAGCAACAGTTCCATCAGTTGAAAGTTGATTAGGATTAAGGAATACACGTGCGTTTTTCTCGTCTCCAAGACGATCCATTATGTAGAGAACACTTTGGTTCTGCAGACCATCATTCTTGTAGAAAAGCCATTTGCCAATAGACTTAATGTAAGAAGGCGCTGATACTTTCTCATAGTTTGCTAACTCCTTCATACGTTTAAGGAGCTTACCACGGAATGGAATACGAGAGAGATACTCCTGTGTAACCTTGTTCTCAGCAGCTACCCATTCAGCAGTAGCTTTCGAACTGTCGTTCTCTAATGGTCGATAAGGATCGGCAACTTTAACACCAAAATAGGTATCTACTGTTCCATCCTTTGGTGCTTGTGGATACGTTAGCTTCTGTGCCATCATGCTTGTGGCAGACAATAATGCTGCGGTTAATAATAATTGTTTCATATAGTAAAGATTTGAAATGAATGTTTTCTGTCAAGAATTTAGATATATCAGGCTTATTAGCCCAACGGTCTAATAAGCCTAATAAGAAATTATCTTAAGCTTTCTTGATACCACTCATAGAGTTTCTCAATACCATCTTTGATTTCCACTTTGTGTGTCCAGCCTAGTTTATGTAATTTCTCAACATCGATCAACTTACGTGGAGTACCATTTGGTTTCGTAGTATCCCAGATAATGTCTCCATCAAAGTGCACGGTCTCCTTAACAAGTTCTGCAAGTTCCTTGATAGTAAGTTCCGTGCCAGTTCCAACATTGATATGGCAGTTACGAATCTCACCCAATGATGGGATTGCACCACCACGCCCTTCAGAGTTATTACGATCGACTGCTCCATCAATCTTTGCACCATAGAACACACTTGAGTATTTTTCTATGTCAATGATGTCTTTGAAATCTACGTTTAGCAAGATGTGAACACTGGCATCTGCCATGTCCTCACTCCAAAGAAATTCGCGTAATGGACTTCCATCACCCCATAAGGTTACCTTATTATCCTCTATACCGTAGAAGGCGAGTGCTTTCAAGATACGTTCCTGAGTGTTTTTTCCATCAACATTACCTTCACCTATCTCTGCACGCAACTTATCAGTTGGGTTTATTGGACGTTTGTCCATATCATTACGAATAGCCTCCCAGTTGTTTTCATGAATAAGTTTCGAGAGATAAATCTTACGCATCATTGCTGGCATGACATGTGAGTTCTCCAAATGGAAATTATCATTAGGACCATAGAGGTTTGTTGGCATGACAGCTATATAATTTGCGCCATACTGAAGGTTATAGCTTTCACACATCTTCAATCCGGCAATCTTTGCGATGGCATACTCCTCGTTGCTATATTCCAAAGGAGAAGTCAACAAGTACTCTTCGCGCATTGGTTGTGGTGCATTCTTAGGATAGATACATGTACTACCAAGGAATAGGAGTTTTTCTACTCCGTGGAGATAACTCTGCTCTATTACATTGCATTGTATCTTCATATTCTGCATGATGAAGTCAGCACGATAAAGGAAGTTTGCCATAATACCTCCTACAAAGGCTGCAGCAAGAACAACAGCATCAGGTTTCTCTTCATCAAAGAAACGTTTTACAGCCTGCTGGTCTGTTAAGTCAAGTTCTTTATGACTTCTTCCTACGAGATTTGTATAGCCACGTTGAAGAAGATTGTTCCATATTGCAGAACCAACCAAACCATTGTGTCCAGCGATATATATTTTACTATTTTTATTCATTTTGTACTTTTGAATAGACGATAAAAAGTAATAATAGCTGATAGTGAGCGATAAAAGGAATCGCCAACTATCAGCATAAGCGGTAATAATCTCTCTGCAGACGAGAGAATGAGTCAAAGGGAAATTTACTTAACGATACCCTTCTCCAAATATTCTTCAAGGTTTGTTCTAACCTTTTCAGCTGCACCTTCTGATGCAACCTTTGCCATATCGCTATCTACCATGATATTGACAAGTTCCTCAAAGCTAGTGCTGCTAGGATTCCATCCAAGTTTTGCCTTTGCCTTTGTTGGATCACCCCAAAGGTTGACGACATCAGTAGGACGATAGAAGTCAGGGCTAACCTCAATAAGTACTTTTCCTGTAGCTTTATCAATACCCTTTTCGTCCATACCTTCCCCTTGGAACTCAAGTTCAATACCAACACGTTTAAATGCATAATAGCAGAAGTCACGTACGCTATGCTGAACACCAGTTGCAATAACGAAGTCTTCAGGCTTGTCTTGCTGTAGGATTAACCACATACACTCTACATAGTCTTTAGCATATCCCCAATCGCGAAGAGAACCAAGATTACCCAAATAGAGTTTCTCTTGCTTGCCCTGCTTGATACGTGCTGCGGCAAGGGTTATCTTACGTGTAACGAATGTTTCTCCACGACGCTCACTCTCATGATTAAAGAGAATACCAGAGCAGCAATACATATTGTAAGCCTCACGATACTCCTTTGTAATCCAAAAGCCATATTGTTTAGCGACAGCGTATGGGCTATAGGGGTGGAATGGAGTATTTTCGTTCTGTGGAACTTCCTCAACCTTACCATACAACTCTGAAGTTGATGCCTGATAGATGCGACATGTCTTTGTCAAATCCAACTGACGAACAGCCTCAAGAATACGCAATACACCTACAGCATCAACATCTGCAGTAAATTCTGGAGAATCGAAACTAACCTGTACATGGCTTTGTGCGGCAAGGTTGTAAATCTCGTTAGGACGCACTTTACTAATAACACCGAGGATACTCATAGAGTCGCTAAGGTCAGCATAATGTAAATGGAAGTTAGGACGTCCTTCCAAATGAGCAATACGCTCACGGAAGTCAACTGATGAACGACGAATTGTGCCATGCACATCATAACCTTTCTCGAGTAACAACTCTGCTAAATAAGAACCATCCTGGCCTGTAATACCCGTAATAAGTGCTTTTTTCTGCATTGTATTTTTTTTTGAGTTTATAATTTTCTCAATGATAGCACAAAGATACAAATTAATATTAATACTATATCTATTTGCAACTAATAAACTTTAAGATTAGATTTATTTATTTCAAAATGGACAATAGAAATGCCCCATTATATTAAAATCTATAATCTTATTGGCTTATCTTTTGATTCTTCATACTTGATATTTCTTATTATATTTATCCTTTAGAAAGAAGTTTGTGCTCATTCTTCAAGCGTAGTAATAATCAATTATCAAAATGATGTCTCAATACTTGTGAAGCCCTTAGTTAGCGTGTTAACGTCCTTCATCAACAATAGGATAAAGCTCTATAAACTCTCCTTGGTGCTTCTTACCATCATTAATAACCTCTGCTATTTTCTCACTGACAACATCTATGGAATGAGAACCAGGTCCTGTATAATGATTATTCAAGTCGGTTGTTGTCGCACCAGGATGAATGTTGAAGATTTCAATTGGTATATTATTCTTTTCAAATTCCATTGCCATAATACTAGTCATAGCATTCTGCGCTGCCTTGCTGGTCACGTAAGCCATAGGGTGCCAATAAGGACTTACCTCCGAAGGTACTGTGATATTCACAATTCGTCCTTTATTGGCAGAAAGTAATGAGATAAGCGCCTTTGTCAAGCAGAATGTACCGACGTAGTTTACTTGTATTGTGTCTTTGACATCCTGCATCTCTGACTCATAACTTGGGACTTCCATATCTCCCGGAATACCAGCGTTGTTCACTAATAGTTCCAAGTCAGCATATTTCTCTTTTACTTCCTTAGCTGTTTGTTCTAAGGAGGAATTATCTGACAGGTTGACATATTGCCAGCCCAGAACGTCAACACCCTCTGCTTTTAATGACTTTATCGCTTCCTCAGCACGTTTTGCATTGCGCGCACCAACGATTATTTGCCAACCACTCTTGCCTAAAAACTTACAGATGCCATAGCCAATGCCTTTATTAGCACCTGTTACCAATACTTTTGCCATATTTGTTTTTCTATGTTTATCAATTTAATACTACTGCCACAAAGATACATCTTTTATTCAGAGAATAGCCTTAACCCAAGTTTAACCCCCACTTTCGCCTATTTCTTGCAGTCACCGTACTCTCCTCGTTTTTCTTATGGACTCTGTGTCCTACAAATTTTATTCTTTTTGTATGGTGAGTGTTTTAAGTTCAACTTATCGTATATCTGTTTTGCTTGCTTCGAAGGACTACTACATTGGCGCATCTCGATGTTCTCACCTAATGGATTTTTCCCTTTTGTTGTGACGAGCTTCTGGGTGCTCATACGTCGTACAATCTCAGTCCAGTAACAGGATTCTCCTTCTCGTTTTAATTGACAGCGGATGGTGTTTACCACCCAATAGGCTAATAAACCGAAGAAGAGGTGTGCGTCGCTTCGCTCATCTTTCTGATGATAGATAGGACGGAGGTTGAGGTCATTCTTAAGTTGCCTGTTCGTGCATTCTATCTCACGAATGAGATTGTAGTATTCCCATGTCACACGCTCAGAAAGTGTCCTGACATTGCTGCGGAGGAAGTAGACTCCGTGACCGGACTCCATTGCAGAGAGGTCTTTTATCTCCCAGTCTACGCGCAGCATCTGCTTGGGTTTCTTCTCATCTTTTATGTAGCTTATCTGATAGAACTTCGCTATAGATGGGTACTTCTGTATGGCACGTCCTGTACGTTCAACAACCTTTTCATAGGTTTTTGTTCCACCTTTCTTGGAGATTCCATCGTTTATTCTCTTCAGTTCCATCTCAAAACGCTCTCTCCAGACCCTGTTCATAGACGACTCTGTCATAGCTTTCGAAGGAGATGTTATTTCGAGATAATAATCCTTGTCATCTTCTGTCTTAACCTCTTTCAGCGTTATTTTCTGCCGACGGGCATCCATTACCGTAACACTCTTGTTATCATCACTGAGCGTATAGTCCTTCATCTTTGTACGGGATACGCAGAGATAATTGTAACCTTTTCTTTTGATCAGCTCCAAGTTCTCTTCCGTGGCAACACCTGCATCCATGACAACGAGCGTATCTTTTGTCCGTGATGGATTCCTCTTTGCTAACGTATCAATCATATTGGGCAGAGACTTAGGGTCTGCTGTATTACCCTCCAAGATAGAAGAATAACGTATAAAACCTTCTTTATTGATACATAGTGCAAGTACAAGTAGCTTACAGTCAGAGCGTTTTTCTTTTGATCGGCCGAACTTGGCCTTGTTGCTGTTACGCTTGCTGCCCTCGAAATAGAAGTTGGTTAAGTCGAAGAGCATCAACTTGTTGTCTATATTAAAGAGATCGTCAGTAACGTTGCACAGATGACGCTCTAACTGTTCCTTTAGTTCATATAATTTGTCAGTGACTTTATACAGAGAATTGATTCCTGGTGTCCAGCCAGGAACTCCACTATAAAGTTCACCAGCAGCCGAGTTATCACGCAAATAATAATAAGACGAACGTTCAGAAACAGCATATACTGTGCGAACAATCAATGCTGACAAAGCTGTGTGTATTGTATTCTCCGTCCAGCCGTTTTTGCGCAGGAAACCCTCTAATTGCAGTTTGTCTATCGTCTGCTTGCAGAGCCACTCAGCACCGACATTCCTTGCGTCAGTATATTTTGCCGTCTCAAGGTCAACGTAGTTCTCATATTTTCTCAGCGACTTCTGCTCTTCCTTGTTAAACCTATCAATTCCACCTTCGTTCTCCATACGGCTCCACCATTCATCAGCCTTTACCTGTTCAATAGGAGTAAGTCCGTCAAGATGTTCCTTGAAAAGCGAGGGTGTACTTCTGTTTTTGAAGCGTTCGGTAAGTGCGTATGCAATTTTTCGAACCTGTACGGCTGTAAGTGAAGGCTCGAACCCGATGTTCAACAGAATTAGCGAATGTACATGACCCTGCACGTCACGATATGACTCCTTAATGCGATAATAAGGAGCCATGTCGCCTGTTGCAGGGTTGAATCGTGTCTGTACATTTGCGTGCATGAGTGCAAAGTAACAAAATAATTTTGATATGACGGTGTCCTACAAATCAGATTTTACTCCTCGTTACAATACCCTATGCCTGATTATCAGTCTTTTATGAAATTAATACTACATAAAACATCCCGAAAATTTATGAAAAATATTTTTACCGGTTAAACTTGGGTTAAATACTAATATATAATTACAAAAATCCATCTTTTTTATAAGAAAAATAAACATCTATCTCCTTTGTCTTACTAATCGTACTACACTAATCTTTTCTTTACTATTTTTTTTACGTACCTTTGCACTTGTAATTCGTATATAAATCAATAATAAATAATAAAATTCAATGAAGTTAATCAAATCTTTGATTCTTATCATCACAGCAGGTTTATTGCTTTCTTCATGTATTAAGGAAGAAGCACTAAATGCAGAAGCCGACATTACAGATGTTGTGGTTGACGGAGTAAAACTTGTCCGTAAGCCTGTTATCACTAATAACGAAGTACTCTTCTATGTTAATGGTTGGGAAAATTTAACTAACTTAGCACCAAAATTTAATGTAACTGAAGGAGCAAAGATTGAACCCGCAAGTGGTACAGCATTTAACTTTACACAGCCTCATAGCTATACTGTGACCTCACAGGATGGTCTATGGAAGAAGACTTATAAGGTGTCTTTTGTTACAAATGATGTTGCAACTGATTTCCATTTTGAAACGCTCAAGAATGATTCAACTAGTAAATATCATACTTTTGTTGATAAAACCGCTGATGGTAATCTTGCAGAGTGGGGAAGTGGTAATGCTGGCGTTGCATTCCTCTTAGGAAATAGTAAGGCTACTGATTATCCTACAAGTCAGGCGGATGATGGCTATAAAGGGAAATGCGTGAAGTTAACCACCATAAGTACGGGCTCTGTTGGAGCTTTATTTGGTGCTCCTATTGCTGCAGGTAACCTCTTTACTGGTGATTTTCAAATTGATTTGGCAAATGCAGCAAAGTCAACTCATTTTGGTCGTCCGTTCTATAAAATACCTAAGGAATTGTCAGGCTACTACAAGTATAAAGCTGGTAAGAAGTTCCAAGACAAGAAGCAAAATGAAATTAAGAATCGTAAGGATAGTATGGCTATTTATGCTGTATTCTTTGAGACTGGAGATGGGGTTGAATATCTTGATGGTACCAACTCATTGACTAGTGACCACATAGTCCTACTTGCAGAACTTAAAAATGGTAAGGAGACGAATGAATGGACACATTTCTCAATTCCATTCAAACCTGTTGTGGGTCGTACCATAGATAAGGAAAAATTGAAGAATGGTAAGTATAGCCTTGCTATCATCATGTCATCAAGTAAGGATGGTGCTGTCTTCAATGGTGCTGTGGGTAGTACGCTTTATGTTGATGAATTAAAGTTGTACTCAGAGTGATAATTTTGAGGTTGATGAGGCTGGCTAGATTGACTAGATTCTAGTCTGACTAGACCGACTAGATATTCTAGGTCTCCTAGGCTTACTAACTGAAAAAAATAATAGATTAAGGTAAACAACAAATGAAACAACATATTATAACAATTGCAGTTACCATAATGAGCTGCACAATGTCAGCTTTTGCACAGACAGATCGTACACAGACGCTGAATGTGGCAGAGCATAATGGATGGGAATATGAGGTAAAAACAGGTGTTAACATCGGTGGTGCATCTCCACTTTCGATGCCTGTAGAAATAAGAAAGATTAGTAGTTATAGCCCAAAGTTCAACGGCACATTGGAAGGAACGGTCACCAAATGGCTTGGTGACGATCAGAAATGGGGCGTCTCTGCTGGACTGAAGTTTGAAGAGAAAGGTATGATAACGGGTGCCAATGTAAAGAACTACAGTATGGAGATCCTAAATGATGGTGATCGTGTTGCTGGTTACTGGACGGGATACGTGAAGACTAACTATAACACAACGCTTCTTACCGTTCCTGTAATGGCTAATTATCAACTCAGTGATCGTTGGAAGTTGCGTGCTGGTCTTTATTCTTCAATAAAGTTAGATGGTCAGTTCACAGGGAATGTGAGCGATGGCTATCTTCGTGAAGGTACACCTGTAGGTGAGAAACTTACATTTGAAAACGGCAACACTGCTTCTTATGATTTCTCTTCTAATCTTCGTCACTTTCAGTGGGGAGGCCAGTTGGGTGCCACATGGCGTGCTTTCAATCATTTCACGGTCAATGCCGATCTGACATGGGCGTTCAATGATATTTTTGAGAGTGAGTTTAAGACAATCAGTTTTGCCCTTTATCCTATCTACCTTAACATCGGTTTTGGATATCGTTTTTAACCCTCATCACAAGATATAAAGGAGAAGGCTCAGTGGATACATCTTTATTTATCTACTGAGCCTTCTTCTTTATTATATGGGTATATCGTTATTTTGCGATATTCCCTAGTTCAATAGCCATTTCTTCTTGCAGTTCTTTTGCTTTTACAGCAGCTACTTCAGCAAAGTCTTTATCTGTGCTTGCGTAGATAATACCACGTGATGAGTTGACAAGGAGGCCACAGTCCTTAGTCATTCCATACTTACAAACCTCCTGTAAGCTTCCACCCTGTGCACCGACACCAGGTACCAAAAGGAAATGTTCTGGTGCTATACAACGAATATCTTCAAACATCTTTCCCTGTGTTGCACCTACAACGTACATGAGGTTTTCGGTTGTACCCCATTCCTGTGATTTCTTTAAGACCTTTTCAAAGAGGCGCTCTCCCTGCTTATCCTCTGTCAGCTGGAAGTCATGACTACCTTTATTACTTGTCAATGCGAGTAGGATAACCCACTTTCCGTCATACTCGAGGAATGGCTTTACGCTGTCTTCACCCATGTAGGGAGCAACGGTAACAGAATCAAGATTATACTCTTCGAAGAACGTTTGGGCATACATCTTAGAGGTATTGCCGATATCACCACGCTTAGCATCAGCAATGATAAAGTGGTTTGGATAGTTCTCCTTTATGTATTGAATGGTCTTTTCAAATGCTAACATACCTTTCAAACCATAGCACTCATAGAAAGCAAGGTTTGGTTTGTAGGCTACGCAATAAGGTGCTGTTGCGTCAATGATTGCCTTGTTGAAAGCAAAGATAGGATCTTCCTCATTCTTTAAGTGTGATGGTATCTTGTTGATATCAGTGTCAAGTCCTACACATAAGAATGTTTTTTTTGTGAAGATTTCGTTGATTAACTGTTGTCTGTTCATAAAGGTTATCTACTAAATATTGGTTGTTACAACTCTGTTTCCTTCAACTTCTCAGCATTTTCTGCTACGGTCAAAGCGTCAATCATATCTTGGATTTCACCATTCATGAAGCCCTGAAGGTCGTGGGTAGTGAAGCCGATACGATGGTCAGTGACACGTCCCTGTGGGTAGTTATAAGTGCGGATCTTAGCACTTCGGTCACCTGTTGAGACCAAAGTCTTACGGCGACTTGCGATATCATCAACATACTTCTGATGCTCGTGGTCATAGATGTAAGTATAAAGACGGCTCAATGCGCGCTCCTTATTCTTTGGTTGGTCACGTGTCTCGGTACACTCGATAAGGATTTCTTCAACCTCACCAGTGTTAGGATTCTTCCATGGATAGCGCAGACGTACACCAGATTCAACCTTATTTACGTTCTGACCACCGGCACCACTGGAACGGAATGTATCCCACTTGATGTCGCCTTCGTTGATATTTACTTCGAACTTATCAGCCTCTGGCAATACGGCTACTGTTGCAGCAGATGTGTGCATACGGCCTTGTGTCTCGGTAGCAGGTACACGCTGTACACGGTGAACACCTGACTCATACTTTAAGGTACCATAGACATTATCACCCTCAACGGCAAAGTCAATCTCCTTAAAACCACCTGCTGTACCCTCAGAAACTGAAGTGATAGAGAGCTTCCAGCCCTTCTTGTCACAATAACGTTTGTACATATTAAAGAGGTCGCCAGCAAAGAGGGCAGCCTCATCACCACCTGCACCACCACGAATCTCCATCTGAACATTCTTTGCATCCTCAGGGTCCTTTGGTACAAGCAATAACTTGATTTCCTCTTCGAGTTTTGGCTGAAGCTCCTCATTTTCCGATAACTCTTCACGAGCCATCTCTTTCATCTCAGCATCACTCTCGTTGGCAATGATATCCTTTGCCTCTTTGATAGTGGTAAGACAGTTAATATAACGGCGGCGAGCATCCATAATGTCACCAAGATCTTTATATTCCTTCGTCAGCTTCACATAGCGTGACTGATCAGCAATAACACTTGGGTCAGTGATTAGCGTTGATACTTCTTCATAACGGGCCTCAAGACCATCAAGTTTCTGTAATATATTGTTGTTATCTATCATAATCTTTTTGTTTAATTCATAATCTGTCGTTCATAATTTACAATAGAAATCTATCTGTTTCTATAGAAAACCAATTTTCACACTTAGAGAATAACTTGATTTCTAATTGTAAATGGTGAATTTATAATTGTGAATTATCAATATTCAAATGTTCCAAACTCGCTCTTAATCGTTAAGCTGCGCTTGCCTTCTTCAATGTGTCCGACAACCTGTGCATCAATGTTGAACTCCTTGCTGATGGCGATAACCTTCTCAGCAACCTCAGGACGTACATAGATTTCCATACGATGTCCCATATTGAATACCTGATACATCTCCTTCCAATCAGTACCACTACAATCCTTAATAGCACGGAAGAGTGGAGGAACTGGGAACATATTATCTTTAATGATGCGGCAGTTTTCATTTACGAAATGCAAAACCTTAGTCTGTGCACCACCTGTACAATGTACCATACCATGAACTTCAGGACGCAATTCATCTAATAATCGTTTGATAACAGGGGCGTATGTGCGGGTGGGTGAGAGTACTAGTTCACCAGCATTAATAGGACTTCCTTCAACAGCATCGGTCAATTTATACTTTCCACTATATACTAATTCTTCAGGTACAGCATGGTCATAACTTTCTGGATAGTTCTCAGCAAGATACTTAGCAAATACATCATGACGTGCAGAAGTCAGACCATTGCTACCCATACCACCATTATAGCGTGTCTCGTATGTAGCTTGACCAGTAGATGAAAGACCTACAATCACATCGCCAGGACGGATATTTGCATTATCAATCACATCCTCACGACGCATACGGCAGGTAACGGTTGAATCGACAATAATCGTACGAACAAGGTCGCCAACATCAGCAGTCTCACCACCAGTAGGATAGATGCCGATGCCCATCTTACGCATATCAGCCAAGAGCTCGTCAGTACCATTGATGATGGCAGAGATGACTTCTCCTGGTACAAGCATCTTGTTACGGCCGATAGTGGAGCTGACAAGGATATTATCTACCGCACCCACACAGAGCAAGTCATCTGTATTCATTACGATAGCATCTTGCGCAATACCACGCCATACACTCAAGTCACCTGTCTCCTTCCAATACATATAAGCTAAGGCAGACTTCGTGCCAGCACCATCAGCGTGCATAATGTTGCAATATTCTGGATCTCCACCAAGAATATCAGGAATAATTTTACAGAAAGCCTGTGGGTAAAGACCTTTATCAATGTTCTTGATGGCGTTATGCACATCTTCCTTGGCAGCACTTACGCCGCGCATCATGTATCTGTTGTTCATATCTTAAAAGGAGTTTTCTCGTGCAAAGGTAGCTAATATTTGTTGATTATCAGCTGAATTAAAGCATAAATTTCAGACAAAGGAATCATTTATTATTTGAATAAAGAGTAAGCGACTTTCATTACCTTTTTCTGACACTATCATAGATTGAATTTAGCTTGAAATTCATTGTAACGTTACCTTCCATAATTCTTATTTAGATAGTAAACTTAACTGTAATTATTTACTCTCATGATATTTCTCATGTTTTGTCCGGAGCGCCCGGACACATGTCCCAGACCATCCGGACAACTTGTCCGGGACTTTCGGACAATTCGTATAAAGCCTTGTTATGATGATATTCAATATATATTTCATATAGAAATCTAGTGGTAGAATGTAGCTTTAAAAGCTTTTGGAAATATTTCTCCTGTGGTTATCTCCCATTCTTGCTTTTTCCATTTCAATATGGTTGTTTGCATTCTTTTGGAAGATAAGGCACATCATTTAAGTGGTTATTTATAGGAAGAAAGTTTATCTACTAATTGGGAAAGAGACAGAATTGGGAAGAAGATTATGTCATCATCTGAAGAGAAATAGTAGTTTTTTTAAGTCATAATTCTGTTTTTTTATCTATAATTCACCCTAGAAAAAACTCTTCTAACTGGCGGACTATCGAAGAAGATTTAGTACCTTTGCAAGTAATTAACTCATTAACTATGTTCAAGAAGATTTTTAAAGTGATAAGATGGGTTCTATCCCTAACTTTTATCTCAACAATATTAGCGGTAGTTGTTTATCGCTTTATTCCCGTTTACTTTACGCCTTTGATGATTAGTCGTTGTTTTGAACAGATTGGTAAAGGAGAGTCTGTAAAACTTTATCATGAATGGGTACCATTAGAAAAGATATCTAAATCAATGCCTGTAGCAGTGATGGCAAGTGAGGATCAACGTTTCCTTACGCATCATGGTTTCGACTATCAAGCTATCGAGAAAGCAGCTGAAGACCACCTGAAGAAAGGAAAGAAACTGCGTGGTGGTTCTACTATCTCGCAACAGACAGCAAAGAATGTCTTTCTGTGGCAAGGACGCTCATGGGTAAGAAAAGGTTTGGAGGTTTATTTCACTTTCCTTATAGAGACACTATGGAGCAAACAGCGTATCATGGAGGTTTATCTTAATTCAATTGAAATGGGCGATGGAATCTATGGCGTTGAAGCTTGTGCTGAACAAAACTTCGGTATGGAGGCCAGCCAACTTAGTCGAAGAGATTGTGCACTCATAGCAGCGACATTACCTAATCCACGTCGCTTCTCCTCAAAGAATCCTGGACCTTACATGCGCAAGAGAATCGGACAGATTGAACACCAGATGACTTTTATACCAGCTTTCCCAGAAGAACATTAAAAGACAGTAAATTAGTCTATTAAACAATTCTGTTCGATAAAAACAAAAACGAAAAAATGATAAATCAAGATAAGGAAGAGACTATCCTCTCCGCACTGAATGAAAGCCAGCGTGAGGCAGTAGAGTATTGTACCGGACCATCATTAGTGATTGCTGGTGCTGGCTCTGGTAAGACACGTGTGCTTACCTATAAGATTGCTTACCTGCTTGATAAAGGTTTAGCTCCATGGAACATTCTTGCACTTACGTTTACAAACAAAGCTGCAAGAGAGATGAAGGAACGTATTGCACAGATAACAACCGCTAAAGATGCACAACACCTTTATATGGGGACTTTCCATTCCATCTTCGCACGTATCCTGCGTCGTGAAGGAGAGACTATTGGCTTTGGAAATAATTTTACTATTTATGATGAGAGCGACTCACGTTCACTTATCAAGAGTATTGTAAAAGCCTTAGACCTTGACGAGAAAACGTATAAGCCTGCTTCGGTGCATAACTTTATCTCAATGGCAAAGAACCATCTTATCACAGCTGCAGAATATGCAGAAGATCGTGCTGCTATTGAACGTGATCGAAGTGCACGTATGCCCGCAATCCACATGATTTACAAAGCATACGAAGCAAGATGTCGTCAGGCAAATGCTATGGACTTTGATGATATTTTGCTTTATACCTTCTTGCTCTTCCGTGATAACAAAGAGATTAGAGAGAAGTATGGACAGCAGTTTGAATATATCTTGGTAGATGAGTATCAAGACACAAACTATGCACAGGTAAGTATCATCAGTCAGCTGGCTGAGACACATCGTCGTATCTGCGTTGTGGGTGACGACTATCAGAGTATCTATTCTTTCCGTGGTGCAAACATTGACAATATCCTTGACTTCAAGCATAAGTTTGACGATGCTAAACTCTTTAAGTTAGAGCGTAATTACCGCTCAACACAGCTCATCGTACAGGCTGCTAACTCGTTGATGAAACACAACGAACGACAGATTCCTAAGGATGTGTTTTCTAAAGAAGCCGAAGGAGATAAGATTCTCTATAAGCCTTGCTACAGTGATAGGGAAGAGGCTATGGTTGTTGCGAATGAACTGAAGCGTATCAAACGCAATGATGATTGCGATTATGGCCACTTTGCCATCCTTTATCGTACGAATGCACAGAGTCGTTCTTTCGAGGATGAGTTTCGCAAACAAGGGATACCTTACAAGATTATCGGTGGACTTTCTTTCTATCAACGTAAGGAAATTAAAGATATCATCGCATATTTTCGGTTGGTCTCTAATCCTGATGACGAAGAAGCATTCCGACGTATCATCAATTACCCAACACGTGGAATTGGTAATACGACTGTTCAAAAGATTATTGATTGTGCCCAACGAAATTCTGTTTCGCTATGGGAAACCATCCTCAATCCTATACAATATGGATTAGATGTCAATAAAGGTACAATGACAAAGCTTTTTGCTTTTAGAACGCTTATAAGTGGGTTTATTAAGAATGTAGCACTCAAAGATGCATACGAGCTTGGAAAAGACATTATTGAAGAGAGTGGGGTAAGTGCTGATATCCGTTCTGGGAGCGAACCAGAGGACTTGGCTCGGCGAGAGAACTTAGAAGAGTTTATGTCGGCTATGCAGGGGTTTGTGGACGCTGGACGCGAAGAAGGACGTGAAGAGAATGTCTATCTTACTGACTACCTTCAGGAAGTAGCTTTATACACAGATGCTGACAAGGAAGACGATGATACCCCGAAAGTGACATTGATGACAATTCATGCAGCAAAGGGATTGGAATTCCCTACGGTATTTGTCGTTGGATTGGAGGAAAATATATTCCCAAGTCCTATGTCAGCAAGTTCAAGACGTGAGATAGAAGAAGAGAGAAGACTACTCTATGTGGCTATAACTCGTGCCGAACGACATTGTATATTGACGAATGCAAAGAATCGTTTTCGCTACGGATCAATGCAAATTGACAATCCAAGTCGATTCTTAAATGATTTTGATCCTACACTGCTTCATGTAGAAGATGAAGTAAACAGTGCTTTGGGAGGTGAACGACGTAAGATGCCTTGGGACGAGGACAATAACTCAAGAAGTGCTTGGGGACGTAATCGTTCAGACGATAACTTCCGTGAATACGAACCAAACAAAGCATACACAGGTAGCAGACCTTGGGGACAAGAATATCGTCAAATGGGTTCAAGATGGCAGAACTCAAATCCTGTTGCAAGCCAATTTCGTGCTGATCCAAAGCCGAAGATAACTGAACGTAAACGTCCAGAAGCTGCTGTTGACCCATTCTCAGAGCGTACTAAACGCAAATTAATAGCAGAAGGTGGTAATTTTAAACGGCTGTCGTCTGCAATGACAAATGGCGGTAGAACATTATCTTCAGAGAGTACTTCAATATCCTCGGCTTCATCGACGGCTTCAGTAGCTGGACTCAGTGTTGGTGTGACCATTGAACATCAGCGCTTTGGCATTGGAAAGGTATTAAATCTTGAAGGCTCTGGAGAAAATGCTAAGGCTACCGTTGAGTTCCGTAATGCAGGAACAAAACAACTATTGCTGAAGTTTGCCAAGTTTAAGGTTGTTGGGTAAGAACATTACAAATAGGATAGGCGACCATAAATGTATTCGCATTTATGACCGCCTATTATCGTTTTTAGCTGTAATTATCGTCCACACATCTGTTTATAAGGACAGTATTTACAAGTATTAGTATTGTCTGTTGGAGCAAAAGCTATATTTGGATTATGTATTTCTTCGAGTTTTTCCGTGAGTTTTCTGAGAAAATCCTCTTCATATACTGTGACATCAGTAACCTCCTCCTTATCTATTGATAGTACAGGAGTATAATCTTCACTACCTGCATGTTGGATAAAAAGCAAAGCAGGACTAACAGCACGATGATTAGGGTTATGCTCAGGGTCGTTCGTAGCCTCAATAAGACTATAAAGCATCGCCTGCATCGTATAGTCACTCTTTTTATCTAAATTCTTTGCATCAAACATCTCATCAATACATTTCAGTGACTCCGCAACTTTACCACCAGTCTTGTAGTCAACAACACGTAAGCGTGCATTATCACTATCAACAGATATCTCATCCAAACGGTCAATGCGTCCACCTGTTTCTATTTGCTTCTCTATGCCATTTACGTTGATTGTAAGTGAACGTTTAACGGGGAACTCATGACCAAGCACACGCAATGGGGCTGAACGTCGATCAATTCGCAATAATTGATGAAGATACTTTATGATTACCTCACGATTGATAAGTTGCAGTCCGTTGAGCTTTGGATGTTTTCTTACTCCTCGTTGTTGATGAAATAGTTCAGTAGCAAATGCCTCGTCAACAATATCATCCAATGTAAGTTCTGCATTCCCTGACGTCAGAGACTGGGTACTCTTTCCAGTCTTCAACAAATAATCTATATTCTTGGTAGTAATGACTTCTCTTGGTAATAACTTTTCATACATAAGCTGTGCTGCAGTATGAAAGATATTACCAAACATTCGATTATCAACATCATCAATATCGATTTCATCGAGTTCATTTATACCAGCAATATATTTAAAGTAATACTTTAGTTGACAGGTTATATATGTATTAATAGCAGTAGGTGAGAAGTAACTGATTTGATCGAGTCGCTTTAGTACTGCTTCATTTTTATCTACCACCTCTGCTTCACAATGCATCGGTTCTTGTCCTGCTTGTAAGGTAAGTCGATGAATTGGGTGATTCCATTCTACCATCAGCTGCAGAATAAAACGACTCATTTCTCCTGTATGACTTCCTTGCGTAGAATTATTATATAAGAATGTTACATCCTTCGCGCGCTGAATCATGCTATGAAAGTAATAACTGTAGATTGAAATTTTATTATCAATCGTAGTTAGATCGTATGCCTTACGTATAAGATGGGGTATGAACGAAGCGTCATCAATTCCTTTAGGTATATTTCCCTCATTACATGAGAGTACAAGTACATGATCAAAATCAAGGTTTCGGGTTTCAAGAACGCCCATCACTTGCACACCTTGCGCTGGCTCACCATGAAACGGAATGTTGGTAGAGGAAATAAGTTGTGTTAATAGTCGGCGGAAGATAATCTTGTCTGCTTCTAGATCATCATTCTCCATTAACTCTAACAATCGTGTCAGTAAGGTGTACATGCGAAAAACAGACTCTTCAAAGAGTGGTTCTCTGTCAGCTGCACCATTGATACCGATGGAACGGACCGTTTCTGCTAACCAATTTACTAAGGCTGGTAGATGCTGGTTGTCACTTGGAAAGTATTCAAAGAATATATCTTCTTTTGGCTTCACATAAAATTGTCGTTCGCTATTCAATCGTTCGATGATTTCGCCAACTGCCGGAGTTAGATACTTCCCATAAGGATGACGTAGCACTCTGTTCAGATGATGAAGTCTGTAACTCTTTTCTTGAAGTGAATAACCATCTGTTTGTAATGTCCACAATTGTGAAACCATCGATGCTATCGGGGTTTGTTGCAGAGGATAACCTGTTGTAACATTCAGCGTATCTACTTCATCTGGAATACAATGGATAACCGTTTGCAATAAATGTTCGTCACAAAGTACAATTGCTGTCCGCTTTCCATCTTTATATCTTTCATTCTCTCGTAACCATTCTGAGATATAGCGTGCTTGTAAATTCTCAGTAGGTGCCGAGATAATGTTTATATTCTTCTTCTTACTTAAATTATCATAGAGTTCATCGTCATCATTAGGCAAAGCATTGGGGAATTTATCAAGCCAACGACGAATATAGTTTCCAGCTTCATTTGTCGACTTCATATAATAACGATCATAATCCCAATAAAAACTTGCCTTTTCTTCCTTTAAGAATCGTTTGAAAAGCACTTGCTCTACATTTTGAAGCACGTTGAAACCGACAAAAACATAATGCTCATAGTGTGCATCAATTGATGGCTTGTCAACAACGTCACGATAAAGCATACCTTCGTATGCAAGTTTTTGGTTCTTAAGTCTTTGCTTAAAATTATTATATATTTCATTTAACTTTGACCATAGGGTAATAAAGCGTTCTCTGATTCCCTCTGGATTGTCATCGAAATTAGCAAAGAAACGGCGTAATTCAGCTTTCTGCTCATCAGTAAGATAACTAATATCATCCAACTCTTTCAAATCGCTAATATTCGAGAATACTTTCTCTGCATCTGCCATGTTCTTATCGATATCATCGAAATCAGCTAAGAGTAGTTGTCCCCACCCGTAAAAATGGTCTAAAGTTTCATTCATATTGCCTGTAACCTCAAGATAACTCTTGTAGAGGTCACAAATACTCTTGATAGGATCAGCAATTGTCAAATTTGAATGTTGGCGAAAAAAGTCAGATATAGTTATGTAAGCTGGGCTCCATACTGGTCCATCAGCTAGACGCGCTAATGCTTGATTCAGAAAGAGCGCAGCACGCTTGTTAGGAAAGACAACAGCTATATGTGCCATGTCATTACCATATTTCTTCAGCAAATCAGCCGCTACATGTTCGAGAAATGTATTCATAATTGTATATAAGAATTCTTGTTAAGAAAATAAATGAAGTTGGTAACTTGTATTACTTGCCTTTATCGGAGAGGAAAGGAGTTGGTACAATCTCATTTCTGACAACATACCAAATATAGCCAGATACTTTCTTGTACCCCATACGCAAAAGCAGATTCATGTAACGTTGTACCTGTTCATGGTATTCATCTCGTGGCTTACCAAACTTGAAATCCACAACAATTATCTCGTTTCCATCGGTCATGACACGGTCTGGACGATGTTCATAGACCTCACAACTCTCCTTGTCATAATCAAGAATAGTGCACTCATTAAAGAGTTTCCAACGAGAACTGAACCAATCTCTCACTTTCTCGTTGCTGAGCGCATTGGCTATCTTATTCTTCAATTCTTGAGATGTAACCTCATCATTATAGATAACTCCCTCTTGCTCTAATTCCTTCAAGCGTGGTTCAATATCATCTTCAGTAAGAATAGTAGAGAATAGTTGGTGAAGAATATTTCCAACCTTTATATAACGATTTTTATCTGAAGGGTCGATATCTTCACCATTGATAAAGTCATGACTCTTATTACTCTGTCGGAAGCTGACAGGGTGGGGGAAAGTTTCTATCCTCAACTTATGCGTCTCTGGCGTAAGCTCAAAAGGATTCTCAGTAGATTTTTCCTTTTCTTTTTGTTCTACACAATCTGACAATTCGCCAAATTCGAAAGTTAAAGGTTCCTTTTCACCAGCATCATCAAGCGTTGCTCCTGGCAAACTTTTAGTAAGTTCATCAATTATTAATTGAATAATCTGTGAACGATTCGTAGCTGTTTTATTGTCTTTTAAGCTCTTAAAAGTCTTTGAAGAGGCCTTTTTACCCGTAATAAACAGATTCTTTCCAGCACGCGTAAAGGCAACGTAAAGCAGATTCATATTATCGACTGTGTTTTGCAGATGCTCCTCTTTGTAATCATCTTCAAAGACTGTATCCATCATCTTATTGGAAAAATCAACAGGAATCAACGGCAATTCACCATAGGGTTTCTCTTTATTATCACCTGGACACCATATTGTATTACCAGATGTTTTCTCCAATACCCAATCACAGAAAGGAATAAATACGTTGTCATACTCCAAACCTTTACTCTTATGGATGGTAAGTAAACGTATTCCATCAATCTCATCACTTTGGATGGTATTGCTTGATAGTACCTCTTCCCATTCTTCGATGAAATCGTCAATATCTGCAGGATGGTCTCTAAGATATTCATTCAGTGTATCGTAGAAGGTACAGACGTATGCACTCTGTCCGTCGAGGCTTCCAAGATTGAAGAGTGAGTAGATTTCATCGACAAGGTCAACAAGAGACTTTCTTAATAATAACTCAAACCTTTCTACATAATCTTTTGGTAACAAAGATTTTAGTCCAACTTCATTCTCATTAACAAACAAGCCGTTATTATCCAATCCAGTCTGCAATACTTGTTGCTGATAGAGCTTAACCAATTTACTTTCAGTTAGCTTATCTTCAGGATGTATGAGAAGTTGAAGAGCGGCAATAATAACGTTGACGGCTAACGAGGCATCTAATCGGAAAGCCTCATCAGAGACAATACTAACATCTGTCCCAAATTCATCTTGGAACTTGTCAGCAATAGGTTGGATAACATCGTTATTACGAACCAGAATGGCGATATCTCTTTGTTTATACCCACGCTCTAAAAGTCCACGGATATTATTGGTAAGTTCATTGAGGACATTCTCTCTATATTCAGACGAAACGTTTTGATTGTAGTGAATGAGTTTTATGCGTACAAAACCTTTACCATCCCTTTTCTTCGGCTTCTGCTCAATTTCTTTATAAGCCTCTATTAATTGGCTTGCACCTTCTATCTTATCGCTCTCCAACTCTTTAACAGTTTGCACAACAGCCTGCGTAAAGAAAGTATTATTAAATCGTATTATGTTCTCTTCTGAACGATAGTTTGTGTCCAGCGGTTCTATCTTTATTTGTTCGTTAGAGAAGTCATGCTCAATATTATTTAGCAATTTCCAATCACCTTGACGCCAACGATAAATACTCTGCTTTACATCACCTACAATAAGATTATGAGATTCGATTTGAGCCATACAATTATCAAGTAACTTCCGGAAGTTATTCCATTGGATCGTACTCGTATCTTGGAATTCATCAATCATAATATGCTTCAGATAGGCTCCCATCTTCTCAAAAACGAAAGGAGTATCTGTATCTTTCATCAATGTGCTAAGTATTGATTGTGTGTTACTTAGCATAAATCGGTTCGTGTCTTTATTTATCTCATCGACAGCCTCTGATATAGCATGTAAAAGACGAAGTTGGGAAAGATGCCTCAGTGTAAGATTGCAGGATTGATACTCTCTCCAGCATTCTTTCCGAGTCTCGTTTAATTGTTCCAAGTCTTTATGCCATGATTTCTTAATTAGCGTATCAAAATACTCTTTTTCGTCAGGTGGGCATTTTGTCAATAACCATTTATCTGGACTCTTGATACATTTTAATACATTTGCAGAAGGTCCCTCTTGAAATGGATCTTTTTTATTTTGTAATTTATTAGGAGAACCTGCATAAGTTAAGTTGTTAAGAAATGTTATTAAACCGCTAATTAAGTAAGATGTATCAATCCCAGAATCACTTATTTTCTGAAGTAATCTTCTTGATTGATCTTTTACTTTATCAGCGCTATCTTTACGTCGCTTACGCAGGTCTGTGATAAAAGTGTCAAAGAATGTAGGATTACTAAACAGTTGATCAAGATTAGCCTTATGGTCTTTATAGAAGTCCTTAAAAATATTTTTTCCAAAGTCCTTTATCTGTCCTATAACATTCCATCCCTTGTCATCTTCTATATTTTTATCGATGTAATCGCGAATCCAACTCAGAACCTCTTCTCCCTCTTCTAGACTATTAATTAACTCATCGACAGCATGTGCCTCTACTTCAGTGTCATTAAGGTCGATACGAAGATTAGCTGTGAGGTTTAGTTCACGAGCAAGATTACGTAATACAGATTGAAAGAAGGCATCAATCGTCTGAACTCTAAATTCATTATAATGATGGGTAAGCAATGATAAAGCTTCGGCAGCATTCTCTCGGATTGTTTGATCAGGAAACCCTGTCTTCTGTAATACTTGTTCATAATAAGCTTGAGAATCTGGAAGATTATGAGCAATGCCATACAATTGAGATAGAATACGCGTTTTCATCTCCTGCGTTGCCTTATTAGTGAAGGTAACTGCAAGAATCTTCTTGTAATTTTGTGGATTCTTTACCACTAAAGTAATATATTCTGATGCTAGTGTAAACGTTTTACCCGAGCCGGCTGATGCTTTATAAACTGTTAATGCTTTTTCCTTCATGAATGAATAGAGTTTTATATTATAGTCTGACGCAATAAGTGAACATATCTGGGAAAAGGTCATCTAGGTTCTTTGGTTTCTGACCAAAGATACCAAAGATAGTACTACCACTTCCTGACATCTGTGCATATAAAGCCCCATTTTTATACAATTTTTCCTTAATCGTAGCCAATATTGGGTGAATCGCAAAGATTGTCTGTTCAAAATCGTTCGTCAACTCTGTGCGCCATGTATCAATCGGTTGGCGAACAATATCACGGCAGTTCTTTACAGGTTTCTTAGGAGTAATACCTGCAAAAGCCTCAGCTGTTGAGACTGCAACATCAGGTTTTACAAGAGCAAGATAATATCCTTCTAAATTATTCTCATCATTGTCAACAGGGGCAAGAATCTCTCCGATACCCGTTGCATAAGCGGTCTCCGAACGAATAAAGAAGGCACAATCAGCACCCAGCTGAGCTGCATAACGTTCCATCTCTGCATTACCCATATTCAAACGAAAACGTTCGTCAAGTAGTCGAATCATATAAGCTGCATCTGCAGAACCTCCGCCAAGACCAGCTTGCATCGGGATACGCTTAACAAGATGTGCATGAAGACGTGGAAGTTTATAGTCTTGAGCAAGAAGATGATAAGCCTTTACAACTAAATTTTTACGTTCATCACATTCTACAGCATTGCCGGTCACTTTTAGGTCAATAGGAGTAGGAGAGGGAAACTCGTTGTCCATTTTTTTTATCTCTAACGCATCACATAATGGTACAGGATAAAATACTGTCTCAAGCTCATGATAGCCATCTGGACGTTTGGCAACGATGTTCAATCCAAGGTTGATTTTACAGCAAGGAAAGGTAATCATAGTCTGGAAATATAATTTAAAGATTCTATCTGCAAAGATAATAAAAGGTAAGGAGATTGATGTTAGAAATGGAATATTTTTTGTAATTTTGCCAACGTATGTCAGAAAGAAGTAATAACAATAAAAGTAGTCGTAGGACCAAGCAAGCTCCTATCGATACATCATTTGGTCATCTTCAACCACAGGCAACTGATATTGAGAAAGTTGTCTTAGGTGCACTAATGATTGATAAGGATGCCTTCACAGTAGTTTCGGAAATCATCAAACCAGAAACATTCTATGAATCCCGACATGAAAAGATTTATGAAGCTATCCAGTCCTTAAATTTACAGCAGAAGCCTGTAGATATTATGACTGTGGTGGAGGAACTCCGTCATAAGGGAACACTCGAAGATGTTGGTGGCCCGGCTTATGTTGTGGAACTAAGTTCAAATGTTGCTTCTTCTGCACATATAGAATATCATGCACATATCCTTGCACAGAAATTCTTAGCACGACAACTGATACAGTTTGCATCCATGGTTGAGACTGATGCCTTCGATGAAACCGTGGATGTTGACGAGTTAATGCAGAAAGCTGAGGGTGCTCTGTTTGAGATTTCTCAAAAGAACATGCTTCAAGACTATGTGCAGATTGACTCGGTTGTTGAGCAAGCGCACCAACTGCTTCTCAAAGCAGCCAATAATAAAGGTAGCTTAACAGGTGTTCCTAGTGGTTTCCATGACTTGGATAAGATTACTGCTGGTTGGCAGGCATCCGACTTGATAATTATCGCTGGACGTCCAGCCATGGGTAAGACTTCTTTCGCGTTAAGTATTGCAAAGAATATTGCCATAGATTATCGTAAACCGATAGCCTTCTTCTCACTTGAGATGAACAATGTCCAGCTTGTCAATCGTTTAATTTCAAACGTTTGTTCTGTACCAGGTAATAAGATTCTTAATGGTCAGCTTACACCTGATGAGTGGGAGCGTTTCGACTCAAATATTCGAAAGATGCAAGGCGCACCTATCTATATTGATGACACGCCAGGTCTTTCAATTTTTGAGCTTCGAACAAAGGCACGTCGTTTGGTTCGTGAACATAACATTGAGGTATTAATGATTGACTACTTGCAGTTGATGAATGCCAATGGTATGCGTTTCAATAGTCGTCAAGAAGAGGTTTCTACTATTAGCCGCTCTTTGAAGGGACTTGCAAAAGAGTTGAACATCCCAATTTTGGCTCTCTCACAGTTAAGTCGTGCGGTTGAACAGCGTGATCCACGTGAAGGTAAACGCCCACAATTAAGTGACTTGCGTGAGTCTGGTGCCATCGAGCAAGATGCCGATATGGTACTCTTTGTGCACCGACCAGAGTATTATCATATTTTACAGGATGACAAAGGAAACGACCTCCATGGTATGGCACAGATTATTATAGCAAAACACCGTAAGGGTGCAACGGGTGACGTACTACTTAATTTCCGAGGCGAATATACTCGTTTTGCAAATCCAGAAGATGTTGACTTTGCTGCTCCTTTGCCAAATGACCCATTAGGCGGAGAGATTATTGGTAGTAAGATGAATAATGACCCATTACCACCATACCCATCTCCAGACACAATGGTACCATTCTAGGCAATACGAAAATCTTATTTCAAAACGCATAAGAGCTAATTAAAAAAGGGTGTTCTTATGGATCTTAAAGTACATATGCAAGATCCATAAAGAAGACCTTTCTTGTTGTGAAATTTTATCTGTCAACGAGTTAGAATGGGTTTTAGTAGGGAAAGGGCATGGGGATAGACACATAAAAGGTTTATGATGAAAAGCACTTTTTAATTTTGGATACAATGATTCGCAAATAAGATTGATATTATTGCATAAAATACGAGATTATTTTTATTTTAAGTTGCTGTCATTTTTGATATTTAATGCATCTTGCTGAAATATAACGAGTTAAGAACTTATCATAAATGACAGAAGTGACGGGAACTAAGATTTATGAATTATCTGACAAAACGAAATCGGCTAATTGTTATGACTTCTTCTCTTTCTTAATATGAAGTGATGAACGCAAATCTCCCAATGTCATTTGGCACACAGAGAAAAGAAGGAATGGTTTAAAGGCTCTTGTTAATTACATGTTTGTGAATGTTTACCATCATTAGCTGTTGTAATGTGATCCTTAACGTTTGGTGCGGGTGCTTAACACGTTTGGTGCGGGTGCTTAACACATGTGGTGCGGAAGGTATGCACCACATGTGCGAAGAGTTGAAATCATTGCGATATATGAATAACCGGGATTGTTTTGTGAGTAAAACGTTGTAAAACAAAGGTAAACTTGAACGTTTGTTTGGTAGTTTGAAGAGAAGGAAATGTTCATGCTAAACTATGCAAATACTGAAAGTGTTAGCGTAATAATAAACTTGTATAATAAGTCAAATCGTAACCATTTCTCCACACGAAATGGAACAGAACCATAAAAATACTCGTTATTGTACCATAATTTGCTATCACACTTTTGTACATCATAATACAGTGCAATAATTGATTTACCGCAATATAGAACAAACTTAAGGATAAAAAGATTAAAAATAAAGAACTTTTGTTCTTATAAATTTGCGAATTTGGGATATAATCTATAATTTTGCACATGAGATTTGCGATGTGCAAATTATGAAATAGATAAATACAATGGTATGTCAATATCAAAGACTAGACAAAAGCTTGTTGATGTAGCACGCCAACTTTTTGCTAAAAATGGCATTGCAAACACAACGATGAATGACATTGCTAAGGCATCAGGCAAAGGAAGACGTACACTCTATACTTACTTTAAGAGTAAGGATGATGTGTATTATGCTGTTATTGAGTCTGAGCTTGAACGCCTATCGGACAAGTTGGACGAAGTAGCTGCAAAGAATATAAGCCCTCAAAATAAAATCATTGAACTTATTTACACGCATCTTAGTATGATTAAAGAAACGGTTATGCGTAATGGTAATCTACGTGCGGAGTTCTTTAGAAATATTTGGATGGTAGAGAAAGCACGTAAGAACTTTGATGAGGACGAAATAGAACTCTTCCGCAAGGTTTATTCGGATGCTAAAGAAGATGGAGAATTTGATATTGAGAATATTGAACTTGTAGCTGACATCACACACTATTGTATTAAAGGACTTGAAGTTCCGTTCATCTATGGTCGTTTAGGTCATGGACTTACGGAGGAGTCTTCACGTCCACTTGTCGCTAAAGTTGTATATGGTGCATTAGGAAAGAACGGACTAAAATAAAAATATTTATGATGTTTTTTAATATAGCGAACTCGTTTATTCTTAAACTTATAAACTAACAATATAAATCAAAACAATATGAAATTATTGGAAGGTAAGACAGCTCTGATTACAGGTGCTGCACGTGGTATTGGTAAGGCAATTGCATTGAAGTTTGCAGAGGAGGGTGCAAACGTTGCATTCACCGACCTCGTTATCGACGAGAATGGTAAAGCTACAGAAGCAGAGATTGCTGCTTATGGTGTAAAAGCAAAAGGATACGCAAGTAATGCTGCAGACTTCACACAGTCTGAAGAAGTTGTAAAACTCGTTAAGGAAGAATTTGGTTCTATTGACATTCTTATTAACAATGCAGGTATTACCAAAGATGGTCTTATGCTTCGTATGACTGAGCAGCAGTGGGATGCTGTTATCGCAGTAAACCTCAAGAGTGCATTCAACTTCATTCATGCATGTGTACCAGTAATGATGCGTCAGCGTAGTGGTAGCATCATCAATATGGCAAGTGTTGTTGGTGTTCATGGTAATGCTGGTCAGGCTAACTATGCAGCTTCAAAGGCTGGTATGATTGCTTTGGCTAAGAGTGTTGCGCAGGAGATGGGACCTAAGGGTATTCGTGCAAATGCTATTGCTCCAGGTTTTATCGACACAGCAATGACACAGGCTTTGAATAATGATATCCGTAAGGAATGGATTTCAAAGATTCCTCTTCGTCGTGGTGGTACAGTTGAGGATATCGCAAATACGGCTGTTTACCTTGGCTCTGAGCTGTCAAGCTACGTTACAGGTCAGGTTCTTCAGGTTGATGGTGGTATGAATATGTAATGTTTTTCTCTCCCTCCTCATAATATAACTACAGGGGAGGGAGGGATAAAGTAATTAGCTTTTATGATTTTAAGAAGAGTAGGGGAGTATTATTTCTAAATTACTCATCCTTTAATTTGAGAATCATATAAGTGGGGTCTTATTATTGTTAATACTGATAATCTTTTATTTTAGCGGCACATTTAGGCATTTCTTACTATGGAAGTACTTTACGAAGATAACCACATCATCATTGTTTACAAAGAAGCAGGTGAAATTGTTCAAGGTGATAAAACAGGTGACGAACCTTTATCTGAGATTGTAAAACAATGGATAAAGGAGAAACATCAGAAACCAGGCAACGTGTTTCTCGGGGTTGTACACAGGCTTGATCGCCCTGTGGCAGGTTTGGTTGTCTTTGCAAAGACGTCAAAAGCACTCACGCGACTTAATAATATGTTCCGCAATGGTGAAATACACAAAACGTATTGGGCTATCGTAACACGTCCGCCTTTTGAACCAGAGGCCACACTTACCGATTGGCTTGTACGTAACGAACGACAGAATAAGAGTTACGCTTATAACCATCAGGTGCCAACCTCTAAGAAATCGATATTACATTATAAGGTAATTAACCAGTCAGACCGTTACACATTATTAGAAATAAACTTAATGACGGGTCGTCATCATCAGATTCGTTGCCAACTATCAAACATGGACTGTCCTATAAAAGGTGATCTAAAATATGGTGCTCCACGTTCTAATCTAGATGGCAGTATCTGTTTGTTGAGCCATCGTGTTGAGTTTATTCATCCAGTTTCGAAAGAGAAAATCTGTATAGAATCGCCATTGCCAAAGGATAATCTTTGGCAAACTATTGGCAAATTCTAAACATATTTTCGGTTATAAGTGAAAGAATCCCTTCTTAGTTAATACCACGTTCATTCAGTGCTTTAGCATACTTTGCCGCATTCACTTGATGCTCTTCGTAGGTCTTGGCGAAGTTATGTGTACCGCTAAAATCTTCCTTAGCGCACATATAGATATAATCATGGTGAACATAATTAAGGACTGCATCAATAGCTGCCACAGAAGGAATACGAATTGGTCCAGGAGGAAGGCCACGATACTTATACGTATTGTACGGGTTGTCAACCGTCAACCATTTTTGATAGATACGATGAGCCGTAAAGTTCTTTGTTGCAAATTTAATCGTAGGATCTGCTTGTAATGGCATATTAATGTGCAGACGGTTGATATACATTCCTGCAACCTTAGGCATCTCAGCTTCATTATCCGTTTCTTCATCAACAATACTTGCAAGCGTCACAATCTCACTTTCAGTAAAGCCAGCCTGCTTAGCTTTCTCTTTACGTTCAAAGTTCCAAAACTTTTTGTTTTCTTCACTCATCTTATCGAGAAACTTATCGACTGTAGTATTCCAATAGAAGTCATAGGTGTCAGGAATAAACATTGCAGGGATTGTCTCTGGTGTGTATCCATATTTCTTACAAACTTCTTTTGACTTCAAGCGTGATAGAAGTTCTGCACTTGTGAACATCAATTTTTTACTCACATCTGTTGCTAAGTCTTCAATTGTTCTTACTGATCTAATCGTGACCTTCACAGGTGACTGTAAGCCATTGATAATATGTCGTGAAGTTTGAAGAGAACCTGAAGAGCCCACCGTGTATCTACCAGGACGAATCTTGTTGGCATATCCCATAACACCAACAAGTTGCTTAAACACCCAGAAACCTTGAGGGGTTGAGATAGGCTGTAGTTTGGCATATACAGAATCTATATTGTCATTCTCATCAATAAACACATATTTTTCCTTTCCAGTACGAGACATTCCCGAAAAGAAAAGAAAGTAAGCTACACCAGCTAATACAGCAAAAATAGCAATAATAATCCAGCGGGAAGTTGTCCCTTTGTTCTTTCTTTTTGACTTTACCATCGTTATTCCATTATATATCTATGGTGCAAAGTTACAATTTTAAACTACAAAACGAGCAATGACTTGTGATTTTGATTGCTTATTTTTCGAAATTTAATGGAAAAGATAGGCTTTTGTCTGTATTATTATGTACTTTTGTCATGAATAAATAAAAGGATAATGAAAGACTTTGAAACTTATATATTTGATTTAGACGGAACATTGCTCAGTACGTTGAACGACTTAGCAGCCAGTACTAACTATGCTCTTCGTTGGGCAGGTATGCCTGAACGGAGTGTGGAAGAGATACGTATGTTTGTGGGAAATGGTGTTAAATTGCTCATGGAAAGAGCCATCCCTGATGGAATAAATAATCCTAAGTTTGAAGAAACATATGCCAAATTCCGTGAACATTATATGGAACATAACCTTGATACAACCCGTCCATACGATGGTATTCCAGAGTTATTACGTGAATTAAAAGGTCGTGGCAAGAAACTGGCTATTGTAAGTAACAAGTTCTATGCTGCTACACAAGAACTTGCAAAATATTTCTTTCCAGATACCATTGAAATAGCTATCGGCGAACGCGACAATATCAGAAAGAAACCTGCACCTGATACCGTGCTTGAAGCGCTTAAGCAATTGAATGCTTCTAAGGCTGGTGCTGTATATATTGGTGATAGTGATGTTGACATAATGACGGCCAAAAACTGCGAACTACCATGTATCAGTGTGCTTTGGGGATTTCGTGATAAAGAATTCTTGATAAAACATGGTGGTAAGATATTTGTTGATAAGCCTTCCGAAATTCTGAGTGATTAGACATTGGAATATTCTTCTTTGCCATCTATAAGATTGTTAGGTCTTCATAGATGGCAATTTTCTTTTTCTCTGTATATTAAAAGGTCGTGAGATAATAGTACTTTTTAAGTCTATTTATCATAACTACCATTATACTAAAAGTTATAAACACAATAATTGTTCGGATTTAAGCTATACGATGTTTGTAGTAACAAAAGGTGGTATGAGAAATTTAAGCTTAACATGGTCTTTACAATTATAATACTTTATATATGTAAATCAAAGAATACTTCCCCTTTCTTATTAACGTTGGATGATACAGCAAGTGTTTTGAAATAACTTTACATAATTCTAGATAAAAGACGATAAAAACAGCCTAAAACTTCGTAAAAAACCGGATTTGTAACCAACAGGAAATCAGGTGATTATATAGATAGTTCTAAAGGGGCCTTAGTAAGGGGCTCAAAGGGCCTTAGTAAGACCTTAAAAGGGCATCTTTTACAAGCCGATTGGGCGTCTTCTTGAAGCTCATAGAGCATATACTAATTTTATGATGTGTAAAAATACTTTACATTGACAATAGTAAAAACGAAAAAAGATTATTATTAGTAATAACAAAATTGATTAGTAACGAATAAATAATGAGATTTTTATTAGCGTTATCTGATTATTGTTTTACTCAAATCATGCCACCGCGTAATGCGTATAAAGTATTCTATGCAATTAAAGAGGCTCTATAATGAATCGTGTGGGTAATTCGTCATAGAGCCTAAAATATTGTCAGAAAGTATAGCCTCCAACTAAACACAACTCCAAATTGACCTTCGTTTTAATACGTTTAACTCACATTAAATTCCTACCCTTCCATATACAGCAATGGTATTAATCCTCCGCACATGTGGTGCATACCATCCGCACCATTGGTGCTAAGCATCCGCACCACATGTGCTAAGCGTCCGCACCAAACCGGTGGAATATCAATACACAACCCACACGATTCGTTATAGAACCATTAAAGATTACTGAAACGATGAACAGAAATTTAAATGGTAAAGTTATTCATGATGATATGGTTCACCTTTTATAATTGTACAAGCACGATAAAGTTGTTCTGTAAAGATAAGTCTAACCATCTGATGAGAAAATGTCATACGTGACAATGAAATCTTTTCATTGGCTCTAGCATATACATTTGATGAGAAACCATATGGTCCCCCAATGACAAAAACAAGTCGTCGAGATGTATTTTGTTTTTGTTTCATCCAATTAGCATATTCTATTGAACGAAATTCTGAACCATGTTCATCCAACAACACAACCGTATCTGAAGGCTGTATTTCTTTCAAAATCAGTTCACCTTCTTTTTGTTTCTGTTGTTCTTCTGAAAGACTTTTCGTATTTTTTAATTCTGGAATTGTCGTAATACTAAAAGGCATGTAATGCTCGATACGGCTGACGTAATCATCTATACCAACCTTAAAAATCTTATTCTGCGTTTTCCCAACAAGGATAAGAATAGTCTTCATATTATAATTTCTTTATCTCTTCCCACAATCTTTGAACAGGCAATCCCATGACATTAAAGTAGCTTCCATTGATAGATGTTACGCCAACATAACCAATCCATTCTTGAATACCATAGGAACCAGCTTTATCAAAAGGTTTGTAATGTTCAATGTAATAGTCGATTTCATCATCAGAAAGCTGCTTGAACGTCACATCAGTTGTGACAGAAAAAGAACGCTCTTTATTTATAGTCAACAAGCAAACACCCGTTGTTACCTGATGTATCCTCCCACTTATAAGCCTAAGCATACGACGTGCATCGTCAATATCTTTTGGTTTTCCAAGCACCTCATCGCCAACAATCACCACTGTATCAGCCGTAATGACAAGGTCGTCCTCCCCTATCAACGCACGATAGGGAGCTGCCTTTTTACACGCGATGAAGCCAGCTACCTCATTGACAGACAGGTTCTTAGGGTAAGACTCATCAATGTTAGGCAATACCTTTACCTCAAAATCTAAGCCCAAGCCTGCTAAAAGTTCACGTCTTCGTGGTGAATTACTTGCAAGTATAATATGTTTCATTATATAAAATTTTACCAGCCAAAGGCCTTCTCATTCAACACCCATTTCCCTTGCGCCTTCATCACCTGCTCTAGAATATCACGTGCAACACCATGTCCACCCTTACAATCACTGATATAAGTTGATATTTCTTTGATTTCAACACAAGCATCTTTAGGACAACAAGGACAGCCAGCACGTTTCATCACTTCATAATCAGGAATGTCATCACCTACATAGATAATTTCGTCCTCCTTCAAATCGTATTTCTGAAGGAACTCCTCCCAGGTGCGCTTCTTCATTGAACAGCTGATGTAAACATCCTTAACACCGAGATATTCGTAGCGTGAACGAATATTCTCATTATGTCCACCAGTCATAATAGCAAGCTGTAAACCATGTTTAACAGCTAACTGGATAGCATAACCATCTTTGATATTAATCGTACGAAGTGGATCGCCCTTTTCATCCATCTGAATGGTTGAAGCAGACAGTACACCATCAACATCAAAAACAATAGCCTTTATCTTTTTTAAATCGTAGTTTATCATAAATATGAACTTCTAATAAAGAATGTAAACTCTTTTATATTAACTTATTACAATGTTTTGTTTGAGCGTATAGTCAGATTATTTATCTTTTTAATCAAGGGTCTCAATGTGTGGGTTAATACCCTTAGAAAGCATTTGATAAAGCCCCTGTAAATCTTCCCTATCCTCCATCAACTTCAATTGTTGATTCATCACGTTTCTATCGCCACGTACTGCTGGCCCAGTCTGTGCTTCTTTGGGACTAATCTTGTGAATCTTATCGGTTGTCTCATCAATCAGTGGCAACATAACATCAAATGGAATTCCATGCTGAGTAAGTAGATCAGATGCCACGGAATAACAGTAATTTGTGAAATTACAAGCCCAAACAGCAGATAAATGCAGATATTTTCTTTCAGCTGAAGACAGCGTTATCACACGCTTAGAGATTTTATAGGCAAGACGTCTAATTGCATCTTCAGTCTCTATTGAGTTACTTTCGATAAACACGGGTATGTTTTCAAAATTCACATCTTTCGTTTTAGAAAAGGTCTGCATTGGATAAAACACGCCGTAATGTTTTGTCTTTCCTTCGAAACAACTCATTGGCATAGAGCCTGCTGTATGGAGGAAAAGTTTATCTCCCCTACCCTTACAAACTTCAGATATTAATTCACAAAGAACACTATCCTTCACAGAGAAGATATAAATATCAGCCTCATCATGAAGTTTAGCGATATCAGTTAACCATTCCGTATCAAGTAGTTCGCCCAATGATTTTGCCGATGCTTCAGTACGGCTATATACCTGACTGATAATAACACCAACCTTCTTAAGCGACTTGCCTAACTGTGTAGCGAGATTACCAGCCCCAATCAATGTAACTTTCATCATGCCAACAAATTTAATACTTTTAAAGGAAATATGTCCTGAACTCATCGCCTTTTTAATAAAGATTTACTACTTTTGCGCCAACAGATGCACTCAGTCTATTGAAAGTAACTTTATTAAACAGATAAACAAACTTATGAAATTTATTGGAATCATCCCCGCTCGCTATAGTTCTTCACGCTTCCCAGGTAAGCCTTTAGCATTACTTGGAGGAAAAGCCGTAATAGAACATGTTTACAGACAAGTACGTGGTGCAATGGAAGATGTTTTTGTTGCCACAGATGATCAGCGTATCTACTATGCAGTAGAAGCATTCGGGGGTAAGGCTGTGATGACGCGAAGTGATCATAAAAGTGGTACTGACAGAATATGTGAGGCTCTTGACAAGATTGGAGGTGACTATGATGTTGTGATCAACATACAAGGTGATGAGCCTTTCATACAAAAAAGTCAACTTCAGACAGTTATGCAATGTTTCGATGATCCTCGCACACAGATTGCAACACTGGGTAAACCTTTTGAATCGATGCAAGCGGTAGAGAATCCTAATTCGCCTAAAATAGTGCTCGACAAGGATGGCTACGCACTTTATTTCTCTCGTTCGGTTATCCCTTATGTTCGTGGTAAGGAAAGCAATGAATGGCATACACATTTCCCTTTCTTAAAGCACATCGGACTTTATGCTTATCGTACAGAAGTTCTTCGTGAGGTAAGTCATCTTCCACAATCCCCACTTGAATTGGCTGAAAGTCTTGAACAGCTCCGTTGGTTACAGAATGGATATAAGATAAAAGTAGGTCTGACGGATGTTGAAACAATCGGTATTGACACGCCAGAAGATCTTCAACGCGCTGAAGTAAAGTTATCCCACTTGCAAGGATAAACATTAAGAGCATAAATGATATACACAAGATTAAAGCCAAATACATGTATTCAATAATTTCGATTGAATGCTACCGGCATTTTTATGTGTGCTTCCAAGATGGTATTTACACATTAAACCGACTTGTCTAAAGTTTTGGTTTTAATCTTCGAACATAAAAAAAAAGGTTCTCCCGTTAATACTATATACTCTAGAGCATATATATAATTAACGGAAGAACCTTTCTTTATAAGATTTGTCTATGAGTAGGAACCCTACTCATAAACAAATATACTTAGCCTTTATTTTATCAAGCTGATAGAACGCTTAAGGAATTTGTCAAGTGCAGCTCCCTGAAGCATACCATTTTGCAGTAATGCCAAGTCAATGAGCTGATGAACGATGTCATTACCCTTAGCGTATTCTGCAACAATAGCCTTCTTCTTATTCTGAAGTTCAGAAACAGTCTTCTGCGTGTTCTGCATATCGTCTTTCTCCTCCTGCGTCAGTTCCTCAGCCTTCTTCTTGTCCTGGGCCTGATGCAAAGCAGCAAGACGAGCCTCTTGCCCCTTAAGTTCGCTAGCTACTGGCTTCAACTCCTCGGCTGTATTAGCAGTGACATCATCTAGTACCTTCTTAACTAATGGGTGGTCAGCATTAAGAACGAGATTATATGAATCAGGTAACTGTCCATAGAACCCCATACCCTGCTGATACTGACTCATCTCCTTCATACGACGCATATACTCGTTCTGTGTTACAAGAACAGGCTGGAAAGCCTCTCCGAGTGACTGCACATCAATCGTGAAGTCTGCTTTTTCAATATGAGGAATCTGTGAACGGAAAGCCTCTGACAAATTGTCAGTCTCATCAGATGTCAATTTATTTTTAGGAGTATCCTCCTTCTGAATAATACGATCAACGATATCAGAGTCAACACGTACATAGCGTGTTTTCTCCTGCTTCTGTTCAAGCATTGAAAGCAATGGCACATCCAACTGTCCACTTGCGTCAATAACACTATAACCCTTCTGCTTTGCTGCCTCAATATAGCTATATTGTTCCTCTTTGTTATTCGTATAAAGATTAACGAGGAAGCCATCCTTGTCAGTCTGGTTGTCCTTTACGAGTGTCTTATACTCCTCAAAGGTAAAGTACTTTCCATCAGTATCCTTGAAAAGAGCGAAGTCTTTTGCACGCTCATAGAAATCAGAATCTGAGAGCATTCCATAATTAATGAAAAGCTTCAAGTCGTCCCACTTCTCTTCAAACTCTTTACGATTTTCCTTAAAGATACTTTGCAGACGATCAGCTACCTTCTTAGAAATATAGGTTGATATCTTCTTCACGTTAGAATCACTCTGCAAGTAACTACGGCTCACGTTCAGAGGAATATCTGGAGAGTCTATGACACCATGAAGCAAAGTAAGGAACTCTGGTACAATCCCCTCAACCTGATCGGTCACGAATACCTGGTTGCAATAGAGTTGAATCTTATTACGCTGTAGTTCGATGTTGTTCTTCACACGTGGGAAATAGAGAATACCCGTGAGGTTGAATGGATAATCAACATTTAGATGAATCCAGAATAATGGTTCCTCATTCATTGGGAAGAGTGTACGATAGAAGCTCTTGTAATCCTCACCTTTCAATGTAGATGGTGCCTTAACCCACAATGGATCAATACTATTGATTACATTATCTTCATCTGTATCGACCATCTTGCCGTCTTTCCACTCTGTCTTCTTACCAAAGACGATAGGAACAGCCATGAACTTACAATACTTATTCAGCAGCTCTTCAATCTTTGATTTCTGAAGGAACTCCTTGCAGTCATCATCGATATAAAGAACGATATCACTACCGCGTTTTGTCTTGTCAGTATCTTCAAGCGTATATTCTGGGCTACCATCACAGCTCCATTTCACGGCCTGGCTACCTTCTTTGTAACTCTTTGTTATAATCTCAACTTTCTTGGCTACCATAAAGGCAGAATAGAAACCAAGACCGAAGTGACCAATAATAGCTTCAGCTTTGTCTTGATACTTCTCGAGGAAGTCGTTGACACCAGAGAATGCAATCTGGTTGATATACTTCTCTATCTCCTCAGCAGTCATACCAATACCATGGTCGCTGATAGTCAATGTCCCTGCTTTCTCATCCAAGTTAACACGGACACTTAAATCGCCTAACTCGCCTTTAAACTCGCCTATTACAGAAAGCGTTTTCAGTTTCTGCGTTGCATCAACTGCGTTTGATACCATTTCACGCAAGAAGATGTCATGATCAGAATATAAGAACTTTTTGATAACGGGGAAAATGTTCTCTGTTGTAACCCCAATATTTCCTTTTTGCATAGCAATATAATTTGTTTATACTTTTATTTTTGCAGGGTATATAACAAACTCCGTGCCATGATAAGTAAACACAAGTAACTTTTCAACTACGAAGTAATAGAATTAAAAACGCCATCCTATTCAAAAGAACAAGATGGCGTTTAATTAGCTTATGGATATTGTTTGTTACTTGATGTTTTTAAGAATAGCAAGCAGATGATCCCATACCATTTGAACTGTTGGAATGAGAAGACATTCGTCAGGTGTGTGAACATAACGAAGTGTTGGGCCGAAACTAATCATATCTAAATGTGGATACTTCTCAGAGAAAAGACCGCACTCAAGACCAGCATGGATACCAAGAACGAGTGGTTCCTTGCCGAAGATCTTCTTATACTCCTCAACTGCTACATGTACTAACTCTGAATTTGGATTCATCTTCCATGCAGGATAGCTGTCATCAACAACAATCTCAGCACCAGCCAACTCGAAACATGCACGAACAGTATTGGTCATGTTTTCTAAGTTACTCATTACGTTTGAACGCTGTGAAGAGACAACTGTTAACTTATTCTCCTCTGTCTGTATGCTTGCAACATTACTTGAAGTTTCAACCATATAAGCCAAGGCTTCATCCTGGCAGTTGGTCAATGGACCATTGTCGAGTGCCTGCAAAGCAAGGATAACGTTATGTGAAATCTGTTTTGGCATAACAGGTGCAGCATCTGCACTCTCAAGATTCCATACCATAGCTGTGTCAGTAACATGGAACTCGTCTGCAACCTCTGTGCTAAAGATATTCCAATCTGCCTTAACGGTCTCTTTATTAGCTGAAGGAACGGCGAAGAGTACCTTACCATCACGTGGGATAGCGTTGTGCATCTTACCTGAATTCCAGTAGCTTAAACGAAGGTCCATCTTTGCCTGTTCAACATAGAGGAAGCGTGCAAGGAGTTTGATAGCATTGGCACGCTTCTTATTGATGTCATCACCAGAGTGACCACCAACAAGACCCTTCATACTTGCTTCCATAAAGAAATAGCCTTCTGGTGCATTCTCACGCTCAAAGTTGAATACTGCTGTCGTACTATTACCACCTGCACAACTTACAAAGATTTGACCTTCATCTTCTGAATCGAGGTTGATAAGATAGTTTCCTGTCATGAAACCAGCTTCGAGACCGAAAGCACCTGTCAAGCCAGTCTCTTCATCACGTGTAAAGAGGCATTCGATTGGTCCGTGCTCAATGTCATTAGAATCGAGGATAGCCAACTCATAAGCCATACCGATACCATCATCGGCACCGAGTGTTGTACCCTTTGCATGAAGCCATTCACCATCAATATAGGTCTGAATAGCATCCTTATTAAAATCAAAATCTATATCAACAAGTTTGTCACATACCATGTCCATGTGACTCTGAAGAACAACCGTTGGCACATTCTCCATGCCCTTAGTAGCAGGTTTAGAAATTAGGACATTGCCAACCTTATCAACCTTTACATCAAGGTTGCGCTCTTTAGCAAACTCCTGTAAATAACTAATCATCTGCTCTTCATGCTTAGATGGGCGTGGTATTTGATTGATTTTAGCGAACTGCTCAAAGACACAAGCAGGTTTTAATTCTACATTTGCCATTTTTAATAATATTTTTTTTTGTAATGTTGCCGTTTTATATTACCTTTGCGGTCAATATAAATGCAAAGATATAGAAAATGTTTGTAACTTTATTGTTAACATTGTTAATAATTGCTATAGCCATGTTGCTCCTCGGAGTGCGTGTGTTATTCAAGAAAGGCGGAGAATTCCAGTCGCAACATATATCGGATAATGCTTATCTCAAAGAGAAAGGAATCCATTGTGTTATCGAGCAGGACAAAGAAGCCCGAATGTCAAATAAAGCTTATTAGAAAGAGTAATTAATTAAATCAGAATAGAAATGAAGAAATCATTTAGCAGAATGGCAGTGCTTTCAATGGTAGCATTTGCTTTTGTTGCATGTAACAATCAGCCAGCGAAGAATGATACAACAGCAAACAAGGCTGAAACATCTACAGCTGCTCCAACTACAAGTAGTCAGAAAGTTGCTTATGTAGAAATCGACTCAATCATGAGTCAATATACGTATTGGAAGGACGTTACTAAGCTCATAAAGGCTAAGGAAGCTAATATTCAGCGTACACTTGCTGGCAAGCAGAAGGCTATTCAGGCTGCTGCTGCAAACTTCCAGCAGAATGTTCAAGCTAACAAATACACACAGGCACAGGCACAACAGATTCAGGCAAGCATTCAGAAACAAGCACAGGATGCTGAAGTTTTACAGCAGCGCCTTGGTGCAGAATATCAGAACGAGGTTGCTAAGTATAATAAGGCTCTTTCTGATAGCGTACATAACTACCTGAAAGAATATAATAAGGATAAGAAGTACAGTATCATTCTTGCTAAGAGTGGTGACAACATCCTTTATGCTGATCCAGCATATAACATCACCGATGATGTTGTAAAGGGTATGAATCAGGCTTACAAGGGTATGAAGAAGTAATTCGTGAAACAATAGTTACTTATCAAATAAACAAAATAAAACCAGTCGTAATATACGGCTGGTTTTATTTTTATAGGATATTTACATTAATAGTGATATTCATTCAATCAATCATAATATAATTCCATTTGAAAGACACATATCCCTTAATTATGTTTTTTTGTATCTTTACTGAAGTGTATCATAATTTTAATTAGTCTAAAACCTCACCTTTTAAAAATATGAGAATCATCCGCACATGTGGTGCGGACGCCCAACACTAATGGTGCGGACGCCCAACACAAGTGGTGCGGAGGGTAAACACAAATGCTGTTGAATATTTATGGAATTACAACTCATAATCTTATTAGAATTCGAATAGAACAAGACGAAAAGAAGTTATGACCAAGTGGCTCCTGCTCCTATAGATTTTTTACATGAACGAATACCATCGTTATGCTTTATCGGATTGCACTAATTAATTAGCAGAACTCTTATCCTGCTCCCAAAAAATACCTTTTGAATGTGCCGGCTTAGTAGAAATGAACGTTATCGTCTTTAAATCATTAGCAAAACTCCGTAGGGCTATGTTATATGCGCTTCCACCATTCGATAAAGCCAATTATTTGCAATCGGTTTTCGTTTATGATATATCGTTCTTTCTTTAACATTTCTATAATAGTTTTCAAAATCTATTCTTGGTTAAGACCAATTGTACTGGCTGATAACGTAATTTTTAATTTAATGAATCTAATCTGTGCATATATTTTTTGCAAAAGTCTTTATAACATTTGAGATATGCATTTATTTTCATTAAAATCAATTACATGTATTTTGATTCTATTTTATATTCATGACGGATGTAAACCCAAATTTCGGAACTTACATCTTACGATTAATGTATTTTTTATAGAATAAAGGAAAAAGACAACGAAAAATTTTGAGGTATGAAAATAAAGTACTATCTTTGCACTCGCATTTGAGATAATGCTTGGTAATTCGGTTATAGGTCATCTTGGAAGGATGGGTGAGTGGCTGAAACCAGCAGTTTGCTAAACTGCCGTGCGCATTCGCGTACCGGGGGTTCGAATCCCCCTCCTTCCGCTTTATCTCATTCCCTCAAATGTATTTTGGTCGATTCATCTAACGGTTAGGATACAAGATTCTCAATCTTGGCATAGGGGTTCGATTCCCCTATCGACTACAAAACAAACTCTTAATGGGAAAAACATTCTGGTCGATTCATCTAACGGTTAGGATACAAGATTCTCAATCTTGGCATAGGGGTTCGATTCCCCTATCGACTACAAAAAAAGTTCAGCTTTATAGCTGAACTTTTATCGTTTTATAGAATCTCGTACTATACCTTTTTCATTTTTAATGTTGGGTGATAATGTTTACTAGGCTCGCAGGGAAATTCAGGGGAAAATAGGGGCAAGGAGTATAAAATGAGATTGGGTGAAGGATGTTAGGTGGTAACAGTAATTTGCATGCTACAGTTCTGTAGCTCTTATTGTCATCGACACCTCTATGATGAGCGTTTAACTCAGTACATTCCTTTCTCTATGTTTCAAGTGATAGAGTAAACTTACTTTCATCACTTGATATCATGGAGGAGATGAAGTCTATAACATCATCAGCCGATTTCGTTTTTCCGGATAACGTCATAAACTTAATTTGCTGTCACTCCTGTCATTTATAGTAGGTGCTTAACTGATTATATTACAGAAAGATACAGGAAATGTTAAAAGTGACAGCAAATTGAAATAAAACTTTTTGTTGTTTTATGTAGTAATCTTTCTTCTTTGGGAATACTTATTATTTCAAAATTTTCGAGGGGCTTTCATCATTAGCTTTTTGTGTGTCTATTTCCCAAACTTTTTCCAACTAAGACCTCTTCAGTTGGAAAAAGTTGGGATTTCTACCCCACGCTTATTTCAAACAAAATCACATACCATAGTAATTAACCTACGGCAAAGATTCTTGGATGCGAAAGAACATTCCTAAGTTTAAAGCGTCTGATACTCACGAGAGTAACGAAGCATCTGTTCTGTATAAGTTTCCGAGTAATCAACATTAATATCAATCAACTCGCCTTGTTTGTTATATACGGGGGTAAGCACAGGGTTAATAAACCCTTTATAAGGCGCTATATTCAATCGTTCGTATCTACGGAGAACCTCTGTGTGAAGAGTAGGATCAAGATTGATAGCATATTTCTCAACTAACATTCGTGCAGCCTCAAAGTCACCTTCGCTCTTGATACGCTGTATCTCAGCAAGTTGTTTAGCAAAGATATGACGTAAGGCAACATAATCATTGATACGAACGAAAGTTTTTGATTCATTGTTCGCTTTGTCTTCGCAAGAAATAAGTTCTACAACATTATTATCCTTACCTAACTCCATTGCCCATTGTGCGATAAGTGCACGATTCTGCATATGTGATTCTTCTATTTGCTTTCCAGGTTTAATACGAACCTGCTGAGTCAGCAAACCGTTCATCATATAGCCATAATATTGTGCTTTATAGGCCTCATTACTATCCAAAAGTCCTAAATCTAAAAGCTTTTGGTCGGCTATATAGTATAAGCCAAAGAGGTCAGCACGTGCCTCTTCTATCGTATTACCATAGTTTTTCAGTGCATCAGGATCTGTTCCTGGCAATAATCGTCCACTACCATGGCCTAAACATTCGTGCAAGTCTGTATGTAGATTATCCGTTTTGTCAGCATACAAATCCATCAACTTACGCATGTCAGAATCAATGACAAACTCCTCACGAAACCCATTACCCCTGGCTGCCATATCATAGGCATGAGTAAGATTAGATATTGTTACACTCTTTGAACCATATTCAGCACGAATCCAATCAGCATTTGGTAAATTAATTCCAATAGCTGAAGATGGATATTCATCACCGCCTAACATTGCTGCACAAATAACATTAGCGGTAACACCTTTCACAACCTTTTTGCGAAAAATAGGATTAACAGGAGAATGATCTTCAAACCATTGTGCGTTATCAGATATTGCCTGTGTACGATGAGTGGCTTCAAGATCCTTATATTCAACTATGCCTTCCCAAGAACCTTTCAATCCCATTGGGTCACCATAGACTTCAATAAAACCATTAATGAAATCTATTCTACCTTCTTGTTCACGTAACCACTCAATAGAATAAACATCAAAATCATGTAAATCACCTGTTTCATAATAGCGAATAAGCAGGTTAATTACTTTGAGTTGCTGTTCGTTTTCTACATAGTCTTTTGCTCGCATTAACCAGTATATAATCTTTGTAATCGCAGAACCATATTTGCCATCTACTTTCCATACATCTTCACGAATGGACTTTCCTTCTTTGACAAGAGTTGAATTCAAACCATAAGATGGTGCTTCGTCTTTTGGTCCTTCTTTCTTCAATCTTGCATAGAATTCTTCAACGTCATTCTGAGATACTCCATCGTAATAATTACATGCAGAAGAGCGAACAATATCTTTTCCATCAGCCTTATCTACTCTCTTTGGCAGAATAGTTGGATCAAAGATTACAGGACAAAGTTCGTTGAGTAAAGAAGAAACTGTCTCCCCTTCTCTTAGAGGAAGATACTTAGAATCAATCGATAAGACCTCTTTATTAAAGAAATCTTCAGTGAATGAAGGTGAAAACTTATCACAAGCATAGTGATGATAAATACCATTAGCAAACCAAACGTGCTTCAGATATTCTTCTAAAGCACGAAAGTTGTTATCTTCCCGATCACCTTTATAGTTCAAATAGACAGCCTCTAACATCTTTCTTATTCGGAGGTTATACTTACCAAATTGGTCAAATGTGATATCACGACCAAACAAAGTAGCCTCTGACAGACAATAAATTAGTTGCTTTTGCCGAGTTGTTAATGCTTCGAAACCAGAAAGCTGATAACGAAGCATTTGAATATCAGCGAACCGTTCATCCTGAAAATTAAATTTTTCTTCTCCTTTTGATTCTATCATATTTTACTCATTTCTTAAGTGGTTTTTTCAAACGCACTTCTTCTGAAGAGGGTTGCGCCATGTGACGCATTCTATAATCACGTGGTGTGACACCATTTAATTTATAGAAAGAAGCATAGAAAGACTGCCTATTGGAGAAGCCCACCATATCACTGATATCTTCCATATTCAGTTCTTGATAACGCTTATCAACCAAAAGTGCCATTGCCTCCTCTATTCGGAATTTATTGACAAATGATGTGTAGTTCATGTGGAATCGCACATTAACTACAGCTGAGATGTAGCGCGTATTTGTTCCTAAGTCCTCAGCAAGTTGCTTAGCAGAGTAATTCTTGTCTTTGTAACGTTGCTGAATTAGAATGATATTAAGGATCTTTTCCTTTAATTCATCCATTAATTGCGGACTGACCAGACTACGATAGGCGGCTACCTTCTCTTTTTTTTCAGTTAAATTGTACTTAGCCATAATCCGTGTATTTTTAGTTACCTATTTTGTTATTACACTGCAAATATAACATAATTAATTAAGAATGTCAAGTTTATGGCAACTTTTTTAATATCTATTAGTTATTAAAATTCATAAATATTTTATTACAATCCAGTAGATACATGTACGAAATGTTTACAACCAACTTCTTAACATCTTTTTATACAAAGCGTTTCCGATTTTTATAATCTAAACTCTTCTTTACATTGAATCGTCCCCATTTATTATAAATCACGCTTACTTATATTTATTATTTTTTAACTTTTATCCGTCACAAATGTTACCAATGTGGCTTTTTTTTATCTATAATTTTGCACCACATAAAACATTATAGGAATATTAAATAGAACTAAGAAAGATGACAGAAAACAAGATGTTTTGTTTCCAATGTCAGGAAACAGCAAAGGGTACTGGATGCACAATCCAAGGTGTCTGCGGTAAAAAAGCAGAAACTAGTCGCTGGCAAGATTTGTTACTCGCAGTAACAAGAGGTGTTGCAACAATTTCAGATTCACTTCGTAATGCTGGTGTAAAAACAAGTCAAGAGGTTGGTGATTATATCGTTGATGCACTTTTCGCAACGATCACCAATGCTAACTTTGACGATCAGGCTATATTAAATAAGGTGGACAATGGTCTCCGCATTAAGCGTGAGTTGATTGAACTTGCTAAGAAGAACAATGTAGAATTGCCTAACTATCAGGAAGTAACTTGGGGTGGTGAGAAAGCTGACTACGAGGCAGAAGGTAATCGTGAAGGAGTTCTCCGCACAGAGAATGAAGATCTCCGCTCATTGAAGGAGTTAACAATATTGGGCTTGAAAGGTATGGCTGCTTACTACGAGCATGCATCACGCCTTAATGAGCGTAACGAAGAAATTATTGCCTTCATCGAAAAAGCACTTGCTATTGTTTCCAACCCAGAAGCTGACATGGACACACTTTTGGCAACAGTAATGGAAACAGGTAAATTCGGTGTAGATGCAATGGCATTACTCGACAAGGCAAACACACAGGCTTATGGTAATCCAGAACTTACCAAGGTAAATATAGGTACGGGTAGCCGTCCTGGTATTCTTATCTCAGGTCACGACTTAAAGGATATTGAGCAACTTCTTGAGCAGACTGAGGGTACTGGAGTAGATGTTTACACTCATGGTGAGATGCTTCCTGCACACTATTACCCACAGTTGAAGAAATACAAACATCTTGTTGGAAACTATGGTAACGCATGGTGGAAGCAGAAGGAAGAGTTTGAAACATTCAATGGACCAATCGTCTTCACAACTAACTGTATTGTTCCTCCTTCACCAAAGGCAAGTTACAAGGATCGTGTGTTCACAACAAACGCAACTGGTTTCCCAGGCTGGAAGCATATTGTAGCTGATGAGAATGGTCGCAAAGATTTCTCTCAAGTTATTGAGATTGCTAAGACTTGTAAGGCACCAACAGCTATCGAGCAGGGTGAGATTATCGGTGGTTTTGCACATGCACAGGTATTCGCTTTGGCTGATCAGGTTATTGAGGCTGTTAAGAGTGGAGCTATCCGTAAGTTTGTTGTAATGAGTGGTTGCGATGGTCGTATGAAGAGCCGTGACTATTACACAGAGTTTGCTGCTAAGTTACCAAAAGATACCGTTATTTTGACTAGTGGTTGTGCTAAGTTTAAATATAACAAGTTAAACCTTGGTGACATTAATGGCATTCCACGTGTATTGGATGCAGGACAATGTAACGACTCTTATTCATGGGCTGTTGTAGCATTGAAGTTGAAAGAAATCTTTGGTGCTAATGATATCAATGACCTTCCTATTGAGTTTAACATTGCATGGTATGAGCAGAAGGCAGTTATTGTTCTGTTAGCCCTACTCTACCTTGGTATTAAGAATATCCACATTGGACCAACATTACCAGCTTTCGTTTCACCAAACGTTCTAAACGTATTGGTAGAGAACTTCGGTCTTGGTGGTATTACAACTGTTGAAGAAGATCTCAAAAACATGGTTGGATAAATTAATCACAAATTTAAAACTAAAGGCTCACTCTTTTTTGAGTGGGCTTTTTATGTTTATTGCTATAGGAATGAAAAGAACTTGAATATTAAGATGATCACTCATACAAATGGATAATTCCATATAGTTTAAGTACAGAATGGACAATGCGCATACAATGTGATTCAGGAATGAATCACCATGAATTTCATATATAATGAGAATGACTGTACTTCATGGGAGAACATCCTGACACAGTTTACTTACTAGCCTGAATTCCATATTTCATAGTACACCTTATTTTATAGAAGGACATTCTAATATTTTAATTCGGTAAGATTCTCATTTACTCATCTGCTTCTAGTATTTATCTATTTATGTAAAATAAATTCAAACTCTAAAAATTCAAAGATGTTCTTTAAGCTTTAAAAAGATGTCATACAGGCTTCTAAAAGGTGCCCTTTTAGAGTCTTGTTAACGCCCTTCAAGGCCCTTGTTAACGCTCTTTTAGAAGTGCCTTTATAACTTATTGACAAAAAGCAAATTACAAAGAGGTTAAAAAAGCCAATTTTGAAGAGATTTTTATGTTTAGGCAATAATTAATTGTAATGTTTTTTTATATTTTGTAGGTTAGTATTTTCGATTATACGCTCTCCTCTCTCCATGAGATGAAGTTAATGACTTATTTCAAAATAAAGGATATCATTGTTTCTCTATAGCAAGACATCTTTTCTTGTTGCTCATTGTATATAGGGTAACAAAAATACATAAAACTTATTTGATAAACTGTAACAAACTAAGAGAAACAATTCAGAGAAAAACGGTTATAATTATTAATTAATAATCATACAACGACCATCAGGATTAATGTCAAAAGTTAGTATATATTGATTCTTACAATAGTTTTGCAGTAAAAGTTTTGAATTACAAAAACTTATTTGTATTTTTACGCTCGAAAACCTAAACACATAATTGTTTAAATCTATATTTAATATATATATGGTACGAGAAAAACAAATCATCGAGTGTGTTCCTAATTTTAGTGAAGGACGTAACAAAGATGTAATCAAGCAGATTACTGATGAAGTTGAACGTGTTAAAGGCGTTAAATTATTAGATGTTGACCCAGGAGAAGCGACCAATCGCACGGTTGTTACCTTCGTTGGCGAACCATCAGTAGTTGTAGAGGCTGCTTTCCGTTGTGTTAAGAAGGCTGCGCAACTTATTGACATGCGACAGCATCATGGTGCTCACCCTCGTATGGGTGCAACGGATGTTTGTCCGCTTATCCCTGTTGCTGGTATCACCTTAGAGGAATGTGCCGTATTGGCACGCCAGTTGGCTGAGCGTATTGCTAACGAACTACAGATTCCTTGCTACTGTTATGAAGCTGCAGCCAAGACTCCAGAACGTAAGAATCTTGCCATTTGCCGTAAGGGAGAGTATGAAGGACTTCCACAGCGTATGTCAGAAGCAGCAGAGGCACCTGACTATGGAGCACGTGAATGGGATGAGCAGTTAGCACGAACAGGCTGTACAGCAGTCGGTGCACGTGACTTCTTGATTGCAACAAACTTCAACCTGAACACAACCTCTACACGTCGTGCTAATGCAATAGCATTTGATGTAAGAGAGAAAGGGCGTCCGATGCGTGAAGGTGGTTCACCTGTGGGTAAGCCAATGAAGGACGAAAAGGGCGAAATCATTATGCAACCCGGTACGTTGAAAGCTACAAAGGCTATTGGCTGGTTCATTGATGAATATGGAATAGCACAGGTGTCAATGAATATAACTGACATTAATATCACACCCCTCCACATTGCCTTTGATGAGGTTTGTCGCTGTGCACAGAACCGAGGAATACGCGTGACTGGTACTGAAATAGTAGGTCTTATTCCTAAACGAACACTCCTTGAAGCTGGAACTTATTTCCTAAAGAAGCAGCAACGTTCAACAGGTATTCCAGAAGAAGACATCATCAAGATTGCCATTATGTCAATGGGCTTAGACGACTTGAAACCATTTAATCCACGTGAAAAGGTGATTGAATATCTGTTGGAAGATGCCGATAAGACTCCAAAACTCATTGATTTGACTGTCAAAGAGTTTGCCAATGAAACTTCACGTGAATCTCCAGCACCTGGAGGTGGTACTATCTCTGCTTATATGGGAGCTTTAGGTGCTGCTTTAGGTACAATGGTAGCCAACCTCTCCAGCCATAAGGCAGGATGGGATGCACGCTGGGAAGAGTTTAGTAATTGGGCAGAAAAGGGTCAGGCAATACAAGCTGAACTAATGATACTCGTTGATGAAGACACAGAAGCTTTTAACCGAATCATGTCTGCCTTTGGTCTTCCTAAGGGTACTGACGAGGAAAAGGCAGCACGCTCTGCAGCAATACAAGAAGCAACACTCTTTGCAACAGAAGTTCCATTGCATACAATGAAGGCTTCATACAAAGTATTTGAACTTTGCCGTGCTATGGCAGAAGAAGGTAATCCTAACAGTGTTTCAGACGCTGGTGTTGGTGTATTGGCAGCTCGTGCTGCTGTACTTGGTGCAGGTTTGAACGTGAAGATTAACGCTTCTGGCTTGAAAGACAAAGAAAAAGCAGAACATTTAGTTGCCGAGGCAAACAAGTTGATTGCTCAAGCTAATGAAGCTGAGGCAGAGATAATGAAGATAGTTGAGGCTAAACTGTAAGGTGTCTTATTATATTATAAGGTCTCTTACACCTTATATATAATAGACATATACTACGCTCCAGCTACCTTTAGTAAGGTGAATAATATATCATTAAAAGGGCAGGTGTACTATGCCTGCCCAACTAAAAAACTACAATAACATAATGATATATAGTGATAGCTTAGTCTGTTATAGGCTTTCGCTATTACCCTTCACTTTCGTAACCTATTCAAATAACTACAACCCAAATAGATCTACTACGTAACTATGACAAAAGAAGAATTTGTAAAAGACATTTGCACAGGTATAGCTGACACGCTACCTGATCCACAAGCATACGACCCTTCTATCAATCACGCACCAAAGCGTAAGGATATTCTCACACAAGAAGAGAAGAAATTGGCGCTGCGCAATGCCCTTCGTTATTTCCCAAAGAAGTTTCATGCTACATTAGCACCAGAGTTTGCAGAAGAATTAAAGCAATATGGTCGTATATACATGTACCGTTTCCGCCCTGCTTATGAGATGTATGCGCGCCCTATCGACGAATATCCGCATAATTCAAAACAGGCGGCAGCAATCATGATGATGATTCAGAACAACCTTGACAAGGCTGTTGCACAACATCCGCATGAGCTGATTACATACGGTGGTAATGGTGCCGTATTCCAGAATTGGGCACAATATCGATTGGTGATGAAGTATTTGAGCGAGATGACAGACGAACAAACCTTGGTGATGTATTCTGGTCATCCGCTCGGACTCTTCCCTTCTCATAAGAATGCTCCTCGTGTAGTGGTAACAAATGGTATGGTAATACCAAACTATTCTAAGCCTGATGATTGGGAACGAGATAATGCCTTGGGTGTAAGTCAGTATGGACAGATGACCGCTGGTTCCTATATGTATATCGGTCCACAGGGTATCGTTCATGGCACAACTATCACCGTTCTGAATGCAGCACGTAAACGATTGAAAGCTGGAGAAACCAGTATCAAAGGTATGCTCTTCGTTACTTCTGGCTTAGGAGGTATGTCTGGTGCTCAACCTAAGGCTGGTAACATAGCTGGGGTAGTAAGTATTACAGCAGAAATCAACCCATTGGCAGCACAGAAGCGTTATGACCAAGGTTGGGTTGACGAACTACATACTTCGCTTGACGAACTAATTCCTGCAGCATTGAAGGCTGTTGAAGAGAAACAAACTGTCTCTATGGCTTATGTTGGTAATGTTGTTGACCTTTGGGAACGCTTAGCAGCAGAAGACATACACGTTGACTTAGGAAGTGATCAGGCCTCCCTCCACAATCCATGGGCAGGTGGTTATTACCCTGTAGGTGTGTCATTAGAAGAATCTAAACGTATGATGGCAGAGGAACCAGCGTTGTTTAAGGAGAAAGTTCAGGAGTCTTTACGTCGTCAGGTGGCAGCTATTAACAAGCTGACAGCGAAAGGTATGTACTTCTTCGACTATGGTAATGCTTTCCTTTTAGAGTCAAGTCGTGCGGGAGCGGACATCATGAAGACTGATGGCAAGTTCCGTTATCCTTCTTATGTACAAGATATTATGGGACCAATGTTTTTCGATTATGGCTTTGGACCATTCCGTTGGGTTTGTTCTTCAGGTAATCCAAAGGACTTAGAAACATCTGATCGCATTGCAACAGAGGTATTAGAGGAAATACGCAAGACGGCAACTCCAGATATTATCGGTCAACTTGACGATAACATTCATTGGATAAAAGAAGCAGGAAAGAACCATTTAGTTGTTGGTTCTCAGGCTCGTATCCTTTATGCTGACTCGGAAGGACGCACCAAGATTGCCTTGGCTTTCAATGAAGCAATACGTAGGGGAGAAATCTCTCGACCTATCGTTTTAGGACGTGATCACCATGATGTGTCGGGAACTGACTCTCCTTTCCGTGAGACTTCTAATATATATGATGGCTCACAGTTCTGCGCTGACATGGCTGTACAGAATGTTATCGGCGACTCTTTCCGTGGTGCAACATGGGTATCTATCCACAATGGAGGCGGTGTTGGCTGGGGAGAAGTTATCAATGGTGGCTTCGGCATGGTGATTGATGGTAGCGAAGATTCCGATCGCCACATCCGTCAGATGCTGCTTTGGGATGTCAATAATGGTATTGCACGTCGCAGTTGGGCACGCAACACAGGCTCTATAGATGCCATTCGAAGAGAGATGGAACGTACTCCAGGACTGAATGTGACGCTCCCTAACTTCGTCGATGATGACATTATTAATACAGCTTTTTAATCCTTTAAGTCTATTATACTAATCCAAAAAACTATGAATAAAATTCATCAAATCAGTGCTGAACATCTTGCTATTGAACAGATTGGTGAGATTATCAAGAACGGCACAAAGCTTGAACTTTCTGAAGATGCTCGTAAACGTATTATCCGCTGCAGAGAGTATCTCGATAATAAAATTAAAGAGTCAGAGACACCAATTTATGGTGTAACAACAGGCTTTGGTTCTCTATGTAAAATTTCAATTGATAAGGATAGCCTATCACAGTTACAGAAGAATCTGGTGATGTCACATGCTTGTGGTATTGGTGACCGTGTCCCTAATGAGATAGTAAAGATAATGTTACTGCTCAAGATACAGTCGCTCAGCTATGGCTATTCTGCTTGCCAGTTGAAGACCATTGAACGACTCATTGATTTCTTCAACAACGATATTTATCCTATTGTATATATGCAAGGTTCATTAGGTGCATCAGGTGACCTCGTCCCTCTGGCTCATCTTTCTCTGCCAATTCTCGGTATGGGAGAAGTTGAATATAAAGGAGAAATCTTCTCTGGTGCAGACATCCTAAAGAAAATGAACTGGGATGCTATTGAACTCGTATCAAAGGAAGGACTTGCACTTCTCAATGGTACACAGAATATGAATGCTTTTGCGGTATGGGCACTCTTGCAGAGCGAGCGATTGAGCGAATGGGCTGACATTATTGGTACGATGTCACTAGAAGCTTACGACGGACGAATTGAACCTTTCACACATGCTGTTCACGCTGTTCGTCCTCACAAAGGGCAGATTGATACTGCAGCACGAATACGAGAGTTATTGGAAGGAAGTGAGCTTATCAAACAACCTAAGGTCAACGTGCAAGACCCTTATTCTTTCCGCTGTATGCCACAGGTACATGGGGCTTCAAAGGATACAATTACTTATGTTAAGTCTGTTATAGATATTGAAGTGAACGCAGCTACGGATAATCCAACGGTATGTCCTGACGAAGACCTTGTCATCTCAGCAGGTAACTTCCACGGAGAGCCTATCGCACAGCCAATGGACTTCCTTGCTATTGCACTCTGTGAGCTAAGCAATATCTCTGAGCGTCGTATCTATAAACTGGTGTCTGGAACCCGCAACCTACCAAGTTTCCTTGTAGCGAAACCTGGAGTGAATAGTGGCTTTATGATTCCACAATATACAGCTGCATCTATTGTTAGTCAGAGTAAGACTTATTGTACACCAGCATCAGTTGATAGTATTCCATCCTCACAAGGACAGGAAGATCACGTTAGCATGGGTGCTAATGCTGCAACAAAACTTTATCAGGTAGTATTGAACACAGAGCGTGTACTTGCCATTGAACTTTTCAATGCAGCACAAGCACTTGAGTTCCGTCGCCCATTGAAGTCTTCTCCAATGATAGAAAGCATACATCAGTCTTATCGTGAGTGTGTTCCTTTTATCGACACAGATGAGTTTATGGCACCACATATCGCCAAGTCTGTTGAATTCTTGCGTAAATAAAAAAGTAATATAGAGGGTATATTTAGATTGATAACAATTTTGATATACCCTCTTTTTGTTTGAATTTCCCACTTTCTCACACTTTCATAGATTAGAAAAACATTGAAATGAAAAGACTAATAATAAAAAACATCGGCTTACTAGCTGGTATAGACCACGACGGAAAGTTATATCTTAAAGGTAAAGAGATGGCAGAATTAAACACACTGTCAGATGCTTATCTTGTCATAGAAGATGGACGATTTGCCGATTATGGTAAGATGAGTAGCTATTCGTCAGCTTATGATAACGATGAAATTATTGATGCCGAAGGTGGAACCATTCTCCCATCATGGTGCGACTCCCATACCCACATTGTCTTTGCTGGTAGTCGAGAGCAAGAGTTTGTTGACAAAATCCGTGGACTTAGCTATGCGGAAATTGCAAAGCGTGGTGGTGGTATCCTTAACTCGGCTGATCGCCTTCATGAACTGAGCGAAGACGAACTCTATCAGCAAGCCATGAAACGTGTTGACGAAGTGATTAGGAAAGGAACAGGCTGTGTAGAAATAAAGAGTGGCTATGGTCTTAACACAGAAGATGAATTGAAAATGCTTCGCGTTATCCGACGCATCAAAGAGACAACCCGTTTGAAAGTTGTTTCAACCTTCCTCGGTGCTCACGCTGTATCAAGGGAATACAAAGGCAGACAAAGTGAATATGTTGATTTGATCATCAACGAGATGATACCAGCTGTGGGTAATGAGAATTTGGCAGAATTCATTGATGTCTTCTGTGATACAGGCTTCTTTACTCCTGAAGAAACTGCACGCATTCTTAAAGCTGGCGCAGAATATGGTATGCGACCAAAGATTCATGCTGACGAATTGGAATCATCAGGAGGTGTAGAAGTTGGTGTAGCATATAACGCTCTGTCAGTAGATCACTTAGAGAGTATGACTGAAGAAGAGATAGAGATATTAAGGAATAGTGAGACTATGCCAACTGCGCTCCCAGGCACCTCTTTCTTCCTCAACCTACCTTTTGCCTTAGGACGAAAGATAATAGATAAAGGACTACCGCTTACTCTAGCGAGTGATTACAACCCAGGGTCAACGCCATCAGGTGACATGAAGTTTATAGTTTCTCTTGGTTGTATCAAGATGCGTTTAATGCCTGCGGAAGCTATCAATGCTGCTACCTTAAATGGTGCATGTGCCATGGGATTAAGCAAGGAGTATGGTTCAATCACACGCGGAAAAGTGGCAAACTTTTTTATAACAGACGCTATCCCTTCTATTGAATTTATCCCTTACGCTTATACAACACCTATCATAAAACGTGTCTTCTTACAAGGAGAGGAGTACATGTAGGCAGTTACCAAAGTCGATGATATCCATTTGTTATTGATGTGGTTATATACTAACTTGGAATTAATATTCAATACAAATGGTAATTATCATCAGATTGAGTGGTACGTAGCATTAATACCAATATTGTTGAACATTAGTACCAATAGTTCGAACTACAAATCTCAATTGAAAAAGGGAAAGAAAGAGTCATTATTGTCATTGCTAACAGGTAAGACAATATTGACTCTTTAATATATCTGCGAATTTTACCTTGTATATTAGAAGTCAATATCACTTTCAAAAGTTAAGAATTTATAAAACAAAAAGCCCATAAACCCCAATAGAGCCTATGGACTTATGTTTTAGTGAGCGAGGATTATGCCTCTGCTGGAGCCTCTGAAGTAGATTCTTCAGCCTGAGCCTCAGCCTGAGCTGCAACGGCAGCAGCCTTCTTGTCTGCAACCTTCTTAGCAATAGCCTCGTTAACTTTCTTCTCAGCCTCAAGGTTATGAGCAGCAGCAGCCTTCTTAGCGTCGGTTACCTTCTTCTCAACAGCCTCTGTAGCTGCATCCTTAGCCTGTTTCCAAGCATCGAACTTCTGCTGGCATGCAGCCTCATCGAATGCGCCCTTCTTAACACCACCACGGAGGTGCTTCATCATGTAAACGCCCTCACCCTTAAGGATGTTACGAGCAGTGTCTGTTGGCTGAGCACCTGTCTCAACCCAATAAAGAGCACGATCAAAATTCAAATCTACTGTGGCTGGATTGGTGTTAGGGTTATAAGTACCAATCTTCTCAGTAAACTTACCATCACGTGGTGCACGAGCGTCAGCGATTACGATGCTGTAGAAAGCATAGTTCTTACGACCACCGCGCTGCAATCTGATTTTTGTTGCCATAATTCTTTAATAAATTTTTAAAGGTTTGAATTTAATGCTGTCATCTCGTGACAGCAACTGCAAAATTACTTCTTTTTTTTCTAACAAACAAATAATCTGATGATTATATTAATGATCGTATGATTTATTTTTAAAGTTTCATCAAGTACCTCGAGAAGTCACAAGTACACTTCGTTAGAACTGAAGCCAAATCATCTTACGGTAATATGAAAACATCCTTGATGATTTTCATGTTTAATAAAGCATCTTCCTTGCGAACGTAAATCATTCAATACTTCACTCAACACCCATTTAAGCGTATCATTTGTCACAGGACGTGTGACTGAAGCATACTTATTGTAAGCTATATCAAAGGTTGTTCCATATAAATGGCAACTATTTTCCGTTGCATTATGATTGTATCGACGAAGTTTTTCAACATCTTCTTTAGTTCTCAAAACACTTGAAATCAGAAGCTTATTAATTGGTACCCCCTTAGTTTGCAAGCTATCCATAAAGTTACGTGCTATATCTTGAAGCAAGATAGCAGCACGAGGTACAAGATAAGGAATACTACTATTAAGCTTCTTCATCTTATAATATGGGTTACTCCCGATATATACCAATTCGTTTTTACGTTTCTCGGCATCAGCTCGGTTGGCAACAGGTTTCACACCATATCGTAAAGCCGCTTCAAGTTGTTGTGGCTGAGAATCTGGAAAACTCTCCTCGTAATCTCTTACGCCGACAATCCTATTCTTCTTTTGTGAACCATCTGCTTTAAAGAAATTTGATAATTTTAAATCAGTTGGAGTTGACTGATCTTTAATCTTAGCGGAATCTACTTTATCCACGTCATGAATACTATCACGATCAAGCTTGGATAGTACTTTCGTCTTATCATGGGCAATAGACGGAAACACTAAACGAATGATAGCTAAAAGAAAAGTTATAGCGATGAAGCTCAATAAAAAGCGCTTCTTGGTAATCTTTGTTTTTTGTTTCATTGATACAAAGGTAATAAGTTTTTGCTAAATGATAATTATGAATTAAGAATAATTTGTAAGTATCATTATTTTATAGTAACTTTGCGAAAAATATAAAGTAGAGAAAATTGATAGAAAAGCATATAGTTCTTGAAGATATAGATCCAGTGGTCTTCTATGGGGTTGGTAATGGTCACCTCCAGATGATAAAATCGCTCTTCCCAAAGTTGAGGATTGTTGCAAGAGACAACGTAGTCCGCATCTTAGGTGATGAAGAAGAGATCGTAAAGATTGAAGAAGACATTGAAACCATGCGTAAGCATGTAGTGCGGTATAACACCATTACAGAAGAGGACATCCTTGATATCGTGAAAGGTCGTAAGACTAAAGCTGATGCGGTAAAGGACGTCCTTATTTATTCTGTATCGGGAAGGCCTATTAAGGGACGATCAGAGAATCAGCAGCAATTGATCGATGCCTTCGAGAAAAGCGATATGATATTTGCTGTCGGACCAGCAGGAACAGGTAAGACTTACCTCAGTATAGCTTTGGCTGTAAAAGCACTGAAGGAAAAGGCAGCTAAGAAAATTATCCTTTCACGCCCTGCCGTTGAAGCTGGCGAGAAACTTGGTTTCCTCCCAGGAGATATGAAGGATAAGATTGACCCTTATCTTCAACCACTTTATGACGCATTGGAAGATATGTTTCCCGCCGTCAAGTTACAGGACATGATGGACAAACATATCATTCAGATTGCCCCCCTGGCATTTATGCGAGGAAGAACGTTGAGTGACGCAGTGGTCATTCTTGATGAAGCACAGAATACAACACCTGCACAGATCCGTATGTTCTTAACACGAATGGGTTGGAACACAAAGATGATTATAACGGGTGACCTCACACAGATCGACCTCCCTCATGCGGAAAAGAGTGGATTAAAGGAGGCGCTTTCCATCTTAGATGGAGTAGATGGTATCTCAGTTATCAATCTTGACAAAAAAGATATTGTAAGACACAAATTGGTTACGCGTATCGTGAATGCCTACGAGGCACACGATAAGGCTAACAAGAGATAGGACTCTATAAACATAAAAACAATGAAAGCATTAACAAAAACTGAATTCCATTTCGATGGACAGAAGAGTGTTTATCACGGCAAAGTGCGTGATGTGTATGACATCAATGACGATCTTATCGTCATGGTAGCAACCGATAGAATCTCAGCATTCGACGTTGTTCTACCAAAAGGAATACCATACAAAGGACAGGTTTTGAACCAGATTGCTGCCAAGTTCCTTGATCTGACAACAGACATCTGTCCTAATTGGAAGTTGGCTACTCCTGACCCTATGGTAACGGTTGGTCTGAAGTGTGAAGGCTTTCGTGTTGAAATGATTATCCGTTCAATCCTTACAGGTTCTGCATGGCGTGCCTACAAGGACGGATGTCGCGAGATTTGTGGCGTGAAACTTCCTGATGGCATGCGTGAGAACGAACGTTTCCCAGAGCCTATCGTTACGCCAACAACCAAGGCTGACGAAGGTCACGACATGAACATCTCTAAGGAAGAGATTATTGAGCAGGGTATTGTTTCTGCAGAAGACTATGCAATCATCGAAGACTGGACACGCAAACTCTTTGCACGTGGTCAGGAGATTGCTGCAAAGCAGGGTTTGATACTTGTTGATACTAAGTATGAGTTCGGTAAGCGTGATGGTCAGTGCTACCTCATTGATGAGATTCACACACCAGACTCAAGTCGTTACTTCTATGCAGAAGGCTACGAGGAGAAACTTGAGAAAGGTGAACCACAGAAGCAGCTTTCTAAGGAATTCCTTCGTCAGTGGCTTATTGAGCATAACTTCATGAATGAGCCAGGACAGAAGATGCCTGAGATTACAGATGAATATGCTGAGATTGTTAGCGACCGTTATATCGAACTCTACGAGCATATCACAGGAGAGAAGTTTGACAAGGCTGCTGAAGACGGAGATATTGCTGCACGTATTGAAAAGAACGTGAAGGAGTACTTAGCTTCAAGAAAGTAAATTGATAAATATTAAATTCATAATTCTAAATTCATAATTTTGATAAGAACTGTTCAGTGCTTAAAACCTAATACGCTCTAATGGTATATCAAAGAATAGTAATCATAATTATGAATTATGAATTATGAATTATGAATTAAACAAATATGTACGAACAGGAAAAGATAAAACCCTACGATGGCGATGGCGAGAAAGGCAAACTCATTGAAAAGATGTTTGACAATATCGCACCAACTTACGACACCCTTAATCACCGTCTTTCAGGAAATATTGATAAAGGATGGCGCAAGAAAGCAATCCATCAACTACTTCCTTTCCACCCCAAGATGATGCTTGACATTGCAACAGGTACTGGAGACTTTGCCATTCTTGCTGCCAAAGAATTAAAACCTAAACAGCTCATCGGTGCAGATATTTCTGAAGGGATGATGGCTATTGGTCGTGAGAAGGTGAAAGCAGCTGGTCTAAGTGATGTCATTTTTTTCCAGAAAGAGGATTGTACGGACCTCTCTTTTCCTGACAACACGTTTGATGCTGTGACTGCAGCATTCGGTATTCGTAACTTCCAAAACCTTGATAAAGGGCTAGCAGAGATTTGTCGTGTACTGAAGAAGGGCGGACATCTGAGCATTGTCGAACTAACTACACCCGTGAAGTTTCCAATGAAACAGCTTTTCCGTTTCTATTCTAACACTTTCCTTCTCAACTACGCAAAATTTATCTCTAAAGATAAAAGTGCTTACGAGTACCTTAACAAAACTGTTGAGGCATTCCCACAAGGTGAAAAAATGATGGATATATTCCACAAAGCAGGCTTTGCGAAAAGCTCTTTTCGTCGATTGACATTCGGCATCTGTACAATGTATTTTGCGGAGAAATAATTTATAGAACAAGGTAAAGATATGGACAAATACGGACTAATTGGCTACCCATTAGGGCATTCCTTTTCTATTGGCTATTTCAATGAGAAATTCGAGAATGAACGCATCAATGCCCAATATTTTAACTTTGAAATCCCATCAATAGAGGATTTCAAAGAAGTTATTGATTCTAATCCGCAGTTACGTGGATTAAATGTTACCATTCCTTATAAGGAACAGGTTATTCCTTATCTTGACAGCCTTAGCCCAGAAGCGAAAGCTATCGGTGCTGTGAATGTTATTCGTGTGACTCACAAAGGAAACAAAACTATACTTAAAGGGTTTAATAGTGACGTTATTGGTTTCACAAGAAGTATTGAACCACTACTTGAACGTCATCATAAAAAAGCACTGATCCTTGGTACAGGAGGTGCCTCAAAGGCTGTCAACTATGGTTTAAAATCACTTGGATTGGAAACGAAGTTTGTGTCACGTACGAAGAAAGCTAACCTCTTTACCTATGAAGAGATAACACCTGAGATTATACATGAGTATAATGTGATTATTAATTGTACTCCACTTGGTATGTATCCTAACACAGAAGTGTGCCCATCTCTTCCTTATGAGGCAATGGATAGCCATACCCTACTCTATGATCTCCTTTATAACCCTGACGAAACTTTGTTTATGGCTAAAGGCCGCGAACATGGAGCCATCGTAAAAAATGGTCTTGAAATGCTTCTCCTTCAGGCATTCGCTAGTTGGGAATTCTGGGAGGGAGAAGAACGAAGGTAAAAAAGGGCTCTAGGACGAGGTTTGTGGGTAATTTGTCATAGAGCCTAAAAATGTGTCAAAAAGTATAGTATCGAACTAAACAAAACTCCTGATTGAGCTTAGTTTTAAAACGCTTAACTCACATTAAATCCCTACTCTTTCATTTACAGCAATGGTGCTGACCCTTCGCACATGTGGTGCATACCATCCGCACCATAAGTGTTAAGCACCCGCACCACATGTGCTAAGCACCCGCACCAAACCGGTGGAAAATCAACACAGAACCCACACGATTCTTTCTAGGGTCAAAAAGGAAAATAGTAAAAAGGTAAAAGAGCAAAAGCGGTGCCCTGACATTATTCTTGTTCGGGCTGATAACCAGTATGATTTGGCATAGATTCATAAGAATAGTTTGTAGTCATTACTATCATTTGTTGAAGTTTTTTAGTTAGTTATTTAGCAGATTCTTTGTAAAATGTAAAAATGACAGCAAACTGAAACTAAACTTTTATTTTAGAATCTTCATACGATTTTTTCACTTAAGAATACTTATCACATCAAAATATAGTACGTTTTTAGTTCTCTGGATAACATCAACCTCTCCTATTTTCTATTATGTAAAATCATAACATTTAATCAATCATTTTGTGTATAAAACAAAAATTATCCCTCGATTCACATCGAGGGATAACAACAACACAAACACAAAATAAAGCAGGATATACCTGCAATATTTCTTTGCTTACTAATCTAGACTTTATTACTTGTAAAAATATTCTACATTATTCCGTCTGCTCTTAGCTTTTCCTGCCATTTCCAAGCAGTTGCAAGAACATCGCCTAATGGTGTATCAGCTTTCCACCCCAGAACAGTATTGGCCTTGGTGCAGTCACCCCAAATCTTTTCAATATCACCTTCACGTCGTGGACCATATTTCCAATTCACCTTAACACCAGTAGCTTTTTCAAAGGTTTCTACAATTTCTTTTGTTGAGTTTCCACTGCCTGTACCAATATTGAAGTATTCTATCTTATCCGTATCTTGATCAAGTACACGTGCCATTGCTGCAACATGGGCTTTAGCCAAGTCAACAACATAAATGTAATCACGGATACAAGTACCATCAGGTGTATTGTAATCATGACCGAAGATGGTAAGTTCCTTTCTTATACCCATAGCTGTCTGTGTAACGAAAGGAATCAAGTTGTTAGGTACACCATTTGGTAATTCACCAATCAATGCTGATGGATGTGCACCGATAGGATTAAAATATCTTAATATTATACTCTTAATATCTGCACCGCTATGAATATAATCTAAAATGATTTGTTCGTTGATTTCTTTTGTGTTTCCGTAAGGTGAAGTTGCTTTCTGATGTGGAGCATCTTCTGTCACAGGGAGGTTTTCAGGATTTGGCTGACCATACACTGTACAAGAACTTGAGAAAATTATTCCCTTGACATTGTACTTTGGCATCAATTCTAAGAGATTCAGCAATGAAACAATATTGTTTCTGTAATACATCAAAGGTTTCTGAACACTTTCGCCAACCGCTTTTGAAGCTGCAAAATGGATAATACCTTCAATCTTTGGATATTTACGGAAGACCTCTTCTGCTGCTTTGTAATTACAAAGGTCAACTTGCTCGAACGCTGGTCTAACTCCTGTTATTTTCTCAATACCATCCAATACTTCAATTTTAGAGTTGGATAAATTGTCCACAATAACAACTTCGTATCCAACCTCAATCAGCTCAACACTTGTGTGTGAACCAATAAAACCAGTTCCACCAGTAACAAGAATCGTTTGTTTCATTTTTATTTAGATTTTTTTTGAGCTAATTTATAGCTAGTAAGTAATGATGCAAAGATAGTGTTTTTTTTATAATCATCAAAAAAAGAACGTGAAAAAATGTATTAACCTATACAAAATCGAAAACTTTTTGTATATTTGCCATTATATAAATAAACATATACCAAGGATATGACAGAAACTGAACAAACACAGCAACAGATTGAACGCTTTTTAAAGAAAATCACACAGAAATTTACTGCTAGCGATTGTGATATGCCTATGACAGATATTCATTTGCGAGTTTCACAAGATAGTGGTGATCTTATGGCTTTTGACGATAGTGATGAAGAGATTACTCGCTGTGTCATAAGTCAATGGATTGATAATAAGAGTGATAATTTTTATCAAGAGGTTTCTTTACTTTTACGTTCAGAATTGAATAGAGTAAAGGACCAAATTGAGAATATGTCTATTATGAAGCCTTATAGCTTTATCCTTGAAGATGAAGATAAAAATAACATCTCAGAACTTTATCTTGTTGATGACGATATTGTTATCATAAACGATGATTTGATGCATGGTTTAGATAGCGACCTCGACAACTTCCTTAAAGATTTATTAAGCAAAGAAGAATGAAAAGAGTTTACTTTATTTTCATCTATATTATATTTTTCCTTTTTCCCTGTTCAGTATATGCTCAACGGCATGAAATCCATGATGATAACTTTCGTTCTTTGCAGGTAATAGCAAATAAAAGATGGATGGATTTACCCATCATGGAACTAAATTCCGGTAAGATTAGTATAGACTTTGATGACCTATCTCATACTTATCGTCGTTTGACCTATCGACTAGAACATTGTGAAGCAGACTGGAAACCTTCTGTTGGACTTTTCGATAGTGATGTTGTCGATGGGTTCATTTCTGGAAATACAATAGATGACGTAAAGGAATCAACACTTACAAACACACTATATACACATTATCATTTAGATATTCCCAATGATAAGTGTCGCCCAAAGTTGTCTGGGAATTATCGTCTCTCTGTATATGACGATGACGATACTAATCATCCTTTGCTTACTGCTTGCTTTATGCTTGTGGAACCTGCTGAGAATTCTATGGGGGTTAGATTGAACATAACAACGCAAACTGATCAGTCTATTAACGGCGAACAACAACAGGTAGAAATGCTTCTTGATTTTGGAAACTACGTTGTAACGAATCCTTATCAGCAAATAAAAACTGTAATTTTGCAAAATCGTAACTGGCTCGATGCTCGTTGGAATAGTAAACCACAATATGTCATGTCTAATAGTTTGCGTTGGTCACACAATCAAGATTATATATTTTGGGCAGGGAATGAATATAGAAAGTTCGAGATACTCTCAACCGATATAGCTTCCATGGGAGTTGACAAGATTGGTTGGGATGGTAACAATTATCATGCTTATCTATTTCCAACAGCACCCATATTGAACTATCTTTATGATGAAGATGCAGATGGTGCATTCTTAATACGAAATTCAGATAATGTAGAGATTAACACAACAAGCGACTATATGCTGACTCACTTTCGATTAAATACACCTTCTCCCTACCCTTACAGAATATTTTTGAATGGAGATTGGACGTACAATCGATTACTTCCAGCTTATGAAATGATCTATAATGCAGCCGGTGGATATTATGAGGCTGTAGTTCCATTGAAGTTTGGCTATTATAACTATCAATTTCTTGCAGCAGACGGACAAGGTAAACTCTCTTCGTTTAGAATAGATAAAAGTCATTATCAAACAGAGAATAGCTATCAATCGCTCGTTTATTTCCGTCCACAAAGTGGTCGTACCGATAAGCTTGTTGGTTATGCAAATGTAAGATTTATCAAAAAATAAGCAGTATAAAAATTCTTGATGTCCATCGCCTTCTGAGATGGTCTGTAGATATAAAAAGTGTATTAAAGGTAGATGCAAAACTGAACCAATCCTTTAATACACTTTTTTTATTTTAATACCCACTATTCCTTTCATTGGAAGGAAAAGCATGCAGGACTTTAAGTCTTAACTAGTCATTCATTGACAATAAAAATTCTTCATTGTTCTCAGTACGTCTCATACGGTCGTGAATAGAGTTCATAGCTTCAATAGAATTCATATCAGCAATATACTTACGGAGAATCCACATACGATCAAGTGTTGTACGATCTTGTAAGAGATCATCGCGACGAGTACTTGATGCAACCAAGTTGACAGCTGGGTAGATACGCTTATTGCTTAAGCTGCGATCAAGCTGCAACTCCATATTACCTGTACCCTTGAATTCCTCGAAGATAACTTCATCCATCTTAGAGCCTGTATCGATTAAGGCTGTTGCAATGATGGTAAGAGAACCACCACCCTCAATATTACGTGCAGCACCGAAGAAACGCTTTGGCTTCTGCAAGGCATTGGCATCAACACCACCTGTCAACACCTTACCAGATGCAGGTGCAACCGTGTTGTAAGCGCGTGCCAAACGAGTAATAGAATCAAGGAAAATAACAACATCGTGACCGCATTCAACCATACGTTTAGCCTTCTCTAATACAATACCAGCAATTTTCACGTGGCGTTCTGCAGGTTCGTCAAATGTAGAAGCAATAACTTCTGCATTTACAGTACGTGCCATATCCGTAACCTCCTCTGGGCGCTCATCAATCAACAACATCATCAAGTAAGCCTCAGGATGGTTGGCAGCAATAGCATTTGCGATATCCTTCATCAAGATAGTCTTACCTGTTTTAGGTTGTGCAACAATCAATGCACGCTGTCCCTTTCCGATTGGTGAAAATAGGTCAACGATACGTGTTGAAAGATTTGTTGTACGAGGGTCACCACATAGCGTAAACTTCTCATCAGGGAAAAGTGGTGTAAGGTGTTCAAAAGGAATACGATCACGTACCTCAGAAGGATTACGACCATTAATCTTATCAATGCTTGTCAGTGGGAAATACTTCTCTCCCTCATGTGGTGGGCGTACGTGGCATTCCACAACATCACCAGTTTTTAAGCCATATTGCTTAATCTGATTGTTTGCTATATAAACATCATCAGGTGATGATAAGTAGTTATAATCACTTGAACGTAAGAAACCATAACCATCAGGCATTACTTCAAGAACACCATTAGCCTTGATAATGTCAGAGAAATCATAGTTGGCATTGTTTACAACAGGAGCATTCTCATAGATAGGAGTTGATGGCAGGTGTGCAGGTGTTGTAGGCTGATCAAACATGTCATAGTTTGGTACAATACCTTGATCCTCTATCGGCAAATCTACTATAGGAATGAAATCGGTACCATCTCCAGGGTCTCCCGGCCATATACCATCAGGAAGTTCTGAGTAACCAGCAGCTTCCATATTCATGTTATGTGCGTTTACTTTTTCTTGAAGACGTGCTAACAATTCTTCTTTATCTTCACCCTCATCTTGCGGAGTTACGTTAGAGAATTGATCTTCTGGAATAAAATCTTCAGATGTAGAAGGCTCTAACTTCTCTTCTTTCTCCTCCTCTTTCATCTTTTCTGTATTTTTCTGCTCTGCTTCTTTTGCCTTTATTGCAGCTTCTGCGGCAGCAATGGCTTCTAGCTCAGCTTTAGATTTACGGCCACGATGTTTAGGGATAGATGCTAATATCTCTTCTGGTGATTTCTCGTCATTCTGTTCTACCTTCGTTTGTGGTAACTCTTTAAAAAGTGATTGTTGAGCTGTGGCCGTATTTTTGTTCTTTTGCACGTCGAAGTTTTCTCCCTCATCACCATGAACTGAATATACTCGGTCAGTATCTTTTCGTGCTATTCTGGTACGCTTCCGCTTGGACTCTAAAGGATGTGCTGTACCTGCTTCTTCCGCTTGGCGGTCAAGAATAGCATAAACGAGCTTGTCTTTATCATCTCCAGGTGAATAAACAGCCCCAGTGCTCTGAGCAATAGCTTCAAGCTCTGAAACTCCTTTCTCTAATAATTCTTCTTTGCTTAACATATAAATATGTATCGAAAATTTCTTTGATTGTGTGGATGTTTCATAAGGTGAAACATCATTGAATGATATCTTTTTGTGGCGCAAAGGTATAATTTTTATTTGAACCTTACAAGAAAATAACTTATCTTTTTTAATATTCTTTTAGTAAAGAGAATTAAGGCAGCATATATTAAAGTCGTCCTTTGCTGGTAAGATACATATATGGCTCTGTTTTAGATATTAAATACTCCTAGACAATGAGAATGAATTCCTAATGTCTGGGAGTATTTTATATTATGATTTAATTACTTGTTATATTATTAACTTTACTGATGCTGTTCACGTAGAAGATCATTGACTGTCTTTACAGGATTGAAAGTATCGAGTGGTACTTCGATAAAGATTGTATTCCAATCGCTCATAGCACCGTTCCATAAACCTGGAAGTTCTAAGGCTTTGAGTTCATGGCCATTCTTAGATTTAGAGCTTATAAAACCTGTAGATTTATCAACATATTTTGTCAAGTCAAAAGCATTTCCCATATAATCCTTGATGGCGCAAACAAGGTCAACAGGATTGAAGTGGGTTCCTTCTGTAAACATCTTCATTGATGCTTCATCATTCTTATCAATCTGCGAACTCTCAAGAATTTGAAGACTTACTGTGGCATCATGGTTATAGGCAAGAAAAGGACCACCACCAGGTTCACCTACATTCTTCACCATACCACATACACGCATTGGCCTGTTTAATTTCTTGTATAAATATTCTGCGAGTGCTGCATCATCAAGGGATACAACATCATGCTTTTCGCAAGAAAGTTCGTTCTGCAAGAAGTTTAGCATTTCTTCCTGTTCTGTATGTGAACAACCACCCTTCTGCAATTTACGAAGATAAGCGAAGGTACGCTCTTGTAAAGCAACTAGTTTACCCGCAATGATCATTTTCCAAATGATGGTATCTTCCTTCAAACTGTCTGGCACCACGTTATCAATATTCTTGATAAATACAATATCTGCCTCTAAGTCATTCAAATTCTCTATCAAGGCTCCATGACCACCTGGGCGGAACAATAACGAGTCATCTTCATTACGGAAAGGTGTGTTGTCAAGGTTTACTGCTATTGTATCTGTGCTAGGCTTTTGTTCTGAGAAGGAAATATCAAACTTCACTCCAAACTTAGCTTCATATTTAGCTTGTTTATCAGTTACCTTTTGTTTAAATAATTGTAAGTGCTCGTGTGAAACGGTGAAATGAACGTGAGCCTGTTTATTACTTTCTGCATATCGAGCTGCTTCAACCAAGTGTTCTTCCATTGGAGTGCGTTCTCCATCGTTATAAGAATGGAACAATAGCAAACCCTTAGGGAGCTGTCCGTAATTCATTCCTTCCTTATTCAGTAGCGTTGCAACAACGGCTTTGTATTGCCCATTAGCCACCAGTTCATCTACACTCTTACCTTCTAACTGTTTACATTTTTCTGATAATTCGTCAAAAAAGGCAAACCTGTGGATCTTAGAGAAGAACTCTTTTTCAAAATCACTTACTGGAACTTCGTTATTTCCATTAAGGAAAGCAAAGAGATCTTTGAACATACGACTTGCTGCACCAGACGCTGGAACAAACTTAACAACCTTGTGTCCCTCTGTCTGATAATGTTGCCATTTATGACAGGCATCCTCGCATGCTTCTTTATCAAGTACTATGACACCTTTCTTAGGTGTTGCCGCACCTTCAAGTTTCAAATAAGGGAAGCCTTTTTTAAAATCTTCCAATTGCCTATTAATCTGTTCTTCACTGATTCCTTTGTCGTGAATTTGTTTTAGGTCTTGTTCCTTTAACATAATGGTAAGGTGTTAAAAAGATTGTATTTTATCTGCAAAAATAACGAATTAAAGCGAAATAAAGAAGTTATTTGATACATTAATTCTTAATTATATCAATTTTCTTTGTATCTTTGCCTTTGAATAATAGTTATTTATTATGCCTATGGAAGAGAAATTCATTTATACGGATAAAGAAAGAGAATTATCTGAACAGATATTTGAAGGTTTTAAAGAAACACTTGGGCAAACGTTTTATGGGACAGATCTTCCTAAATTGCGCGAACATCTGAATAAGGTTGTATCAGATAACAACATCCATCGTAATGTATTCGGTTTAAACCCAATCCTCTGCTCATTGCAGACAGCAGCGATTGCTGTAAAGGATATCGGTTTAAATCGTGATTCAGTTGTTGCAATTCTCCTGTATCAGAGTGTTCAGGAAGGAATTCTCACACTTGAGAACATTAGTAAGGCATATGGCGAGGGTGTGTCAAAGATTATCCATGGGCTTATACGCGTTCAGATACTTTATCAAAAGACTCCAGTTATCGAAACTGAAAACTTCAGAAACCTTCTCCTGTCTTTCGCCGAAGACATGCGAGTCATTTTGATTATGATAGCTGATCGTGTCAATCTTATGCGGCAAATTCGTGATGTTGAGAATAAGGAGGCACAACGAAAAGTGTCTGAGGAAGCAAGCTATCTTTATGCACCTTTAGCTCATAAGTTAGGTTTATATCAGTTAAAGAGCGAGTTAGAAGACCTATCCTTGAAGTATCTTGAACACGATGCTTACTATCATATAAAGGATAAGTTAAACGCTACAAAGAAGGTTCGTGATGCTTATATCAGCAGTTTTATCAATCCTGTTAGCGAACAACTTAAGACAGCTGGTCTTAAATTCCATATAAAAGGCAGAACAAAGTCAATTCATTCTATCTGGCAGAAGATGAAGAAGCAAAAATGTGCCTTTGAAGGTATTTATGACCTCTTTGCCATCCGTATCATTCTCGATTCACCAGAAGATAAGGAGAAGATGCAATGTTGGCAGGCATATTCTATTGTAACCGATATGTATCAGCCAAATCCAAAACGACTACGTGACTGGCTCTCTGTTCCAAAGTCTAATGGATACGAATGTCTTCACATCACCGTACTTGGTCCTGACAAGAAGTGGGTAGAAGTGCAAATTCGTACAGAGCGTATGGATGAGATTGCCGAACATGGACTTGCAGCACACTGGAGATATAAAGGCGTAAAGGCTGAAGGCGGTATGGATAACTGGTTAGCTTCTATTCGTTCAGCACTCGAGGCCGGTAATAACCTGGAAGTAATGGATCAGTTCAAGTCTGACCTTTATGAAAAGGAGATTTATGTCTTCACACCAAAAGGCGACTTATTAAAGTTCCCAAAAGGTGTAACAGTTCTCGACTTTGCTTATCACATTCACTCAAAGATAGGAAATCAATGTGTCGGAGGAAAAATCAATGGTAAGAATGTTTCCTTCCGTACCGAGTTACATAGTGGTGATTCTGTTGAGATTTTAACTTCAACAACGCAAAAGCCTAATCGTGATTGGCTGAATATCTGTAAGTCATCACGTGCAAAAGCAAAGATACGTCTTGCATTGAAAGAAACTCAGATAAAGGATGGTCTTTATGCCAAGGAATTGCTCGAACGAAGGTTTAAGAACAAGAAAATTGAGATAGAAGATTCTACAATGGGCTATCTCATTCGTAAGTTAGGCTTCAAGGAAGTTTCTGAATTCTATAAACAGATTGCTGACGAGAAGCTTGATCCAAACCATGTTATTGAGGAATATCAGAAGGCCTACAACCATGTTCATAACCTCAATCAACCTAAAGAGGCTGAAAGTGCAGAAAACTTCGAGTTTGAAAGTCATACAACAGAATATATAAAGAATAATGATGACGTCCTTGTTATCGACAAAAATCTCAAAGGATTAGACTTCTCTCTTGCAAAGTGTTGCCACCCTATCTATGGTGATCCTGTCTTTGGCTTTGTGACAGTTAGTGGCGGAATCAAGATTCATCGTGAGGATTGTCCTAATGCACCAGAGATGCGTAAACGTTTTGGCTATAGAGTTGTTAAAGCACGTTGGAGCGGCAAGGGAACTTCTCAGTATGCAATTACACTTCGTGTCATAGGTAATGATGATATCGGTATTGTGAGTAACATTTCGAATATCATTTCAAAAGATGAGAAGATAGTAATGCGTTCTATTAATATCGATTCGCATGATGGTCTTTTCTCTGGCAACCTTGTTGTTCTGCTTGATGATAATTCAAAGTTGAATATGCTCATTAAGAAACTAAGAACTGTCAAGGGTGTTAAAGAAGTAGTGAGGATATAAAATTATCTAATAGTTCAGCCCCCTTCTCTATCATACTATTGTGGTGGAGAATGGGGCTTGTTTATTCGTTGTAATTCCATTATATGTATTTTTATCGCAGTAGGAAAAGGGTGGGAAATAGATACACAAAAAGCTAATGATAAAAAGGGCTTTCAACTTTTGAATAACAAGTGTGCTAAAACAAGAAAGATATTATATTGCGTTGTCAGGTATTGGACTATTTATGGATAGTTGGACTATTGTAAGCTATTAAAATCTTTAAGAGCATAAAGAAACTTAGAGATAAATTGAGGCATCCCCTGCAAATATGAGATACATTTGTTGAGGGATGCCTTGTTATTTTATCTATGCTTTCATTGTTTCTTGTAATATGCAATCATTCGTTGGAGGAGGCTCAATGCCTACCTTATCACCATAAAGAAAGTATCAAAGGTTTCTAGGGAGAAAACTTCGATCCCCAATATACCATCTTTAGCTGTTGTGCACATGCCCCGCACCAATGGTGCAGAGGCTTCGCACAGTATGTGCGGGTGCTTAGCACCAAACGTGATGAAACTTAACGCTAGATAAAGGATATCTGAACAGAATTGTCTGAGTGCTATACATTGGTTATTAGTCCATTGTATTCACTCGTTCAATACGTTTCGACAAAGCTTTAGATTTTGGACTTAGTTTTCCTTTAAGATACTTTTCCATCATCAACCCAGCTATTGGAGCAGCTGCATCAGCACCAAAACCTCCATGCTCAATATATACAGAAATGGCAATCTTAGGCTCATTCATTGGTGCAAAACCGATGAAGACAGAATGGTCTTTACCTGCGTTCTCGGCTGTACCTGTCTTACCGCAAACTGGATAGCTTGTTCCATTAAGAATGGTTGCAGTTCCTTTTGTTACTGCGAGTCGCATACCTTCTATCACGCTTGTATATATATAGGGAGGGACTTTTGTATGATGAGGAGTCAAGAAACGTGAAGGTAGAGGTGACCAATCTACGTTCTTATGAATGTGGGGTGTAAAGAAGAAACCACGGTTGGCTATCGATGCAGCTAAATTACATAATTGTAAAGGTGTGGCAGTGATATCTCCTTGACCCATACCAGCCCACATAATAGTCTTTGGACTCCAGTTATTTTTATAACGACGTGATAGATAGTTCACATTTGCAACTAAACCACCCTTTTCTCCAGCCATATCAATACCTAATGGACCACCAAGTCCCATACTCGTAATGTATTCCCACCAAGTTGTTACAGCTTTTTCCTTTGAACCATATTTATCTATATTACCTAACATGGAAAGATATGATTTCAGAAACCAGGTGTTGCAAGATACTGCAATAGCACCACGTAATGCTTCGGGAGAGTAGTGAGGATGGCATTTAACCTTTATATTTCCATCACGAAAGCCATCATGACAAGCAACCTTTGTTTCAGGCTTAACGATTCCTTCAGCGAGGAAGGTCAGTGCTTGTGCTGGTTTAATTGCAGAACCAGGAGGATAGGCTGTTGCAATGGCCAGGGCGTCATTCGAACCTGTAGGTGAATTTGTCACCATACAGAGTACTTCTCCCGTAGCTGGATCTATTGCAACAATGCTACCCTTCTTACCTTGCATTAATTTTGTTCCAAGTTCTTGAAGCAGTGGACGGAATGTTAATAGTGGTTCTTCGTAAAATTCTTGTGCTTGTACACTACTCATTGTAAAAAGTAGTAGTAAAAAAGCTATAGTACGAAAAAACATAATAGTCTTGTTTATAGTTATTTTATACATATTTATTAAATTCTTTATTGATGTAATATTTGCCATTAGTTTAGAGAATTTATATCTCAAAAAGCTGTTGATATTTTCTTCTTTTAGGGCTATTTTATGCTCTTGCTCTTCCTGCTAAAAAGAGCAGATTTGGTGAGCTAAGTTTAACGAGTTACAAAAGTACAAATAAATTATTTGCTTAACATATCCTTTGTCGAGTTTATATTTCATTTGCAACTACCCTAAAGATTTGTAAATAACTACAGACGGATATCCGCAAGTGATGTGCCTGACATGAAACAATCGAGGTCAACATGTCCACGGATGCCACGTATTTTTCCACGATCAGAGTACTGCCAAATATTATGTCGCCCTACCCCTTTGATAGAAGGACGCACAGAACTATATCTGCTTAGGAAAAGGAAATGCTTATTAAAACGAGGACTAAGATGAGAATTGTAGAAGTTGACATGAGAATAAATAAGTGGTTTCTTGCCATACTTATTTTTTATCAATTTCGCAAATAAGGCGACGCTATCTTGAACTTGCTTCTTACTCCAACATTTCACTCCTTCTCGTTCTATGTCAATCATCGGAATCAAGTCTTGTTTGTGTCCTTTCATCGCTTGCTGAAAATTGCGAAATTGAGAACGAATTGACGTAAGGCATGAGAGGTAATGATATGAACCGCAACGCAAACCTTGTCGGTGCGCAGCCTTGATGTTACGTTCGTAGTTATTGTCTTTAACGCTTGTTCCTTGCGTTGCCTTGATATATACAAACCTAATATGTTTGTCTTTTGCCACTTCTTTCCAATCAATGTTTCCTTGATGATGCGACACATCAATACCATCATATTGACGTTTTACACTTTTAGAAGATTTATGTGAAGTTTTTGATGCATAAGCTATTACGCAAATAGCTGATAAAAGAATAATGTAAATGAAACGTTGAAATATATTGGATTTCATTATATATAAATTTGAAACATTTTGATTGAGATTCAACTAGAATCTATATTATCCTATTATTATGCTTGAAAAGCGCTGCAAAATTAGCATATTTTTCTTGAACAAACCCATAAAAATCCGATAATAATCATTATCTTTGCAACATAATTATATCTCGAAATAGCATCAATGAGTAAACAGGACATCACTCAGCAGCTCATACAAACGATTGATGAGCTTTCTGATTTAAACGCATTGCAAGGCATTTTTCATGAGCATCGTGATGGTGATCCATTGCCATCAGCTGTTGAATTAGAAGAGATTATAATGCTCTCACGTTCCATTCTTTTCCCTGGCTTTTTTGGTCGGTCGTCTGTTAATTGTGAGACGATTAAATACCAGATCGGCGTAAATATTGAACGACTTCAAAAACTGCTCTATAGGCAGATAATGGCTGGATTATGTTTCGACACAGATTGCCATTGTCCGCATGCAGAAAATACCCGTCGTTGTTTGAATGTGGAAGCCGAAAAAATAGTAGTTCGTGTCATAGCAAAGTTCCCGAAATTGCGTACTATACTCTCAACTGATATACAAGCAGCCTTTGATGGTGATCCTGCAGCTGCTAACATCGGTGAAGTTATCTCATGTTACCCAGCACTCAAAGCTGTAATAAACTATCGTTTGGCACATGAGTTAGCATTAGAGAATGTACCACTCATTCCTCGTATGATTACTGAGATGGCACATTCCGAGACAGGAATTGATATCCATCCCGCAGCAACCATTGGTTCACACTTCACCATTGACCATGGCACTGGTGTTGTCATAGGTGCTACTTGTATTATAGGCAATCATGTGAAACTCTATCAAGGTGTGACATTAGGAGCTAAAAGCTTCCCGCTCGACAAAGATGGCAAACCTATAAAAGGAATTGCACGTCACCCAATCTTAAAAGATTACGTCGTTGTTTATGCCAATGCAACCATTCTTGGACGTATAACCATTGGGAAAGGTTGTGTAATCGGAGCCAACGTGTGGGTTACACGAGACATGCGTCCACAGTCAAAGAAATACAAACAAAGTAAAACAGATATCCTCGATACCGACTTTGAATATGGTGATGGAATATAAACTTCCAAACCAAGAATCATTTAATATCGCAAATAAAATACTTAATACATAAATGCAAGAATTTGAACTCATCGCCAAAACCTTCATGGGTTTGGAACAAGTATTAGCAAAAGAGCTAACGCAGTTAGGTGCCAACAACGTACAGATAGGTCGCCGTATGGTTTCCTTCACTGGTGACAAGGAAATGATGTATCGTGCAAATTTCCAATTACACACAGCTATTCGTATCCTTAAACCTATCGCACACTTCAAGGCGAAGAGTGCTGAAGATATGTATGAGGAGGTGATGAAGATTGACTGGAGTAAGTATATTCTTCAAGGTAAGACCTTCTCTGTTGATTCAGTTGTTTATTCAGAAGAGTTCACAAATTCACGTTTTGTTACATACAAAGTAAAAGATGCTATCGTTGATCAGTTCCGTGAACGTACTGGCACTCGCCCAAACATCTCTGTCAGCAATCCAGATATTCGTTTGAATATTCATGTAGCAGAAGATGATGCAACACTGTCCTTGGACTCAAGTGGTGAGTCACTGCATCGTCGAGGCTATCGCCAAGAGAGCGTAGAAGCCCCATTGAACGAGGTCTTGGCTGCAGGAATGATTCTGATGACGGGCTGGAAAGGTGAGACAGACTTCATTGACCCTATGTGTGGTTCTGGTACATTACCTATTGAGGCGGCTCTTATCGCTCGTAACATTTCTCCAGGTGTATTCCGTAAGGAGTTTGCATTCGAGAAATGGCCTGATTTTGATCAGGAATTGTTCGACGCAATATATAATGATGATTCACAAGAACGTGAGTTCACACACCATATTTATGGTTACGATACTGATATGAAGGCTGTTAATACAGCTCGTATGAATGTTGCAGCAGCTGGTTTTTCTCGATATATAACTATCGAACAACAGGATTTCAAGGATTTCACACAACCAAAAGAAAAGAGTGTCATTGTGATGAATCCTCCTTACGGAGAGCGTATTTCTACACCCAACTTGCTGGGAACCTATAAGATGATCGGTGAACGATTGAAGCATCAGTTTATGGGAAATGAAGCTTGGATTTTGTCTTATCGCGAGGAGTGTTTCCGCCAGATAGGTTTAAAACCAAGTATTAAGATACCTGTATATAATGGCTCTTTAGAGTGTGAATTCCGTCGTTACCAGATGTTTGATGGTAAAATGAGTAACTTTAGACATGAAGGTGGTGTCGTAAAGACCGAAGAAGAAAAGCGTGAGATGGCTCAGAAACATCGTTTTAAGAAAGATCGTGAATTTAAGAAACGTCTTGATGAAAACGAGGAGAATGCAGAAGCTGATATTCGTTCATTTACTTTTCATAGCTTAGAACGTAACAAATTTAGTGGTGGTAAGTTCCGTGAAGAACGTGAGCGTCGTCCTCGTTTTGACAGAGATGTAGAAGACCGTAAACGTTCTTTCAGACGCGGAGACGATGATCGCAGACGTCCGTTCAGAGAGGATGATCATAAGTTTGGCGGTAAACGATATGATAAATCTAACAAGCGCGGAGGATTCCGTGGTAAAAACACATATAAAAATGAAGATTAAAACATTTATTGGTCTTGTGGGGTTTTGTGCCTTCACAGGACTTTTATGTCCTACTGAGAGTATGGCACAAAAGCAGTTTACACTTGAAGATTTGAACTTTGGTGGTAAGAACTTCTACAACATGCGCCCTGAGGCACGTTATCTTACGTGGTGGGGAGGGAATTTAGTTCGTCAAGATCTTAACAACTGTTCGTTGGTTGACCCAAAAACGGGTAAAGAGACGATACTCTTCACACTGGATGATATCAATAAATGGACGGGCTTATCAGCCTCAGATAAGGTTGTTCGTCATCTCTATGGTGCTGAGTTCCCATACGCTGACAGTCCTATTGTGATGATTCAGAATGGTAACGAGGACCTTTATGTTAACTTTAAGGAGCATAAATTAGAACAACGATTGAATCGCCCTGCAGGTCTTCAGGCTTATGATTGGAATAAAGTATCTGGTGCAACAGCTTTTGTAAAGGATTATCAATTATTCGTTACAGATGCTAAAGGAATTCAAAAGCAGTTGACAACAGATGGTTCTAAGAATATTGTTTATGGTCAGAGCGTACACCGAGATGAGTTTGGTATTAATGGTGGACTTTATTGGAGTCCTAGGGGAAATCGTCTAGCTTTCTATCGTATGGACCAAAGCATGGTTGCTGATTATCCTCTGATTGATGTTCCTGAGTTGGATTGGGAGCCTAAAAAGGGTGAGTCACGTGTTGCCAAGGCTGATATCATAAAATATCCTATGACAGGTGAAACTTCTCATAAAGTAACCGTGGGTGTATATGATCTTGCAAGCGGTAAGACCATGTATCTTCAGGCAGGTGACCCAACTGATCGTTATTTTACTAACATCGCATGGAGTCTTGATGAGAAGACTATCTACATGTTTGAACTTAACCGCGATCAGAATGACTGTCGATTGGTTTCTTATGATGCTGCAACGGGAGCTAAACTGAAGGAGCTTTATCGTGAGACGGACGCAAAATATGTGGAGCCATGTCATCCTATCCAGTTCTTACCATGGAACAGCAATGAGTTCATCATGCAGAGTCAGAAAGATGGTTATAATCATCTATATCTCTTTAACAAGGATGGACGACAGCTAAAGCAGATTACGAGTGGCAAATGGCTTGTGATGGATGTTCTCGGCTTCAATAATAAGCAGAAGAGTATTGTTTATGTCTCTAACGAGTGTAACCCTATTCAGCGCAATGCATGGATTGTAAATGTAGCTTCAGGAAAGCGCACACTTCTTGATAATGGTCGTGGTTATCACTATCCAAAATTAAGTCAAGATGGCAATGCTATTATGGATAGTTACAGTGAGCCATCTGTACCTCACAAATATGAAATTATTAGTTTAATTGGTAAGCCACAACGACATGATTACTTCACTTCTGCTAATCCTTGGGTAGGCTATACAGTTCCTGAATTTTCAAATGGTACGATAAAGGCTGCAGATGGTAAGACGGATCTTTATTGGCGCATGGTGAAGCCTGTCAACTTTGATCCTAATAAGAAGTATCCAACGATTATCTATGTATATGGAGGTCCTCATGCTCATAATGTTGAGGCATCATGGAACTGGGGATCACGTGGCTGGGAGACTTATATGGCACAGAAAGGCTATCTACTATTCATCCTAGACAACCGTGGTAGTGATAATCGCGGTAAGGACTTTGAGCAGGCTACATTCCGTCATCTTGGTCAAGAAGAAATGAAAGACCAGATGGAAGGTGTTAAATACTTAATGTCTCTTCCATACGTTGATCAGAATCGTATAGGTGTGCATGGATGGTCATTTGGTGGTTTCATGACTACTTCATTGATTACTAATTATCCTGACGTTTTTAAAGTTGGCGTTGCTGGTGGTCCTGTTATTGACTGGAAATGGTATGAGGCTATGTATGGTGAGCGTTATATGGATACTCCACAAACTAATCCAGAAGGATATGCTCAGACATCACTTCTAACAAAAGCAAAGAACCTCAAGGGTAAACTTCAGATTATCACAGGATTAAACGACCCTGTTGTTGTTCCTCAAAATTCTTATTCGTTCTTGAAGGCTTGTATAGCAGCTGGTACACAACCTGACTTTTTCGTTTATCCTGGTGAGCCACATAACATGCGAGGACATCAGAGTGTACACTTACATGAACGTATTACACAGTACTTTGAGGATTATCTTAAGCCTATCAAATAGCGTTTGTTTAATCATTTGAGCGTACGCTTTAACATTACTTTTTAATCGCATCTAACAATTAATAAATACCCACGTACAGTAAGTCTGTACCCCCTCCTTTCATAGGAGGGGCTTGGGCTAAGCTTTATGAGAATATTACTTTTAGGCAGTGGCGGTCGTGAACACGCCTTAGCATGGAAAATTGCACAGAGCGCAAAGTGTTGTAAACTCTTCATCGCACCTGGTAATGCTGGTACAAGTGCAGTTGGCGAGAATGTTGCGATTGGAGTGAACGACTTTAGTAAACTGAAGGACTTCGTTGTTGAAGAGAAGGTTGAGATGGTTGTTGTGGGTCCAGAAGACCCGTTGGTGAATGGGATTTATGACAGCTTTAAGGAAGATAGCCGCACAGCTAACATCCCGGTCATTGGTCCTTCAAAAGCTGGTGCAGTTCTGGAAGGCTCAAAGGACTTTGCCAAAGTTTTCATGAAACGCCATAACATTCCGACAGCTGCATACGAGACATTTGATGGTACAACAATTGAGCAGGGACTGAAATTTCTTGAAACCCTCAAGGCTCCTTATGTCTTAAAAGCTGATGGCTTGGCAGCTGGCAAGGGTGTTCTCATTCTTCCTACGCTTGAAGAAGCTAAGAAAGAATTGCGTGAAATGCTTGGAGGAATGTTTGGTAATGCTTCCGCTAAAGTTGTTATCGAAGAATTTCTGTCTGGTATAGAGTGTTCTGTATTTGTTCTTACAGATGGTACTCATTACAAGATATTACCAGAAGCAAAAGATTACAAGCGCATTGGTGAACATGATACAGGTTTGAATACTGGTGGTATGGGTAGTGTTACTCCCGTTCCATTTGCGACAAAGGAGTGGATGGCAAAGGTAGAAGATCGTATTATCCGTCCAACAATCAATGGGTTAAAGGCAGAGGGTATTGATTATAAAGGTTTCATCTTCTTTGGACTGATTAATGTTGCTGGTGAGCCAATGGTTATTGAGTACAACTGCCGTATGGGTGACCCAGAGACAGAGAGTGTCATGTTACGTTTAAAGAGTGATATAGTTGAACTTTTTGAAGGTGTTGCAGAAGGAAATCTCAATGAAAAACAGATTGAGTTTGACTCACGTTCTGCAGTATGTGTGATGCTTGTCAGTGGCGGCTATCCAGAGGAATATGTAAAAGGTTATCCAATCACAGGACTTGGCAAGGTTGAAGATTCTGTTATCTTCCATAGTGGTACAGCTTTGAAAGATGGTCAGGTTGTTACTGCAGGCGGTCGAGTAATCGCTGTGTCTTCTTATGGTGAGAATAAAGAAGAAGCACTTAGAAAGAGTTTCGCAGAAGCTCAGAAGATTGAATTTAAGGATAAATACTTTAGAAGAGATATAGGTCAAGACTTATAGATCGTGGCTCTTTAAAGTAAAGGAAATAGCTATTTTGTTCTGAAGAACCAATATGGCGATTTCCATATATCATTTATTATGCAACAAAAACGCATTCAAAATCGAATAGCAGAAAGCCGCTGGACACAAGCATACGTTGTCTCAGCGGCTGCTCTTGTATGGATTGCTGCAGGTTTTTATAATCATGCAGTGATAGTTCCGGGCATTTGCCTCTTGTTGTCAGGCTATCTTATGATGGAGTTGAATAATGCCAATGCACTTATTCGCATCTACAGTAGAATGGTTTCATGTTCATACTTGGTCTTTGCGACCATGGCTGTCTTCATGTTCCCCTCTATCCAAGCGGCTATTATCATGTTAGGCTTTGTCGGCTTTTATACCTTTGCTTTCCGATGCTATCAAGACACACATGCGCCAGGTTGGATTTTCTACGCCTTCTTTTGTATAGGAATGTCGAGTATTGTTTGGGTGCAAACACTCTACTTCCTACCTATTCTATGGATTGTTATGCGCACCAATATTCTTGCGATGAGTCCTCGCAATTTCGTTGCATCATTGCTTGGCATAATACTTCCTTATTGGTTTTATGCAGGATATCTTGCTGTTAAAGGAGACATAACAATACTCTTAAATCATTTTACAAAGATTGCGGTATTTGCTGAACCATTCAATTTTAAGTTATTGAATAGTTATCAAATCATAACATTATCATACGTGTTGACATGTGCTGTGATAGGTATATTCCATTTTATTAATCAGAAGCGTAATGACAACATACGCACACGATTGTTTTACCAAGTTTTCATATCTATTGATCTTGCAACAATCGTTTTTCTGATTCTCCAACCTCAGCACTATGATGCATTGCTGAGTATTATGATGGTTACAACAGCACCACTCATAGCACATTTCTTTGCACTGACACGTTCACGGATAACCAACTGGATATTCCTCATCCTTTCTTATTCTGCTCTTATCATTACTTTACTCAATTTATGGATTTTCTTACACAATTACTCGTAGATTATGGATATTGGGGAATGTTTCTATCAGCATTCCTAGCAGGAAGTTTCTTACCTTTTAGTAGCGAGGCTGTAATGCTTGCGTTGCTTGCTGCTGGAGTAGATCCAGTCTTATTACTTATTTATGGAAGTATTGGTAACGTCCTAGGTGGAATGTTTAATTATGGCCTTGGTAGATTAGGCAAGCTTGAATGGCTTGAGCGTTACTTCCATGTGAAGCAAGCATCCTTAGATAGAGCTTATCGTTTTATGGGTGGACGCGGTGCTTGGATGGGATTCTTTGCTTTTCTTCCAATTTTGGGTAGTGCGATAACTATTGTGCTCGGTCTCACACGTGCTAACATTGCCCTGTCAGTATTGAGTATTACAACTGGTAAAGTGCTGCGTTATGCAGTACTTATTTGGGGAGCAAACTTCCTTTTTTAGGTTGCCTGGTATTAGAAAGATAAAAGTATATCTTGTATTTAGAACTACAGAGTCATCGAACGCAATGAGCAAAGAACAATCTTACACAGACGTAAACCATCTTTTGTTGTATTGCTGATATTCTTTAATTTTGGTGCGGAGGCTTAGCACTAGTTGTGCGGAGGCTCAACACAAGTGGTGCGGAGGGTATGCACCACATGTGTGGAGAGCTAAACTAATCATGATACATTGATGACTTAGGATATATTGTGGGTAAACCATTGTAAAACAAAGGATAACTACTAAAGCTGCTTACTAGCCAGAATAGTGGTAAACAATACTCGTTAGATATATTTTTTAAAATTATCAGTTACTTGCATGCTATGGCACTATCGGTCTCTGCACTATAGGCTCCTCCATGATGTGTCGTTTAACTCTGTGTCTTCTATTCTCTGGATGCCAAATGATGTTTTGAGACTTGCGTTCATCACTTCATGTTTTGGAAAAGAAGAAGTCTATAACTATTAGCCGATTCTGTTTTACCAGATAACTCATAAATTTAAGTTCCTGTCACTCCTGTCATTTATTACAAGTGTTTAACTTATTATATTTCAGAAAGATGTGTGAAATGTTAAAAATGACAGCAACTTAAAATAAAACTAATCTTGTTTTTATGCGATATTTTTTTTCTTATTTTTGAATACTTGTTATTCCAAAATAAGAAAGTACTTTTTATCATTAACCTTTTGTATGCTTATTTCTCCACTTTTTTTCCTACTAAGCCCATCAAACCTAGTACGAAGATAAGGTAAAGATTATGCTAAAGTAGAAAGCATGATGATTTTATTATACCTTATTTATGTACCAATCGAGATCATTTTATCCAAACGATACCCCTTAGAACCTTATTTCTTTATCAAACGTTACTAAAAGCGAAAAACTTTCTTCCTAAGATGTGGTTATATTCAGATTTTATTTTTATCTTTGCGATTATTACTTTAAAAAAGAAAATAACTATGAAATCTGACATCGAAATTGCACGCTCATGTAAAATGAAGCCTATTGAGGAAGTAGCAGCAACGGTAGGAATTCCAGCTGATGCTTTAGAGAACTATGGTAAGTATATGGCGAAAGTTCCTCTTTCATTAATTAATGAAGAGAAGGTTGCCAACAATCGTCTTGTTCTTGTTAGTTCAATCTCCCCTACCCGAGCTGGTATCGGAAAGACGACTGTTAGTATTGGTTTATCAATGGCCTTAAATCGTATAGGTAAGCGTTCTGTCCTTGCCTTACGCGAACCTAGTCTAGGTCCTTGTTTCGGTATGAAAGGTGGAGCTGCAGGTGGTGGCTATGCTCAGGTTGTACCAATGGAGAAGATTAACCTTCATTTTACTGGTGACTTCCATGCCATTACGAGTGCACATGACATGATTGCAGCCTTGCTTGACAACTATATTTATCAGCACCGTAGTGAAGGTTTTGCATTAAAACAGGTTCTCTGGAAACGCGTCTTAGACGTGAATGATCGTAGCCTACGCAACATTGTTACAGGCTTAGGAGCTACAACAGATGGTTTGCCAACACAATCTGGCTTCGATATCACACCTGCTAGTGAGATTATGGCAGCACTATGTCTTGCTGATAGTGAAGAAGACCTTCGTCGTCGTATTGAGAATATGGTTTTAGGTATTACCTTTGATGATAAACCATTTAGAGTACGTGACCTTGGTGTTGCAGGAGCAATAACAGTTCTCTTATTGGATGCTATTAAACCAAACCTTGTTCAGACACTTGAAGGTACACCAGCCTTTGTTCATGGTGGTCCATTTGCTAACATAGCCCATGGCTGTAACAGTTTGGTTGCTACGAAGATGGCAATGTCGCTAAGTGATTATGCTATTACTGAAGCTGGTTTCGGTGCAGATCTCGGTGCAGAGAAGTTTATGGACATCAAGTGTCGTAAAGCAAATATACATCCTCGTGCCACTGTCCTTGTTTCTACTCTACGTGGTCTGAAGATGCATGGTGGACTTGTTGATGGTGCTTCACACGAACAGGAGCGTCAGGCACTTATTGATGGCTTTGCTAATCTTGATCGTCATGTTGAGAACATGCAGCGTTTTGGGCAGCCTGTGATTGTAACACTTAACAGATATGGCGACGATACAGAGGAAGAAATAGTTCTTCTCGCTGAACATTGTAAGACGTTGGGTGTTGGTTTTGCAGAAAACAACGTATTCTTGAAAGGCGGTGAAGGTGCTGAAGACTTAGCTCGTCTTGTTGTTGAAACGATTGATAAACATGGAGCAAAAGAAATCAACATGGTTTATTCAGATGATGATAGCATCGAAGATAAGGTAAACAAGATTGCCAAGAATATTTATGGCGCACACTCTGTGATCCTTCAGAAGTCAGCAAAGAATAAGCTTGCACGTATTAAAGCGTGGGGAATGGATCGTTTCCCTGTATGCATTGCTAAAACACAATTCTCATTCAGTGAAGATCCAAAACAAGTTGGCGTTGCTAAAAACTTTGATATTACCATACGCGACTTTGTTATCAATGGAGGTTCAGAGATGATTGTTGCTATTGTTGGCGAAATTATGCGTATGCCTGGTTTACCAAAGGTACCACAAGCTGAAAAAATTGATATCGTAAATGGTCAGATTGAAGGTTTGGCTTAATAACAATCAATGTTTTGATTAAATCTACACTTGTCTGGTTTTTCTGGAGTTACTAGAGAAACTAGACAAGTAAAACTTAAAACCAATGTTATTCTGATAGAATAAAACAATGGGGCTGTTAACTAAAATTATATGAAAAAAAAGACACTACTACTAATCATCTTTTCTGTCGTCCTTATTGGTGCAATTGCCTGGTGTGCCAACACTCCCTATCGTGAGGTAAATTTAAATGAGAACATACAAAGGATTAAGAATTCAAACACTTGTTTTTCTGTCCATGAGTTATATAAAGAAAAACCGTGGGACACAATGATTGTTGTAAAGCCTTATGATAGTCGTACAGCGTCTGATGAAAAAATAGATATGGGCTATGCTGGAGACAGGGAGGCTGTCCGTGATAATATTTTGTATGATAGTATCTGTACGCTTCTATTCCTTAAGAATAATAAACTAGTTGCGTTCACAAGCATATATCGTAATATAATTGACTTCAGTAATTTAAACAAACTATCCTATAAAAGTACAGAAAAAATATGTATCGTCAATAAGATAGCTGTTGATTGCTGATATGTTTGATATAGCCTATCATCTCGGGAACCTGAAGTCATCAACGGAAACACCTTTGCGTAATTGATTTACATCAACGTAAGTCCATATTCCGCGAACTCTTCCACGTTTACTTGATTGCCATATATCATATTTTGTATCAACTAGTTGTGGAGGTATGTTATAGTTTGCAATGAATAGATGATATCGATTAAACTCTGGATAAAGGTTCAGGTGATAATAAGCTTCATTAGTATAAATCATTGGAGAATGGCCCGTTCGTTCCTTAATAAGACGAATAAACTCGGCTAAATTCTTCTGAATAATTTCACGCGTCCAATTACGCGTACCATCTTTCTCAACATCGACTAGCAATAATAAATCCTGCTGATCAAGATCAATGTTAGCAAGGAAATTCTCCACTTGTCGTTCCATTGATGTTCTATAGGTCAAGAAATGATAAGAACCTGCTAATAAGCCTCTTTTCTTTGCCTCTTTTAAGTTTCGCTTATAGTATGGGTCAACAATAGAGCTACCCTCGGTCGCCTTAATATAAACAAAGCTAAGTTGTGAATTCTCCTCCATCAATTCATCCCAATGAATCCTACCTTGGTGCCGGGATATGTCAATTCCATCAAAGTCTTTAGTGTAAGGTCCCTTAGTCATATCTCGAAAAGGCCATTGATCACTATCCCCAGCACGACGTTTATGCCATGGCTTAAGATCAATGATAAGAACTACAATCAGTACTGCCAATGCTGCACCGACCCACCACCAAAAGTTGCTTTTATTACGCATTCTCTTCTTGCGCCTACGTCTATGCTTTATCATCCTTTCCTTAATGTGAGTGAACGTGAATGTTTTTAAAGAAAAATATTACGTAATATGACTAAAACAAGAGTTTTTTATTGATACAAAACTTTCACAAAGGTATATATTCTTTTTTAATTCCACAAATGGTACACCCCGCAAAAACATTGGGGTTCCATAAAGTTTGAACTACAAAAGTCTAACATTTTTCACACTAAGATTCATTCTTAACTTTATGATTTAAATATTAAAGTATTGTATATCAGGAATATTTTTTGTAACTTTGCAACGTTAACATGAAACTGAGGCGTGGTGGTAACTCATTCTCACATAGGAACACGCCGTAGAGGGTAGCTCTATTGACTTACTCTTCCAAGGTTTCGGAAAATTATTAATGATGAGAATTTTAAAAGTAGTAAGTATTTGTTTCTTAATGATTTTCGCTTCACATGTTGAAGTGTCAGCCAAAAAAAATGGTTTTGATTGGGAACCAGTAATGAGAGCAATCATTCAAATTGAAAGCAAGGGCAATCCTGCAGCCGTGAATGGTCCTTATGTTGGAGTTCTGCAGATTTCTCCAGTTTTAGTAAAAGAGTGTAATAACATTCTAAGAAGTACAGGTAGCACCAAGCGTTATTCACTTTCTGATCGCTTTAATGCAACAAAGTCAAAAGAGATGTTTGTAATCATCCAAGGTTTCTACAACCCTTTGAACAGTATAGAGAAGGCTATCCGTTTATGGAGCGGTGGTATTCGATATAACGTAGCAAAGACACAAGCATATTTAAGTAAAGTACTGCGTCACATGAGTAATTAAAAGCTACAATCATTTAAGAATCCTCTTATTTAAAAGTCCGGCTATCCTCTTCTTTTGGAATAGATAACCGGACTTTTCCTTTTTAATCTCGGTCTTTTTTCTTATTTTTGCAGTTCGAATCAATCAGATATATACTTTCATTCCTGATAATTTCCGTCTTTTATAAAGTATCTATATGAAGAAAAAAATATTACTTAGCCTCTTTTTCACACTTACTACCCTCTCAATTCATGCTCAAGATGTTACATATCATGGCTCAAAACATTACAGAATCAAAGTGAATCAGTTCAAACAAGAGGGTCCATTACCCGATAATGCTATTGTCATGTTAGGAGATAGTCATTCTGAATATGGAAAGGACTGGAATCGTTTCTTTCCTAATGCGAGAAAGATTATCAACAGAGGCATAATTGGTGATGATAGTCGAGGTATCTCGAAACGCTTAGATCAGATTTTACCTTATCACCCCAGCAAAATATTCTTTGAATGTGGGACAAATGATTTAAGTCATGGGTGGTCTGTTGAACGTTCTTTTCAAGGTATCATTAGTATCATTGATACGATTCTAAAAACATGTCCAAACACTAAACTTTATGTACAAAGTCTTCTTCCTTTTAATGAGAATGTAGGTGTATGGAAACTACTTAAAGGTAAGGAGGATATGATAATTCAACTAAATGAGAGATTAAAGGACTATTGCAAACATAAGAAACTTGTTTTTATCGATCTATATCATCCTCTTTTAGGAACACAAGCTAAGACAATGCATCCTGCCTATTGTCGCGACGGATTGCATCTTACGAATAAAGGTTATGAGGTATGGGCGAACACCATTCATTCTTATATCAATGAATAAATTCAGAACTTCTTCCCTTTGAAGACTAATAATTCATATCGATACTAACAAAGAAGATGTTTCTTAACAGGTATCACTATTATCATTTATAATCTCTTCAACAACAGAAAGAATTGATTGCTTAGAAACAAGAAAAGAGATTATAGCCTAAGATTTAAAGATATTGGTGTCCGATAAAACTTTTGAGGAGTTATCTGTATTAGATAAAATAGACTTAAACTTATGATTTCATTAATTTATTTGGTTATTATAAGGCTTCCCTTGTCAAAATAAGCACATTTTATAATGCTTACAGTTTAAAACTGAAAACCAAGCCCATGGATAAGTAAAACGGCTGCAACACCGATGGGTAAAGAGATACAGAACTTTCAGTTTATTTTTATCGGACAGCAATAATTTAAAGATTACTTAATGTTAGTAGGGTATTAGTTTTTCGAAACTAATACCCTACTAATATCTCATCGTATTTTTATTCCTTGCATACGATCCATAAGCAACTGCGGGTCTTGACGGAACTCGAGATTTAGAACCAAAGACATTTGAAAGCATAGATAAAGGAGATGGTTTTCAAATATCAATACTATCTACGACCATGATAGTTCATGCCATGTTTCTCATCATGCTTGAAACGTGTAGTGAAGTCGGGCTTATCCATCTCTATCGGATTAGCATTCAACTCCGGCTCACCCATCCACTCTACAATCTTATCAACCCATAGAGCAGCTCCCTGACGCGTTGGATGTATGCCATCTGCACGTGAAGCAATAACTGAACTACTATCGAAAAAGCGACCTTCACCCGTACAGTCACGTATTACATCAACGATGGTTCTATCCTTTATCTTCTTCCAAGGGAGAGGTCCAATCCACACGTATGGTATTGTACCCACACGACTCAGGATCGTTTGGATTGCTGTTTCTCTTCTACTATAATCTTTATAACCTAAGTCATTGGTACCTAAACTAATAATAATATATGTAGGACGTAACTTTTCTATCTGATATTGAAGGTCGGCAGCTATTGCCCAATCACGTGTTGTACTACCATACCACACGATTGAATGAAACTTAAAACCATTTTTTACTGCATAGTCATTAAATCGTGCGCCAAGCCCATCAGCCATAGAATCTCCAATTAGAAGCACTACTTGGTCACGACTTTCTGCTACCTGTGCCACTCGGGTTGTCGAGGTAGGCAGCGGTTCCATTGCCATCTCTTCTACTGAAGCTGAAGCTGTTTGAGATTTAGCAGCTACTGGCATTGCATCTGGCTCTACTGATTTAGCTGATTCAACATCATGCTCGTTAATTCCATTAGCATCCTGCGCTGAAACTGCAGGTGACAAGAGGGAAAGAAATAGTAATACTATAAAATACTTCATTGTTCTCACAATTATTTATTTTTTGCGTTGAATGGTGTGGTCATACCGCCATATCTCTACGCTGTTAATAATATTCTGCCACAAGATGTAGCAGCCTGGCCCCATAGTTGACAATGGATTCAGATAAGTGTAGGCTATCCAGATAGCAAAAGCAGTATTCTTCTGCCCTAAAGCCTGTCCCGCATTTATCGTACTGCAGAAGAAATGACCAATATATCTGCCAAAGGCAAATTGTATCAAGCAAAGCACTAAGGCCAATATTGCTATCAACAAAAGGAAGCTAACAGCTACCTCAGCATGAACAATATTCTTTATTGTTGTGCCTGAAACGATAAGTAATGAACATCCCCAAAGATAATAACTAAGGTTGTTCACACTGATAACCCACTGATAGAACCTACATAAAGCGTGCCAATGTTTAGTTATATAGGCCAAAATCATCGGTACTACCAATACCAGACACACCTTATAAAGAATTGCAACAAAGGCACTCCAGAAAGTTATATCCGCTTCAGCATCAAGCAAGGGAAAGCAGACAGGTATCAACAAGGCACATAGAAAGTTGGAGAGGAAGGTATAAGTTGTCATTTCCTCAAGGTTTCCACCTAACTTCTGTGTAACCACTGCGGCTGCAGAGGCACAAGGACAAATAATACAAGTGAGTAAAGCTTCAAGCAATATGAGCGATTCACCTGTGACATGAAAAAACAGAATTGCCCCAATAATAACCGCAACCATTAGCACTTGAGAGAGTGCTATCCAAAGATGCCAACCCACTGGAATCAACTTACGGAAATCTACCTTGCAGAAGGTAACGTATAAGACGAGGAACATAAACAATGGAAGAGCTGCGTCAAGGATAGGAGCAAAAAAACTTGCTACGCCATCCAAGGCTGGAATAAAGGCAAAAACAAGATATAAAAAGCTACCTGTAGCTATTGCCACCGGCAGTGTCCACTCCTTGAGAAATTGTATGATTCTCCTCATCTTCTATCATCAAATCATGAAGTTTCTCTCCCCTTTTCAGGGGGAGAATAGGTTGCAAAGTTACGAAAAAAGACTGAAAATCAGCAATATAATTCTAAAAACGTAAATATGATTAAGACTAATTCAGTATTTATGTTGACTAAATATAGTCTTTAGATGACAATTTATTAAAAGAAAAATCCCACCAACTTTGTTGTTGGTGGGAACCATTTAAATGATCTATGAAGCAATAGAAAAGCAATTAGCTTTTGTTATCTCTTACGTAAGCCATTTACTGCGCCGGCAGTAGTCTTCTCATAATCATTTTCCTTAGCAGAACCGAAGGAAGCTGTACTTGAAGCTCTTGTCAATGCATTCTCTGCCTTTGCATTTGCTGGTCTCTGACGAGCAAGGTCAAAACGCAGAACATCAGTTGTGTTTGTACTACGTGCTACACCAAAGAAGGTATCATAACCCTTTGATTCATCATATCCTAAATGGAAGCTATCATTAACAGAATTTGCATCAAGAATGAAGATAGTTGTACTCTTTGAGTACTTTATTTCAATACTTCCATTATCCAAGACTTTCCAAGAGAAGTCCAATGTCTGCGTATTGCCTCTTGCATCTGTGTCAATCTCAACACCATTTCCTTGTAATGAATTAGCAGATGATCTATACTGGAAGAACTTCATATTCGCATGGAAAGAGCTACGCTTACGCTCACCAGTATTATCATCCGTGTACTCGTTAGTCATATCACCAGCCCATTCACCAGTTAGTGTTTGTGCCTCCTGTGCAAGTCTGCTCAACTGTTCATTCTGGTCCTGACGATAATTATAGTTCCAGTTATAATAGCTATTACTTCCTACTGCATTCATGAAATCATAGAACTCTGAGGTTGTTGCTTCAGGGTAATAAAAATAAAACCAGTTATAAGCTGTATAATAGCTTGAACCATTTGGATACTTAGCGAGATAATTATGTACCGCTTCATTTACCAAACTATTGTTGTAATAATCATTTTCGCCCCAATAGTCATCATCACAACTTGTCAATGTAAAGGGACTCGCAACAATTGCAAGTGCCAAGAATAATTTAGTAATTCGTTTCATATTCATAACTATTTAAATTTTTATACTCTCTTAATTATCTGATGCAAAAATAAAGAAATTATAAGATGTTAATTGCGTAAATATACTATTTGAATATAGGGAAATCCCTATTAAAGAAGATTGTCCTCACAAATCATCAACTTAATTGAGTGAACTTCAACAATCTATTACAATTGAAAGTGAATACTAAAAATCTCCTAAACAATGAAGGAAGAAACAAATAAAATTTGTACATTTGCATCATACAAATAAACTATATAAAGAGAAGATAAGAAACAGAAATGAGAACAGTTTATGAATTCACTGTCAAAGACAGAAAAGGTAAAGCATTTTCACTTAAAGAGTTTTCTAATGAAGTGCTGCTGATTGTAAATACAGCTACAAAATGTGGCTTTACACCAACCTATGAGGAATTGGAAGCACTCTATGAGAAGTACCATGCACAAGGTTTTGAAGTACTTGATTTCCCTTGCAACCAATTTGGACAGCAGGCACCAGGTACAGATGAAAGTATCCATGAGTTCTGCAAACTTACATACGGCACAAAATTCCCACGTTTCAAGAAAGTTAAGGTGAATGGCGAAGATGCTGACCCTCTCTTCAAGTTCTTAAAGGAACAGAAGGGCTTCGCAGGTTGGGATGAGTCACATAAGCTCTACCCTATCCTTGACAAGATGCTTTCTGAGGCTGACCCCAATTACAAAGAGAGCTCAGATATCAAATGGAACTTCACCAAGTTCTTAATCAATAAAAAAGGTCAGGTAGTGGCACGCTTTGAACCAACTGAGAGCATTGAGAATATATCAAAACAGATTGAGGCATTACTATAGAATAGATTTCTTGCAACAATTTTCATCTACAAAAGACGCAAGCTATTTATGAGTTTACAGATAAAAAAGATAAAAGGCAAAGGGTTAACGCTCTTTGCCTTTTATCTTTTATCAGTTCTATACTATACCACCTTAGCTATTTCTTCTTGCGGAAAGTAAGTAGCAGGCTGCAAATGTAATCAATCCATTTAACATCAACAACTCATAACCAAACTTGTAACCTGTAGTCTTGAAAACAATTGTGTCTAAAGCAAAACAAATCAGTGGACTCCCTACTGCAATATAAGGCGTCAACCTATCATACACTGTTCGCTTTGTGAGCATGCCAAATGCAAAAAGACCTAAGAGCGGTCCGTAGGTATAAGACGCGATAGTATAAATTGCATCGATCAGACTTGTTGAGTTGACATAACGGAAAATAAGGATAAATAAAATAAACACTATGGATACGCCTATATGTGCTTGTTTGCGTAACTTTTCATCCTTTGGACGATTACAGATATCTACACAATAAGTTGTTGTTAAGGCTGTTAAGGCCGAGTCTGCACTAGAGAAGCAAGCTGCTACAATACCTATCGTAAACAGAATAACAACCAATGTACCCAACTGTCTGCCTGCAACAGCCTGTAACATAAGATTGTCTGGCACGTCAGGCAAGGCTTGTCCAATACTATTGAAATACATCATTAACAGTACACCCAAGGATAAAAAGAGTAAATTTGCAGGTACAAAGGCAAAGCCATAGGTACACATATCCTTCTGTGCCTCACGCAAAGTCTTACAAGTAAGGTTCTTTTGCATCATATCTTGGTCCAATCCCGTCATAACAATGACAATGAAGATACCACTGAGGAACTGTTTCCAAAAGTTCTGCTTTGATACCCAGTCATCAAATACAAAAATACGAGAATGGCTGTCATTTACTATTGCTTGAACAGCTTCCGGAAGAGACATGCCCAATGTATCGATAACCTTATATATAATCAGAATAAGTGCAAGGAGCATACAAAGGGTCTGAAAGGTGTCTGTCAAAACAAGTGTACGAATTCCTCCTCGACGCGTGTAGAACCAAATAAGTGCCACAAGAGCCACAACCGTAAAAGGAAAAGGAATGCCATAAGCATCTAACACAAAACGTTGAAGTATCATGCAAACAACATAGAAGCGAACCGCAGAACCTGTCATTTTAGACAATAAGAAGAAAGAAGCGCCCGTCTTATAGCTATAATTACCTAAACGTGTTTGTAAATAAGAGTAGATGGTTGTCAACTTCAAGCGATAATAAACAGGAAGTAACAGATATGCAACAGCAAAATAACCAAGAACAAAACCTAAACATGTCTGCATATAGGTCATATCGCTCAACAGTACCATACCTGGAACACTAACGAAAGTAACGCCAGAGATACTGGCACCAATCATTCCGAAGGCAACAAGATACCAAGGTGACTGCCGGTTTGCACGAAAGAAAGCATCGTTGTCAGCTTTATGTCCCGTTATTCTACTTATTAATAATAAGATGCAAAAATATGCAAGAATAGTAGCGATTATTATCATAATGGCAGCAAAATTACGAAAAATATTATCATTTCATGCAATTAAGAAATCTTATTTTGTAACTTTGTAGAATATCATCTTTCAAGAAACATTCATCCATTGTATAATTGAGTAACGGTATGGCACAACAGAAAAGATTTATACTTGACGAAAAAGATATCCCTACCCAGTGGTATAATATTCAGGCAGACATGCCAACGAAACCTCTTCCTCCACTCCACCCTGGTACGCATAAACCATTGAAAGCAAAAGATCTGGCTGAAATATTCAGTTTAGAATGTTCCAAACAAGAGCTTGATACAGAGCATGCTTGGATAGATATTCCAGAAGAAGTGTTGGATATGTATAAATATTATCGTTCCACACCGCTCGTTCGTGCGTATGCGTTGGAGAAAGCATTAGATACCCCTGCACATATTTATTTCAAGAATGAAAGTGTAAACCCACTTGGCTCACATAAGGTCAATTCTGCCATCCCTCAATGTTATTACTGTAAAAAAGAAGGTGTAACAAACGTTACAACTGAGACAGGAGCAGGTCAATGGGGAGCTGCCTTATCATATGCAGCTAAAGTATATGGACTTGAGGCTGCAGTTTATCAGGTAAAGATATCTATGCAACAGAAGCCTTATCGTTCAATGATAATGAGGACTTTTGGAGCCATGGTAGAAGGTTCTCCATCAATGTCAACACGTGCAGGAAAGGATATCGTTACACGCGACCCAATACATCTGGGTTCGTTGGGAACAGCTATCTCAGAGGCTATTGAGTTGGCAAGGACCACACCTAATTGTAAGTACACCTTAGGTTCAGTACTCAATCACGTTGCATTGCACCAAACGATTATAGGTTTGGAAGCAGAAAAGCAAATGGAAATGGCTGAAGAATATCCCGATAAGGTGATTGCCTGCTTTGGTGGTGGTAGTAATTTCGGTGGTATTGCATTTCCATTTATGCGCCACAATATCCTTGAAGGAAAGAATACAGAGTTTATCGCAGCAGAGCCAAACAGCTGTCCAAAACTGACACGTGGTAAGTTTGAATACGACTTCGGTGATGAAGCGGGTTACACTCCATTGTTACCGATGTTCACGCTTGGCCATGATTTCAAGCCTGCAAATATCCATGCAGGGGGGTTACGCTATCATGGTGCAGGCGTTATTGTGAGTCAGCTGCTAAAGGATGGCTATATGACTGGAATGGATATACCACAATTGGAAAGTTTTGAAGCTGGTATTCTTTTCTCTCGTACAGAAGGAGTCATCCCTGCACCCGAAAGCTGTCATGCTATTGCTGCAGCTATTCGAGAAGCAAAGAAGGCAAAGGAAATAGGAAAAGAAGATGTTATCCTCTTCTGTCTTTCTGGTCATGGACTCATTGACATGACTGCTTATGACACTTATATTAATGGTGACTTGAGAAACTATACGATTTCTGATGAAGAAATCGAGAAGAATCTTGGTACTGTTCCAAAGGTGTGAAGGCTAGGCGATTACACCTACACTTATAATGCTATAAAATTAAAGCCACTTTGTAGATAACGCTACAAAGTGGCTGTTTATATGGTTCTATAACGAATCGTGTCGGTTGTGTATTGATATTCCACCGGTTTGGTGCGGGTGCTTAGCACATGTCGTGCGGGTGCTTAGCACCAATGGTGCGGATGGTATGCACCACATGTGCTAAGGATTAACACCATTGCTGTATATGAAAGGGTAGGAATTAAATGTGCGTCAAGCGTATTAAAACTAAGGTCAATTTGGAGTTGTGTTTAGTTTTTTGACAATATTTTTAGGCTCTATAACGAATTACCCACACAATTCGTTATTGAGCTGTTTATATTTAATGAGAAGATTTACATCAACTCAATTTTATCTGCTTGTAAAGCCGCACCAATGGCCGTACAATATTCTGAATTCTTTGGAATGATAAACCGTACATCATATATCTTCTCCATCACAGGAAAAAGAAGCTCACATTGAGGCAGTAAACTAAGATTACCAATGAGTACAAAGTCGCGGATATCACTATTCAAAGCACTTAGTATTGTTGCCGAACCAATAGATTGTAACACCAAGCCAATCAATCCTAAGGCTATATCCTCACGACTTGCATTAGCCTGTGCGTTGGCAAAAAGGGATGCCGTAGCATTCAGAGGCAAACCAGGAAGTGGACTAGTTGAGATATCTTTAATCTGAAGGTTAATACGAGAAATATCTCCCTTATTGGCTAAAGCAATAATTTCACTGAAATTATCGGTCTGCAGAAGTAAACGTGAAAGACCACTCAACGTACCGCCACCAATACCAATACCACCAATATGACGCACCTCGTTACCATCACAAAGCACAAGAGACGTACCTGTCCCCATCGAGACAACTATCATACGTTGCAGTTTCGACTCAAATTGAGCACCTAAGCCATCAGCCAAGAACTCATCTGCCTTAGCCGTTGGAAGATCATAGACAGGCTTGTTAATATAGTGAGCACCTACGCCTGTAAGCATAACACGATCAACGTCAGTTAATTCAATCCTATTATCATATAGATATTTTCCAAAAGCTCCATACAAGGACGTTACTGGATCTGTAGCCTTGATACGCAAAGGTTTTATTACCTTTCCTTCTTTAATTCCAACTATCTTTGTTGTTGAAATACCAACATCAATACCAATGGAAATTTTCATACACCTTATATATTTATAGAGGTTTTATTAAATTTACTTGCAAAGTGAAGCAGAAATAATCAAGAGATGTAAGCTGTCATATCAAGCAATCGAAGCAACAAAGTCTATTCTATATAAGTGCTGGCATGATAGTCAAAACCTTAGTAACCTCGTTAATTTCATTACACTAAACAAGCATAGAACATAACTTATGATGCCGCAAAGATACGAAAAACCTTAGAGTTTAGAACATATACTGAGATATTTTACAAAAAAGACACAAAAATATTTCTCTATAAAGCTGAAAATGAGTATCTTTGCATTCCGTTATAACGAGAGTATAAGAAATAAACATCAATAAAGAACAAAACAAAATGACGAAAGCAGATATCATCAATGAGATAGCAACGTCCACAGGTATTGCCAAAAAAGACGTTTCAGCTGTGGTTGAGTCTTTTATGGAAGCTATTAAAGACAGTTTGTTGGATAAGAAAGAGAACGTTTACCTTCGTGGTTTCGGTAGCTTCATTATTAAGCATCGTGCAGAAAAGACAGCTCGTAATATCTCAAAGAATACGACGATTACTATTCCTGCTCACGATTTCCCAAGCTTCAAGCCAGCAAAGACCTTCATCGAGGATATGAAGAAATAAAATATACATAAATTCAATAACAATTTAAAACAATTTAAAGCTATGCCAAACGGAAAGAAGAAAAAGGGACACAAGATGGCTACGCACAAGCGTAAAAAGAGATTAAGAAAGAACAGACATAAGAGCAAGTAAGCCCCAAGGCTGAAAGACTTTATAACTGACTTTCAAAATATGGCGGGGCGTGTCATCGCAAAAAACTTCTCTTCCCTGGAAGTGCGACGGCAGGTTCCGCATTTTTATTTTACCTATATGTATCTTTTAGAATGGTTCATGATAACTTATATAATTACTAAAAGATAGATATAACAAACGAAGAAGATGACAAGCGAAGTAATTATTGATGCCCAACCGAAAGAAATTTCGATAGCGCTACTCGAGGACAAACGACTGGTTGAATACCAGCGTGAGCCAAGAGAAGCTAGTTTCTCGGTTGGAAACATCTACGTGGCAAAAGTTAAAAAACTGATGCCGGGGCTTAATGCCTGCTTTGTAGATGTAGGTTATGAGCGTGACGCCTTTCTTCATTATCTTGACTTAGGGAGCCAATTCAACTCCTATGCGAAGTATCTGAAACAGGTTCAGAGTGATCGTAAGAAACTTTATCCCATTCAGAAAGCTACCCGCCTACCCGACTTGCAAAAGGACGGAACAATTCAAAACACATTGCAAGTAGGACAAGAGGTGATGGTACAGATTGTCAAAGAACCCATTTCCACCAAAGGACCTCGCCTTACAGGCGAAATATCATTCGCTGGCAGATTCCTGGTGCTTATACCTTTTGGGCATAAAGTTAGCGTTTCCTCTAAAATCAAAAGCGGAGAAGAACGTGCACGTCTTAAACAACTCATACAAAGTATTACACCAAAAAATTTCGGTGTAATTGTCCGTACTGTAGCTGAAGGAAAACGTGTTGCTGAGCTTGACGCTGAGATGAAAGTCCTTCTGAGCCGATGGAATGAAGCAATCACAAAACTGCAGAAGACACAGGAACGTCCTCAACTTGTTTTTGAGGAGACAGGACGCGCTGTTGCTATGTTACGTGATCTCTTCAATCCGACCTACGAAAACATCTATGTCAACGATGACGAGATTTGTACTGCCGTTCGACACTATGTCTCTCTAATAGCCCCTGAAAAGGCGGGCATCGTGAAGAAATACAATGGCAAAGTACCTATCTTCGACAACTTTGACGTTACGAAGCAAATCAAATCTAGCTTTGGTAAGACTATTAATTATGGTCATGGCTGCTACCTCATCATAGAACACACAGAGGCTATGCACGTTGTAGATGTGAATAGTGGAAACAGAACGAAAGAGAAAGCACAGGAACAGAATGCGCTTGACACCAACCTTGGTGCTGCTGATGAGTTATCCCGACAGCTTCGATTGCGTGATATGGGTGGAATTATTGTCGTTGACTTTATCGACATGAATCTTGCTGAAGACCGCCAGATGCTGTACGAGCGCATGTGCAAGAATATGCAGAAGGACCGTGCACGTCACAATATCCTTCCTTTGAGCAAGTTCGGACTAATGCAGATTACCCGTCAGCGTGTACGCCCAGTAATGGATGTGGATGTAGATGAAAACTGTCCAACCTGTTTCGGTACTGGTAAGGTTCGTTCAAGTATTCTTTTCACTGATCAACTCGAACGTAAGATTGACCGCTTGGTTAACAAGGTTGGCGTAAAGAAATTCTATTTGCACGTTCATCCATATGTTGCAGCTTACATTAACAAGGGCTTCATTTCCATGAAACGAAAATGGCAAATGAAGTATGGTTTAGGTGTTAATATTATTCCTTCACAGAAACTTGCCTTTTTGCAGTATGAATTCTATGATGCAAAACAGCAGTTTATTGATATGAAGGAACAGAACGACAAATCCTGAATAGACTTCTAAGTCGTTTAATAAACGAAAGGTTTACAACTATTTGAATCCGCTACTATTAACACAAGTAGCGGATTTCTTGTATAAATAGCTACTAAAAATAACTAAGGTTTATTTATAGAAAAGACCTCACCATCCAAACTTATAATATAATCTATGGGGATCTTCTTCCCATCACGCAACAAAATAATATGTTCATTAGCTCTAATATCTTTCAGAACACCTGCAACAGTAACATAACATCCACCTCGTTTATGGTTGTCTGGTTGGAAATAAGTGATTGATATAATCGGCTCTTCATCTAAGTGATTACAAAGAATAGAGAGCTTTTGGTCCATCAGTTGCCTGATGTCTTCCATTATCTCTATTTTTGAACTTGTCTGTCGGGCAGTTTCTACTATTGCCTCTTCATATCCCGCGAGCGCCGCAAAAGGTGCAAATTGTGCTGCTCGATTATAAAGACTCATTTGAGGATGACGCTTGGACACATGATGTGGGAGGTGAATGATATCATCATAATAATCTGTCATGCCTTATGTCCTCCTATCTGTTTGTTACGTTCTTTTGCAGTTGCACCCTCTTCAAAATTTAAGCCACGTAGCAGTGAGTTCTTGCCAAACCGATTTTTGATATTGATAATCGTTTCTTGTATCTTACGTTCACGTGTTAACGCTGCATCTTCGTCTTGCTTTTCTTTCTTGATAGCTTCATAATCTGTGAACATATCGAGTTCCATAGGGATGGAAGTCTGATGCTTCATTTGCTCCTCACTTATGACATGATTGGTTGATATATATAGTCTTCTGACCAATAATTGCTTATCAACAATATCATCATAAAGAGCGAGAATAGCTTCACTTATCAATCGAGACGAGGAAGTAAAGCGATGAAGGTTTGCTGTTCCATGGGCACTTTTAGGTACCTTTCTACCATACCAGTCAATGGACACTGGTCCTGTATAATTTATTCTTGCTTTCGAAGTAAGACTCGTACGATCATATCCAACAGACAAAACGAGTTGATCTGCAACACAACGTTTCTCAACCAAGTCTAGTGCGATAGCATCAGCCATTTCTTGCACAACAACTCTTGCCTTACGAAAGCTATATGCTTCTTGCAGAACCTGACCATTACTCATCGAACTATGTTCGGGTCGATATGCCTTTACCATCTCCATGGTACAAGGTTCCCAACCCCAAGCATGGTCTATAAGCAGTTCTGCATTGACGCCAAAAAGTTTATAAAGAAGTTCCTCTTGATGGATAGAGCAGCGAGCTATTTTTCCCATCGTGTCTATACCATAAGCGTAAAGACGCTGTGCGATACCCTTCCCTACACGCCAAAAGTCGGTGAGTGGACGATGATCCCAGAGTTTCTCACGATAACTTTGCGCATCTAATTCAGCTATTCGCACACCTTCTTTATCAGCAGGAATATGCTTTGCAACAATATCCATTGCCACCTTACATAGATACATATTTGTACCAATGCCTGCAGTGGCTGTGATACCCGTTTCACGTAAGACTTCACGAATCATCTTCATTGCTAAATCATGTGCAGTCATCCGATAGCTAGAAAGATAAGAGGTGGCATCAATAAAAACCTCGTCTATCGAATAAACGTGTATATCCTCTGGGGCAATATACCTTAAATAGATATTGTAAATCTTCGCACTGTGCTTGATATAATGCGACATACGTGGCATAGCTGTCACATAATCAACAGCCCAGTCCGGATGCTGTTCAAGTTCTTTAGCATGGTAAGATTTTCCTGTAAGCTGTTGCCCAACTTTAGTGCTACGTTCTTCATTAACTTCTTTCAAACGTTGTATTACCTCAAACAAACGTGCTCGTCCAGGAATACCATAAGCCTTTAGAGATGGCGAAACCGCAAGGCAGATCGTTTTCTCGGTTCGCTCCACATCCGCTACAACCAAGTTCGTTGTCATCGGGTCAAGTCCACGTTCTACACACTCCACACTTGCATAGAACGATTTAAGGTCTATGGCAATGTAAGTTCTGGGAGTTGTATTGCTGGATGTCAACATTTTAAAGCTGCGTAAACGTGAGAAAAAAAATAAAGGAGTACGATTTCAAATAAGTATTAAGAAAAAACGATCCGACTAAATGAGAAGGAAAGAAGTTAAGACATAACACTCTCGTTAAGAAAAAGTAAAGTCACGTCTCAATTCTCATAACTCTCTTCCTTGTTTCCTGCATCTATCTCCTTTAGTAATCCTTCTTTGTATAGGTTTCGTCCAACAACACCTTTGAAGAATTTTTACCTGAACGATAAGTATATCTAAAGTTAAAGCCAGCATCCTTATATCCCTTCGTACCAGCATCAGCCTTCAACGCTTCTTGCAATGCTTTTTTCAACTCCAATCTCTTAGAGTTAACAGCTTGCTCATTGTCAGCATTTCCGACAAGTGTGTAATAGTAATGAATTGTACGAGAGGAAGGTTCAAAAACCATACTATCCATTCTTGTGTCATTAACCACTGGTGTAGGGCATTTCTTTTCTGTATAATCTTTACATTCTTGTGCTGCTCTATCATCCAAACTCTTGCGACAAGCTGAGAGAGAGAGAAGCAGTATGCCTGCATAAAGTAATTGTTTCATTTTCTTTTTGATTATAATTGATTTGATTTGAGAATGGCATAAAAAGATACCTCTTTTTGTCTTATCCTTAACCATATATCCGTTGCAAAGATAAGAAAAAATAGATAAATTCTTATTTTAACATTATTAATTCTCAAAATTTATGACTATATTTGCATATTAGAAATATAGACAAAGCAATGAATCATATAAGAAATTTCTGCATTATAGCTCATATTGACCATGGTAAATCTACCTTGGCAGATCGTCTTCTCGAATATACTCAGACGATTAAGATTACTGGTGGGCAGATGCTCGACGATATGGATTTGGAGCGTGAACGTGGTATAACGATTAAAAGTCATGCTATCCAGATGGAGTACACATTGGATAAGGAGAAATATATCCTTAATCTTATCGATACTCCAGGACACGTTGACTTCTCATACGAGGTGTCACGAAGCATTGCTGCATGTGAAGGTGCACTGCTTATTGTAGATGCAACACAAGGTGTTCAAGCACAGACAATCTCAAACCTCTATATGGCAATTGATCATAATTTGGAGATTATTCCTGTTATCAACAAGATTGATATGCCAAACGCAATGCCTGAAGAGGTAGAAGACGAGATTGTTGATCTTATTGGATGTGACCCAAAAGATATAATCCGAGCAAGTGGTAAGACGGGCGAAGGTGTACCAGATATTCTTGAAGCAATCATTAAGCGCATTCCTGCACCAACAGGTGATGTCAAAGCACCTTTACAAGCCTTGATTTTTGACTCTATTTTCAATTCCTTCCGTGGTATTATCACGCTTTGTAAGGTTGAGAATGGCGTCATCAAAAAGGGAGATAAGGTTAAGTTTGTACAGACTGGCATGGAATACATTGCTGATGAAGTTGGCGTATTAAAGATGGAAATGGTACCTACTCAACAACTTTCTACGGGCGAAGTTGGATATATCATCTCTGGTATCAAGAATGCCACTGAGGTCAAGGTGGGTGATACCGTCACACATGTTGTCAATCCCTGCAAGCATGCTATAGAAGGATTCCAAGAAGTAAAACCAATGGTCTTTGCTGGTGTTTACCCTATCGACCCGAATGACTATGAAGGATTGCGTGCTTCTTTGGAGAAACTGCAGTTGAATGATGCCTCACTAACCTTCCAACCAGAGAGTTCACAAGCTCTTGGTTTCGGTTTCCGTTGTGGTTTTTTGGGTTTGCTTCACATGGAGATTATTCAGGAACGTTTGGATCGTGAGTTCAACATGGATGTTATCACAACCGTACCTAACGTTAGCTACATGGTCTATGACAAGCAAGGAAACAAAAAAGAGGTTCATAATCCATCAGGTCTTCCGGATCAGACTATGATTGACCATATTGAAGAACCATATATAAAAGCTTCTATCATTACCTCTAGCGAGTATATAGGTCCTATTATGACGCTATGTCTTGATAAACGAGGTGAACTTGTTAGTCAGAACTATGTGAGTGGAAACCGTTTAGAACTTATCTTTATGATACCATTAGGTGAGATTGTGATAGACTTCTATGACAAGCTAAAGAGTATCTCCAAAGGCTATGCATCATTTGATTATCATATTGATTCATTCCGCCCATCAAAGTTAGCAAAACTGGATATCCTGTTGAATGGAGAACCTGTTGATGCACTTTCAACGTTGACACACGAAAGCAATGCTGTTGTATTTGGAAGAAAAATATGCGAGAAACTAAAAGACTTGATACCAAGACAGCAGTTTGACATTGCGATTCAGGCAGCTATCGGTGCAAAGATTGTAGCACGCGAGACAGTTAAACAGGTACGTAAGGACGTGACAGCCAAGTGTTATGGTGGTGACATCAGTCGTAAACGTAAACTTCTTGAAAAGCAGAAGAAAGGTAAGAAACGTATGAAACAAGTTGGAAACGTACAAGTTCCACAGAAAGCATTCCTTGCCGTTTTGAAATTAGATTAACATCAAAGAGTATAGAAAGGATTGGACAATGAAAGATTTGGCAAACAACGCAAGAGATATAGCACGTGAATTGGCACGTAAATATAGTACTATGACCCATGATGAGTTAGATGTACTCGAAAGTATCCTCGTGCCAATGAAATTCGCTAAAGGACAGATGATTCTCAGTGAGGGAGAGGTCTGCAAACACGTTTATTATATAGAAAGAGGTCTTATTCGCCAATTCTATTTCAAGAATGGTAAGCAGATTACTGAACACTTAGGAGAAGACAGAAGTATCTTTATGTGTATTGAAAGTCTTTTCCGCGAAGAACCTACTAAGCTACAGGTTGAGGCTTTGGAGCCGACATGGATTTATGCCCTGCCTAAACATAAGTTGGAACAGGTGGCACTTCATAATGTGAACATTCAAATTCTCTATCGAAAGATTTTGGAAGAGAGTCTTATCACATCACAAGTACATGCTGACTTAGTTCGCTTTGAGACGGCACAGGCTCGTTATAAGAGAATGTGTAAACTCAGTCCACAGGTCATTTTACGTGCACCACTGGTTTATATTGCCAGTTATCTTCAAATGACACCAGAAACATTGAGCCGTGTTCGTTCATCAACATTGCTTGATGATTAATCAGACATTATAACTTGTAAAGAGTATATTGGGTTAGAGGAGTTAAATCATTGCCTATTGTTTGCACAGTAAAGTGTATATTAAATGTAGATGGTAATTGATTAACTCCTCTAATTTCGTTTTTATTATTGCCCTCTTATATAGATGAATAGAAGCAAGAATAATCTTTTATCCTACAAAATTACCCTATCCTACTTCCTTAAACCTCCCGCATAGCGAATAATTCTACCCTCACTTGTTATACCCTCTATAATAAGACGATAGTTCAAACCATATTCTGTAGGTAGAAGTAAACGGAATGACTTACCTCGTAATGATGGCAACCAAACAGGTGTATGTGTATTAGGTGTGTAACGATGCGGAATCTGATAGCCCAATGTTGTAAATGTCTTCGTATTTGTTAGTGGAACTGAAGGAGTTTTGAAATCTCCTTTCTTCGTTGTTATAGAAATAACACCCATACCGCCAATTGTTCCCCAGATAACTGTAGAACCGCCCTTAAAGACATCTACTCGCTCAACATCAGCCATTTGAATATTATCTAAATCAAAATTGTTATCGACAAAGATACCATCAATGGCGATTGCTGCAGGACGTTTGCCATTTATTGTCACACCGCCTCGCACATAGCATTTACCAAACTCAACTGTGACACTTGGTACTCGACGCAACAGTTCATGTAAACAAGTAGCTCCTATGCTTTCTATGTCACGCAATCCAAATGAGAAATCAGCATTACGAGCGTACGCATCTGAACGAGAGGAATAACTTGGTTGGTGACTAAAAACGTTCACTTCTTCCATTTGAATACTTCCCTTTGGTAGATTCACTGTTGCATCTACTCGTATAGTATCATTACCTATCCATTCAAATGGAGGAAGTTGACCTTTATACGATGGAAAATCCTCTTCGTCTAACAATAACTTCACCCATGACTTCCCTGCTTTTGTAAATGCATTCAAAACGTACTGCGTTCCTTCAGGGAAATCGAGTCCTTCAAATGAAAATCGTCCATAAACATCGGTTTTTGTTACAGCATAGAAGCCTTTATCAGGTGAAATGAGATTTACAACACCTTCTTTGATTGGCTTATGACCAATCAAAGTCTCAACTCGTCCTCGAATCACAGCTGACTTCTCAACACCTATCTTCCCTTTCTTACATTCCCCTTTAATCACATCTGTCATTCTGTATCGAGTCCAATGACAGCTGTCAAGTAACTGTTCTGTTTTATTATTTAAAAGCACAGACACTGGTTCTTCAGGACAATCTGCCACATCCATATCATATAATAAATGAGAAAGAATGGATGAGTTTACATCTGAACTACTTGCCCCAGCATACTCTATGCGTACTGAAACATCCATTGTTTCATCCTCTCGCAGACTGTCAGACTTGATAAAACAAGAAATCTGTCCTTTATTTACTTGATCATCTTCAAAACATTCTACTGAAATCGGACATTGTTCTTTCTCTGGATATAAAAATTTCAGCTTTTCTTCTATAGTATTCAAATTGGCATCAAGAAGCTGAAAAGAATAAACACCCCCTTGTGAAAGACTATCATAATTCAAAATAACATCCTTTTCTCTACTTATTTTTCCAAAGTATATTGGAATGGAACGACAGTGTATTAACAGCAAATAATCGGTGTTGATTGCATTTTTATTATCATTAACCTTAACTCTAACATTATTCTCTAATCTATTGATATCTAATAAAGAGTAAGTATTGTTATTTATATCGTCTAAAGAGTTCCTATACTTATTAGACTGCAACTTACCTTGCCCACCTATGAAGATACTTTTTAGACTTTCATATTGGCTTACATTTAGCATATTTTTCGTATAACTACGTAACACATAACGCCCTTTTGCTACTCCTTCTGGAATATCAATATACCCAACGAAACCTTGATCACTTCGTATCAAACGCACTCTCTTCACTACTAGGCGTTCAGTATTAAGGAGTTCTACATACACATAACGACTGATACTATCTGACTGATGCACTACAGCATTTACCAGAAATACACGCAAATGGATTCGTTGACCTGCTTGATAATTTTCTGCATCTGTGAATATGTATGTTTTCTCCTGCGGAAATAATTGTACCTGTCGAAGTATTCGGCTCAACAATACATTGTTTGTCTGGGCAAACAATGATGCTTGAAAGCATACCAATAATATAACGAATAGTAGTTTTCTCATATAGACAGGTGTCAATGAATGAGTTTTCATAATAAGTGCTTTGTAATAGGAACAAATCTTTGTAGAGTATAATGCAAACTTACACAAAAAACTTAAATTATACGACTTTAAAAGAGAAAAACATACATGAACTTTAAAAAATCATGAAAGTACTTGTTTATAATTGAAGAACCATGCGCATTTAGGAGACAACGAAAGTTGTAAATAAGAATATTTAAGTATAAAGTACACCTGAAAGGATTTATTAAAAGAGTCAATTTGTAAAAATAAATACAATGTTTATTGGCTCTATAACGAATCGTGTGGGTAATTCGTTATAGAGTCTAAAAACATTGTCAAAAACTAAACACAACTCCAAATTGATCTTAGTTTTAATACGCTTGACACACATTAAATCACTACCCTTCCATATACAGCAATGGTGTTAATCCTTCGCACATGTGGTGCATACCATCCGCACCATAAGTGCTAAGCATCCGCACCACATGTGCTAAGCACCCGCACCAAACCGGTGGAATACCAATACACAACCCACACGATTCGTTATAGAACCTGTTATTTTTTTATATATGCTTATTGAGGTTCTTGTTAACGCCTAGCTAGCTTGTAAAAGGTGCCCTTCAAGGACCTTACTAAGACCCTTTTACAGCCTAACTAAGCACCTTTAACTGCACGAGTTTATCGCTCATTGGTAATCTGCTGATTACAAACATTAAATTCATAGCTAACAAACAGCATTTTTAACAATAATTTCCTGGCACTTTTATAAAGTCATTTCGCAACCCATGCAAGGTATTTATTATCTTTAGATCTAATAAGAACAGCAAATATACTCGATTATTTTATTACTTTTAGGTTGTCTCTTCCTGCTGAGCAGGCAGGTAAAACTTTGATTTAATATCATCTTAAAAGGTTCTGCACTTATGCTACACATATTACAGAAACATTTCGTAAATTTGCAGTTCAGTAGGCAGTATCAAAGATCTAATGATAATGATTTTGAAGTTATAAGATGGTAACGATTCAAAGCAATTGCCTATAAATAACACATTGAGAAGAAAAGGAAAATGATATATCCCAAGAATTTTGAACAAAAGATTGGTTTCACGGAGGTGCGTTCACTTTTAAGAGCACGCTGCCTATCAACATTAGGAAAAGAGCGAATAGATGCGATGAACTTTTCGACTGATGCCGTACAGGTGAATACCTGGATGGAAGAGATTAGAGAATTTCGCAAGATACAAGAGGGACAAGACGACTTTCCATTAGATAACTTCTTTGATGTACGTGAAAGTGTTGCACGTATTCGCTTGGAAGGAACTCACATGGAAGTAGATGAACTCTTTGATTTGAAACGCTCCTTAGAAACAATCATTGCTATAGTAAACTTTCTAAGCCGTGGAGAAGAAACTGATCAGGGTGAAATACGCCACTACTACCCTGCTCTTTATAACCTTGCAGATGGTATTGCTACCTTTCCATTACTCGTTCAACGCATTTCACAGATTATTGATAAATTCGGTAAGATGCGTGACAATGCTTCTCCTGAACTGCTTCAGATACGTCGTGAACTTGCACGCATTGAGGGAAGTATCTCACGCACACTGTATGGTATCTTACGAGCTGCACAGGGAGAAGGACTTGTCGAAAAGGATGTCACACCTACATTGCGTGATGGTCGTTTGGTTATTCCTGTTGCACCAGGCTTAAAACGTAAAATTTCAGGTATCGTACATGATGAAAGTGCTACAGGAAGAACGGTTTATATAGAACCATCTGAAGTTGTTGAAGCAAATAACAAGATTCGTGAACTCGAGAACGAGGAGCGAAGAGAGATGATTCGAATACTCACAGACTTTGCGAAAAAGGTACGTCCTAACGTACGTGAGATTCTTGACTCTTATAATCTTATGGCAGCTGTGGACTTCATTCGTGCCAAAGCTGAACTTGCTCGACTTTTCAAAGGATTTGAACCAAAAGTATCAGAAGAACCTCATATAGATTGGATAAGAGCCATCCATCCCTTACTTCAAATATCTTTAGAAAGAAAGAATAATAAACTAACAAGTTCCTCATTATCTGTAGATAATATAGAAACCAATAAAGTTTCAATTGAAGCTAACAATATACAAGAAGACAACACGATTTTAGAAGAGGAAAACGAGACGCGCAACATACCATCAAGTATTGTCCCTCTCGATATCCAACTGACGAAAGACAAACATCTACTTATTATCTCTGGTCCAAATGCCGGTGGTAAATCAGTGTGTCTGAAGACGGTTGGCCTTCTTCAGTATATGCTTCAGTGTGGTCTCTCTATCCCTATTGGCGACCGCTCTATAACAGGTATCTTTACTGATATTATGATAGATATTGGTGACGAACAGAGTATTGAGAACGACCTTAGTACCTACTCTTCTCATCTGATGAATATGAAGATTATGATGCGTCGTGCATCAAATCGTACGCTTATTCTTATTGATGAGTTCGGAACAGGGACGGAACCACAGATTGGTGGAGCTATTGCTGAGTCAGTCTTGCGTCAGTTTTGGAAGAAACATGCGTGGGCTGTTATCACAACCCACTACCAAAATCTTAAGCATTTTGCAGAAGAACATCCAGGAACAGTTAATGGTGCGATGCTTTATGATCGTCATAAAATGCGTCCACTATTCCAATTGGCTATTGGAAGACCAGGTAGCTCATTTGCTATTGAGATTGCTCGAAAAACAGGAATACCAGAAGAAGTAATTCGTGATGCTGCAGAGATTGTTGGTTCTGATTATATTCAGAGTGACAAATACTTACAAGATATTGTTAGAGACAAGCGTTATTGGGAAAGTAAACGTCAAACCATCCATAGTCACGAGAAAGAATTGGAGAAACGTATCAATCAATATGAAAAAGATATCGCTGCTTTAGAGAAAAGCCGAAAGGAGATTCTCAATCGTGCCAAGACACAGGCAGAAGAGATTATCAAGGAGAGCAATCGTAGAATAGAAAACGCCATCCGAGAAATCAGAGAGAAGCAGGCTGAGAAAGAAGAGACCAAGCGTATCCGTCAGGAATTGGCAACGTATGAAGCTGGATTGTTGGATGGAAGTAAGACTCATAAAGCTGAAACATCTAATAAAAAGAAAATTAAAAGTAGCGGTTTACTCTCTGATGACGATTTTCAGAAAAAGGTTGACAAAATTAAGAGTCGAAAGGAACGTCACGAACAACATTTGAAAGAAAAAGCTGGTAAACAACAAGCAGCAGCCGAAGCTTTGAAGAATGCTGTACGAAAGCAGCAAGGTAGTGGCGTTATTATGGTGGGTGATTCAGTACGAATAAAAGGTCTTACGACGGTAGGTAAGGTAGAATTGATAGAAGGAAAGCAGGCAAATGTTATCTTTGGAGGAATGAGAACAAAGATGGCTGTTAGTCGTTTGGAGCACGTTGATACAGCTACTATTCAATCTGAACAGAAGCAATTCCAAGCATATAACTATAGTCGTGAAACCCGCGAGACCATTGACAAACACCGCAATCAATTCCGTCAGGAATTGGATGTACGCGGTATGAGAGCAGATGAAGCCTTGAACCAAGTGCAATATTTCATAGATGATGCTATCCTTGTCGGAGCAAGTCAGGTACGCATTCTCCACGGAAAAGGCAATGGTATCCTTCGTCAGCTTATCCGACAGTACCTTGGTAGTGTTCCTAATGTCAAAAGCTATCGTGACGAACACGTACAGTTTGGTGGTGCAGGAATTACAGTAGTCGAACTGTGATTTCGATGACTAAGTTGACAAGTTGCAAGTTTACGAGTTGACACAAGTTGACAAGTTGACGAGTTAAGTGTATTTAGGAAGAGAAGATAAAACTCAAAAGCAATAAATTAATAGTGCTGACGTTAGAATAAAAAATGGACAACCTAAGACTTTTACACAAACTTTGCAGACAGAAACAGCACCTTCTGTTAGCAGTTGGCTTCATAATGATGCTGACTGCATGCGGTGTAGATAGAAATATAAAGAAAGGTGAGAAACACCTTTCCTTGGGCGAGTATTTTGACGCTGCTAACCAATTTAAGACTGCTTATCAGCGCACATCACCCAAGGACAGACGTCAACGTGGTGAGTTGTCGTTGAAGATGGCTGAATGCTACGAGCGCATCTCCGCTTCTCAACGTGCTATTGCAGCCTATAGGAATGTAATCCGTTATAAGTTGGATAATGCTGAGACACATAAGCATTTAGCTAGCAATCTGATGAAGGAAGGTAGCTATACTGAAGCTGTTAAAGAGTATCGCATCGCACTTGATTCAATGCCAAACAATCAACTTATCTCCGAAGAACTACAAGCCGCATCAATAGCGGCTGGCTTGAAAGAACGTGGCTCGAAGTATATTGTGAAGCGCATGGACGTGTTTAACTCACGTCGCCAGGATTATTCACCGATGCTTTATGGTGATAAGCACGAACAACTTTATTTTACTTCAACACGCAATGAAGCAAAAGGTGATGAACTGAGTGGCATCACCGGAGCAAAAGCTGGTGACATTTTCCTTAGTGAAAAGGATGATAAAGGTAAGTGGAGTACACCCAAGTCAATTGAATCTGCATTGAACACAGAAGCAGACGAGGGTACACCTGCATTCTCAGTAGATGGTCGAGAAATGTATATCACACAATGTTTAACTGACCCCAGCAACCCTCGATACGCACAGATAGCTATTAGCAATCGCTCGGATGCAAACTGGGGAAAGGCAACGAAATTGGAAATCAGTCGCGATACCCTATCAAGTTTTGCACATCCTGCAGTCTCTCCGGACGGCAATTGGCTTTATTTCACCAGTGATATGCCCGGAGGAAAAGGTGGTCTTGACATCTGGCGTGTACGTCTGACAGGCGGTACGACAGGTGGTGTTGAAAACCTCGGAGAGCCTATTAACACTCCTGGAGACGAAGAATTCCCTACGTTCCGTCCGAATGGAGACCTTTATTTCTCAAGTAACGGACATGGTGGTCTGGGGGGACTTGACATCTTTATAGCTAAGGTTGGTAATAATCACCGATATCATTTGGAACATCCTGGATACCCTCTTAACTCTCAAGGTGACGACTTCGGTATGACTTTCGAAGGTATTCACAATCGTGGTTTCTTCTCTTCAAATCGAGGAGACGGGCGTGGTTGGGACCATATTTATAGTTTCGAACTTCCTGAAGTCATTCAGACCGTTAAAGGATGGGTCTATGAAATGGATGGCTATGAATTGCCTGCAGCACAGGTATTCATGGTGGGTGACGATGGTACGAATAAGAAACTGGCTGTCAAAGGTGATGGCTCTTTTGAACAAGAGGTACGTCCTGGCGTTAATTATATCTTCCTTGCAACATGTAATGGTTATCTGAACCATAAGGAAGAAGTTAAGATTTCTCCTACAGAAGAGTCTAAAGAACATACGCTACAGTTTGCCTTGGCTGGAATAAATGTACCTGTATTGATAGACAACATCTTCTATGATTTTGACAAAGCAACACTTCGTCCAGAATCAGAGAAGGCTTTAGACAAACTCGTTCAGCTTCTTAGAGAAAATTCTAATATAACCATAGAACTTTCTGCGCACACAGATTATCTTGGTTCTGCTGATTATAACAAAGGACTTTCACAGCGCCGTGCGGATGCAGTAGTAGCCTATCTTACTGCACATGGTATCGATAAAGAACGTCTTACTCCTGTGGGATATGGCAAAGAGCGTCCAAAGAAGATTCGTAAGAAGCTTACTGAGAAATACCTTTGGCTAAAGGAAAATGATGTCCTTACTGAAGATTTCATCAAAAAACTCGACAAGGAGAAGCAAGAGATAGCCAATCAGTTGAACCGACGAACAGAGTTTACAGTCCTTCGTACTACCTATGGTATGTTTGATGAGAAGGGAAACCTGAAACAACAGCCTAAACCCAAGAAGAAAGAAAACTCCGATGATGATGGAATGATAATCATTGACATGCCCTAAGCAATATGATAAAATATAATAGCCAACCAGATCAAGTAACAGAATCTCCTTGTTCATCAATCCAAGATAAACAAGGTATAAAATATGTAGAAGAAGTGGAGAAAAGACTTCCTCTTGTTTTTACTAACTATACACGTGACCTGTTTGGAGATGACCTTTATCAGACTTTTCTAAAAGGGATGGATGAAACATCACCTATTAGTATTCGTCTGAATCCTTTTAAGGTAGCGGAGTCAACTCATAAGGTCAACCCTATGCTCCATCCTCAGCTCATCCCTTGGTGTGAAGAAGGCTATTGGTTGGACACAAGACCAAACTTTACGTTTGACCCACTTCTCCATGCTGGCGCTTATTATGTGCAAGAAGCATCTTCAATGTTTCTTTCTTATGTATTGCATCAGTGGGTAAATGAGCCTGTTATGGCCCTCGATCTTTGTGCTGCTCCAGGCGGGAAAACAACCTGTGCACGTACATCCTTACCTGCAGGTTCCTTCCTATTATCCAACGAACCAATAGGAAAACGAGCACAGATTTTAGCAGAGAATGTTCAAAAATTTGGTCATGAGGATATTCTTGTTACAAACAACTATCCACGTGATTATAAGAAAACAAAGCTTCGTTTTGATGTGATTATTGCTGATGTACCTTGTTCTGGTGAAGGAATGTTCCGCAAAGACCCATCCTCTATAGAAGAATGGAGCCCACAGAACGTTGAAAATTGCTGGCAATTACAACGAAACATCATTGCTGATATATGGGACAATCTGAAGCCTGGAGGCATTCTTATTTATTCAACTTGCACATTCAACGCTCATGAAGATGAAGAGAATATTGCATGGATCATCAATGAGTATGATGCCGAACTACTTTCTGTTCCTACTGAAGAAGCATGGAACGTTACAGGCTCTCTCATCGATAATCCATTGAAAGATTGCAGAGACTTCCCTGTCTATCGTTTCATTCCTGGCAAGACCCGTGGTGAAGGTTTGTTTATGGCTATCATTCGTAAGCGTGGAGAAGACGAAGCCCTTAATAAAAAGACGACAATCGACATCAATAAAGCTATCACAGAAGCTCGCAAACATCTTCATGTCCTTTCACATGGCGTAAAAGAAGGTACGCAAAAAGGTAAGAATATAATTCCAGACCATACGTTGGCACTCTCCTTTTCAGCTGACAAGTCTGCTTATCCTTCAGTGGATGTTGATTACCCAACAGCCATCTCTTATCTTCGCCATGAAGCTATCGTATTATCCCCAGAAGTCCCACGAGGCATTGTTTTGCTTACCTATAAAGACTATCCAATAGGTTTTGCCAAGAATCTTGGGAATCGAGCTAACAACCTCTATCCACAAGAATGGCGTATAAAAAGTACACATATACCCGACGAACCTTTGGTTCTGTTATAAGGTAAATGAATTTAAGACGATATACAAGATTTCCCAATAGTTCTCACAGAAATAATTAAACAATTATGCAACAATATTTGGACCTCCTCAACCGCATCCTTACAGAAGGAACACAGAAAGGTGATAGAACTGGAACTGGAACATTATCCATTTTTGGTCATCAGATGCGCTTTGACTTGCGCAATGGCTTTCCACTATTGACAACCAAAAAACTTCATTTGAAGAGTATCATTTATGAGTTACTATGGTTCTTGCGTGGTGACACAAACGTAAGATACCTACAAGAACATGGCGTAAGAATATGGAACGAATGGGCTGATGAGAATGGTGAGCTTGGCCCTGTATATGGTCATCAGTGGCGTTCATGGCCTGATTATAAAGGAGGTACTATCGATCAGATTAAGAATGTCGTGGATATGATTAAGCATAATCCTGATTCACGTCGCATGTTAGTTACAGCATGGAATCCTGCTGAAGTAGATGATATGGCTCTCCCACCCTGTCATTGTCTTTTCCAATTCTATGTTGCTAATGGACGATTATCATTGCAACTCTATCAACGTTCAGCCGATAGTTTCCTTGGTGTACCTTTTAACATCGCTTCATACGCTCTTCTGCTTCAAATGATGGCACAGGTCACTGGACTTGAAGCGGGTGAGTTCATCCATACAACAGGTGATACCCACCTCTATCTGAATCATGTTGAGCAGGCTAAACTTCAGCTTACACGTGAACCACGTCCACTGCCTAGAATGAAGATTAACCCTGATGTGAAAGATATATTTGACTTCAAATACGAAGACTTTGAACTGATAGATTACAATCCACTGCCACATATTCCGGGTATAGTAGCAGTGTAAAAACTCCCCCTACTCCTCCAGAAGAGGGGGTTGTGCAAATAGTAAGTTATAGAGTTGAGTTTTCCTATTTGCCTAATCATTGATGATTGATTCAATAATATAATTAAAGAATAATATTCCCCTCTATCGAACGAACGTCCTATAGGCAATCTTGTTCTTTCTATAAGAATCGGGAAAGATAATATAACAACACGTTATGGAAATAAACATCATTGCAGCAGTAGCAGAAAATCGTGCCATTGGTTATAAGAATGATATGGTCTATTTCATTAGTGAAGACCTAAAACGATTTAAACAGTTTACAACGGGAAACACCGTAATCATGGGCCGTAAAACATTCTATTCACTACCTAAAGGTGCTCTACCCAACCGAAGGAACATCGTACTTAGTAGGACAGAAACAGACTTCCCTGGCTGCGATGTTTATACTTCGCTTGAAGAAGCACTCAAACATTTAGGTGCAGAGGAAAAAGCATTCATCATTGGCGGAGCGAGTCTTTACAAAGAAGCACTAGACATGGCTGATCATCTTTACCTTACAGAGATACATGCTATTCCCCCACATGCTGATGTCTTCTTCCCCGAGTACAACGATGGAACATGGGGTGTAGAATCATGCGAAAGCCGACCTGCAACTGATGATAACCCTGCATACAGCTTTGTAAACTATGTGAGGAAGTAAACCTCGTCATTTTCTACCCTCTTTTATCCATAAAGAGAATAATACGCTCGATTGAAAACAGGTGGAAAAGTACACCAAAAGCTAATTACTGAAAATCCTCCCGAAAGTCAGGATTATAAATATTCTCAAACAGAAAGGATATAATCACATAAAATCAAAGAATAGTTTTGTTGGTTCTATAACGAATCGTGTGGGTTGTGTGTTGATATCCCATCGGTTTGGTGCGGGTGCTCAGCACATGTGGTGCGGGTGCTTAGCACTAATGGTGCGGATGGTATGCACCACATGTGCGAAGGATTAACACCATTGCTGTATATGGAAGGGTAGTGATTTAATGTGCATCAAGAGTATTAAAACTAAGGTCAATTTGAAGTTGTGTTTAGTTTTTTTTGACAATATTTTTAGGCCCTATAACGAATTACCCACACGATTCGTTATAGAGCCGTTTTGTTTTGAATTGCTGTCATTTTTAACATTTCATGCATCTTACTGTATTACAACAAGTTGAAAGACTAAAAAGAATGACAGGAGAGTACAAATGGAACAGTACCTGCACTGGCAACAAAATAAAAATAGGAAATCAATCTCAGTTCTACTGTTCATGACTAATTACGATTCAGCCCCATTAATAGATTTAATGGGATTGAATCGTTGGTCAGAAAAGCGTTTAGAATGGTAATCCTATAGCTAAATGAAAGGCTTGAGCATCCTTGAACTTAGATATATTATAGAATCCTGTCTTACCAGTTTCATAAGGAACATGCAAACCAACACCCCAATCTAAACGTATCATGAAATATCCTATGTCGTAACGAAGTCCGACACCTGTACCAAGTGCCATCTCCTTTAAAAGGTTCTTAAACTTAAAATACCCTTCTGGTCGTCCGGTATCATAGTGCATTGTCCATACATTACCAGCATCTAGGAAAACTGCTCCATAGAGCGACCCCATTAGGTGAGGTCTATATTCAAGATTTAACTGAAGCTTTATGTCACCTGTTTGCTCAACGTAAGAACGACGTAGTTGTGTAGAACGATAACATCCTGGACCAATCTGACGTGCATTAAAAGCACGAATACTATTGGCTCCTCCAACGTAGAATTGTTCTGTGTAAGGTGCAAATCTACTGTTTCCGTAGGCCCAAAGTGTACCTAAATTGGCATGCGCAGCTATACCACTTTTATCGCCAAACCCCCAGACCTTTGTAAAATTAGCATCAACCTTAACAAATTGTGCGTATGGATTCTTAAAGAGTTTCTTATCCTTTTCACTCCAAGATTTGCCAAAGGCCGCATAACCTGCTGAAAGAATGTTTGATGCCTCGCTAACATTTACCCAAAAATTGACAGGGCTCTTATAATGAGATGGACTCATGAAGTTATATTGAAAAACCATCTTGGGAATGAATTGGTTTGCCAATGAAGCTTCAAGATAAGGTATACTATCCATGAGCTGACGAAAACGATCAGTCACCTTTTGCATATATTCGTAGGTCAGTGTCAATGGTGAGAATGAATAGCTATTTCGTTCGTTAGGTTGCCATTGATAGTTTAGTTCACCTGACACAACATGACGCTTAAAATACTTAGTTCGGTTCAGCACATCAAAAGACGCTTTCAGCGTAGTAGAAGGTGTAGTGTAATAAGCGCGAGGAGTCTTCGGCTTATAAACTAGCCCCTTCTCAGCTGCCGCAGCAATCTTTCTCTCTTCGCGGTCCCATCGTTTTCTTGGAGGTGTGACAAAAGGATTAACAAGACGAGGGAACTGCAGACTTGCTTCAGCACCATACTCGTAATTATTTATTCCACGATGATTGTTACCATTATCATCAGTACTTGATGACCATTCGTAAGATCCATGCAGACGTAAGTTAAACTTTTCTCCACCACGTAATGCGTTGCGTTTTGTTAAACCAATGATTGCCTCTGGACCATATCGCCCACTTGTTTTCCCTTTTCCGTAGGCTTCAATATAAAAGTCATAAGGTTTATCAAACAAACAATTGACTTTCATATTCAGAACATTACAGGTATCCGTCGTATCCGAAGGGGTGAATGTGAATGTTGTTGCAGAGAAGACACCACTATTATTCAACTGTTGCTGGGTATTCTCAAATCGTTCTTGGCTATAAATTGTGCCAGGCCATATCTTCAAACTATTAGCAATTGCACGAAGACGGTATGGCATGCGTGAACCATTGTAATTCATAATAATATCACGAAAACGCCTCTGTTGATGAAGAGAATCCATCACCTGACGTTGTAAGTTAAAGGTTATATTCCCAATATACCATTTCCTTAAGGCTTTCGCATTTACCGAGTCAGCCAACTGGAGACGCATGGAAGCTGAGCCGTAAACTTTCGTTGTATCAGCAAGATAACTTGCATCATTATTCTGATAATAATAGTAACCATTGTTATGAAAGAGCTCTGTTATTCGCTTACGTTCTTGTTCAAGTGTTGCAACATCAAAGGCTTCTCCTTTGTGAATAATTGCGTCTTTAAGGTTGTCATTTATCAAACTATCTGCTACTGGTGGAAAGTTCGTGTATTGTATGCTATCAAGCACCCACATTCGTCCCATATTAACAGCATATTGCAAGCGCATCTTCTTTGGATTTTTCTGCGCAAGTTTCTCGTAGCTTATCTTTCCATTGAAATAACCTCGTTTATGCAAGAGATTCTCGCCCACTGTGACTCTTAAATCTGGGGTCGTTGAACTCATTAAGACTGGTGCAGAACCAAATGCGCGCACCAACCAACGACTCAAACCTGTTGTATCTTGTGAAAAAGCATTCCATATCCATAAACCGATTGGGAAGGGAGAACGTACACTTGGGCTACCCAACCAAGCAGCATTTGGCTTGGTAGCAAGAACTAGGTCTAACTCTTCTTTTACAGCATCAAAATGCTTATTTGGCTGAAAGTTATCATACTTTGTTTCGTCCATTCCCGTGTACAAAAATTCTCCATCAGGAATTGCAGAAGTTGTACTACATGCGACAAAAATAAAAAAAACGCTCACAAAACATAATAGTTTCATGATTCTTTTTCTACTCATCGTGGTTATATTATTCTTATTTCTTCTCATTAACGAAATTAATTAAAGAGTCACGTTTTGGCTTAACAGACTTTGGCATTACAATAGGAGAATCATCCTTTGAGCGGAATATGTCCTTAAAATGACGTAACTTGCGTCTCCACATAAAACCAGCTCCAAACTCACCTACATTACCTTCGAGCCAATCGTATGCTTCACGTTCATAATAGAGTTTCAAATATTTCGTTTCTTTTTGATTCAAACGATATTCAAGTGAGAAATTATCAAAGTATGCACCATTCTCTTCAGAGAATTGTGAACCCGTTGACACACGCCCACCCATAATGATGCGTAGTCGGTTATTCCACAAACGTTTTGAGAACTTGAAGGTGTAATCGGTGTGTAAGTTTCCGTTCACATCGGCTGCACTTTCCATATTCGCAGTCAAGTCAAGTCCCATCGAATTGAGAGCCTTACCTGTGATAGAGTTGACCTGCTTCTGTAAGAAGCCTGCTAACGCTCCACTCATTGCAGTATTTGCACTCGCTGAGTTCTCACCATCAAAGTACATTCCTGATGCCAACATCGTCACTGCAAGTTTTGAACGTTCCTCCACACCCTTCGTGTTTAAAACATTCTGCATCTCTTGATCATCTGGCGCAGTGATAATAAACTGAACCCCAGGTTTAGGGAACTGTTTGGTAAGGCTTACACCACATTCAAAGTCAACAATCCTTCCTTCGCCCGAACTACTTGACACACTCGTCCTGACATTCTCAGTAGCAGTAATATTAAGTGTTGGCTTCATCGGATCACCTGTAAACTCAATATAGCTACCATCCTTTATGTTAAAGGTACGAAGTGGAATAACTGGCAGAGAGTATTTCATTTTTCCTTCATTCAACGTATATCTACCACGTACCTGCACACTATTCGTTGGATCATAGTTAAGAAGTAGATTTCCTCCACCCATGAAGTCGATATAATTCGATTGATCTGCATTTAATGCGCAGAACAAATGAGCTTGCTCATCTATATCAACATTGAGTGCCATTGTTAAACCTGTAATATCGGGACGTTTAACAACGACATTAGCAGAAGAGTCATTGAAGTTGGTGAATTGAACAAGGTCATTCAGATTATTATCCGTAACCAAAGTACCATCTCTCACCACATAGGTTACATCAGTATTTCCTAAGACATCAAGGTTACCTGTCAACTGCAAATTATTTAACGCTCCGCTAATACGTCCCATTATGTCAACGAAAGCCTTTCCATAAACTTCTGAACGTGCATTCTTCTTTGAATCGATAATCTGGAAATTCTTTGCTTTCATTTGAGCATCGAGTTTCATCTTATCAAAATTAGAGAAGTCTAGTTCTCCGGAAATATCGAGTGGTGAACCATTACTTGCGAAAAGTTCAAAGTTCTCAAACTGGATACGACTATTGTGTATTTGTACTGGATCATCAGCAAATCGCATCTTTATACCATAAGGTAGGCTGACTAAGTAACATGAATCAAGATAAACCTCACCATTTATATCAAGATTCTTCAATGAACCTTTCATTGATAGTTTACCTTCACCAACACCGTCAAGTCCAACAATTTGGTCAGGGACAAACCCATTCACATAATTCAATGGGAAACGTTTCATCTCCAAGGTAGCATCTAAATCTCCACCCCCTTCATTCTTATAGGTTCCTGATAGCACACCAACTTCTTTGCCATCTTGGGTAATAATGGCATCAACATAATGAGAGCCATCTCCTTTTGGCATATAAACAAACTGTGTACCGACGTCGCCCATAGGACTATTCTCATAAACGAGTTTTTTGATTGTCATATCGCTTGAAATCATAAGCTCCTTCTTAGTCTGAACAAGGTGATAGTCACCATCCAACCTACCTGACATCTTAGGTGCAAAAGGTAACACAGCAAACAAACTGCCCAACTCAAAATGATTCATTGATAAAGTCACGTTCTGTAAAGATGTCGTATCTTCATCTTCGGTTGAGACGAGCATACCAGTTCCATCTGCAGCTTCAAGACGAAGATCAGCTGACAAACGACGGTCTCGTCCAATATAGATGTAGTTGGAATCGTTAACCGCGAATGACTTGTATCCTAATATGGACTGTGGAGAGGTAATGGAAAGCTGTATTCCTCTTCCCTTCATGGCAGCTTGTACAGCCAGATCGAAACCTTTATTTCCCTTATTATCAAGAATTGTAGCATGTGTCTGCAAACCATGCTCATAGAGAACTCCTTGTAAATTACCATGATATGGATAAGAATTATCAGGATTGTTTGCAACTGATAACTTATAATTCAGTTGTCCATTAAAGCTTGTAAGATCAGCTCTGAGACTGTCAAGACGAATATCATCATATACTAAAGAGTCAACACTAATATATCCATCAAGTCCTTTTTCAGGGGACGATGTCAAGTTTATGTCAGCCTGACTAAAGGCATAACCATCTTGTTTTAATAAATTAAAAAGCAAATTATTACGTCCACTGCGCAATGTAAAATGCCCTGTTGGTAACTGACGTAATATTGCAGGCTGGTCAATACGACGATTTTTAAGTTGGTCACGTATTGTTTTATAGATTCTCTTTCCGTTTTCAGCCAATTGGTTCACACTACTATTGAAGGCAGTGCTTAAATGAAAATCTCCACCATCTACAGAGGCATGTACAGCATCGCGTTTGCTCATAAGATCAAGACTTACATCGCCTGGCGTATAAATGTTATTTTGATCTGCGATACGAACGTTTCCTAACAGACCACGTACATTGAGGTTATCTTTGCCAGACATAGCAAATGAAGTGTTTGCTGTAAAACTACATGTCATTGCTTTATCTACGATACCTAACTGATAAAGGTCAACATGTGGGAATACACCATTTACTGTACCTCCAATCTGATCACCTCGCATTGTTGCATCAAGATTGAAATTACCTTCAGCTAATGGAACTCTCTTTCCCTTACGCAGTTCGCTCAATAATAGATGGCCTATATTTCCGCTAACCGCATAATATTTTTTCATATCTGAACGAAGTGTTATATCGCCATTAGCAGAAGTTATATAATGCTTATCCATCAATCCTAAAGCCTGCAAATCAGCCTCGGATAAATGACCTTTCAAATGAGAATCAAGACTATTAGCATGTACATCAGCACGTACGTCAAAGTTGCCAGCAGCAAGAAGGTGACTACTCTTACTGCCCTCTTGCTGAAAACGGAAAGAACGGAGTGGGCCACTCACATAATAACTATTCTTCATATCTGAACGTACATCAAGATCTGCCCATGTAGAGACCACATATCTTTTCTTTATAATACCCATTGCATGCAGATCGACACGATGTAACCATCCACGGATGTGTCCATCAACAAGTTTACTGTTCACTCTACCTTTATAAGTAAAGTTACCACCTAATATGCGGTTCTGACTGTTTACATGAGCAGACAATAGTTCACCATGTTTTGAAACATCACCATTCAAACCATCGAGTACATACTTACCATAGCTGAATTTACGAATACGAAGGCTGAGATTTGTTGATGATTTTGGATTCAAGAAATCAGTTCCTCGCCCTTGAGTTTTGATAGTTCCTGTGAAGGCAGACAGTCTCATGGTTGGTAAAAAACGATGAACAGGGAAAGCCTTTGCATCGGCTGTAAGACGATAAAGTTCTGTTGATGTATTGTAAGCACCATTCAGACGGATACGTCCACCACCTTGCGTCAGTTGTATGTTACCAGCATAAAGGCTTTTTCTCACATGGACATACCCTTTCACACCTATAGCCTTCGGGAAGGCAATCGTCTTACGTACATTGCGTGGCAATAACTTGGAAACAAAACTTAAGTTGTTAGCTGTCCCTTTTAGCTTCAAATCGCTACGAAGATGACCTGAACCAGCCATCATATCCCCTATCCATCCTGTTCCTGTAAGGTCAAAATAACCTGGCATAGCCAAACGAAGCTGTTTGAAAGAGACTGAACGAAGATTACCATCTAACTTACCATTTACAATAAGTCGTTGACTTGGAATCGTGTGATAAATATTCTTAGGAACAGAAGTTAAGAATGGACGTAAGTCTTCAAGTTGTAGAAAACCATCTAATTGCGTAGCTATCTGTCCTGGATTATTATCTGCAAAAGCATTCATATCCATCCGAAAACGTCCTGATAGTTCTGTACCAGGCAGACAGAAATATAAATTAGGTAGATTGATACTTGTAGAATCCATAAAGAAAGGTCCACGGAAATCCTTCACAACCAGTCCACTTCGTTCTTTCATATTGGCTGTTCGAACATTCAAATAGATTTTAGGAGCTGCATATTGAAAAGAATCTACGCCAAGATTAACATCATGCATGGCAATATGGGCAGCATCAAAACCAGAACTTGCATGTCGTACATAGTTTTTATCATAATTAAAGTCGCCTCCTTGCCAATCTAAATTTGCCACTCTGTAGATATTGTCGTGTAGTAATAGCTCAGTACCATTAGCCATAGCCTTCTTAAAGTTAGCACGAACGCTCATTGTATCTCCAGGCATGTGAAGGCGGAAATCTGTTTTTGTAAGATTAAGTTTATCAATATTGATACGCCACAATGGTTTTTGTTTATTAGGATCATCGGGGACGGTATCACCCAATGCAATATCTATCCATCCGCCTTCAATATCTGCTTTGTTTACACGAATAGAATCGCCAACAAGGTTAACCGCATGACTTACAATATGCAAACGTTGCAAATCACCACGAACACGAAGGTCACCGATAAAGTTTACCGTATTTGCTTTTAGTTTTGTAAATGTCAGCTCATTTACTTCTACCCTACTTTTAAGCAATGGCAATAAGTCAACATTTGCCACTAAACGATGTACGTCTGCCACCGTATCTTTCTTATTAGGAATAGAATCATTCGGACGAAGCATCTTCAGACCATCTAACTGAAGATCTAATGGAAAAGAAAGATTGATCCTTTTAATGCTTACTTCCATTCCTGTTTTATCAGAAACATAGGCTGCCACACGTTTTACAGCCCAATTTTGAACGGGTGGACAATATAGTAAAGCAACAAGGATAAGAAACAGAATGACTGGTGTTGCAACAATAGCAATCAGCCATTTCAAGCTCCTTTTCATGTTCATTATGTTAATCATTGACAGCTTTCTCAAAATATATCCTTACTTGGGTAGGATTAATACGTTAGTAAACTTAAATAATTAACTGCAAAGTAACACAAAAAAAATGGAATAGAAGAGTTTAGTAAGGTAAAAAAGCAAAAAGAGAATGGGATAAAATAAGGTTCTCTTATTTATTGTCTAATAGCCTTTCGTATCGCTTTAATAGAAAAACAGAAATTAGATATAAAACAAACACATAGCCAATATTGTTAACTAATTATTTTCCCTATATCTTCCTATACTAAAAACCAATTCATTATTATACCCCAAAAGTACAGATGAAGGGATGATATAATATTTACAAAACGCTATAATAAACACATATAAATAATGATAAAAATACTGCTAAAAAGAAAGTCTGCAACCAACAGTAAATCAACTGGTTATAAATATGTATTTTAAAAGGTGCTTAATTAGACTTCAAAAGGGCGTTAGTAACATGCTTAAAGGGCATCTTTTGTAAGTCAATTGGACGTCTTTAAGAAGCTAAAAGAGCGTATGTTATTTTTGAAGAGTACGAAAATAGTTTACAAACACTGCGTAGCTTGACGTCCGAAAAAATAAATGAATGTAAGACTGATGTCAACTTGTTAGAATTTCATTTCAGCAACTCCTTTAGTTTAGTCCATACTTTCAACTTCTCTTCGAATGTCATTCGACTATAGGCTGAAGACGTTGACGGAAAGACATAACATGGTATATTAACTTTGCCAATTGCCTTTAGGAAAGCCTTATATGTATTTTGACCATTAAAGACAAGGCTTTTAATGGATTGATATTTATTCAGTAGGTCTTTTATCTCATTTGTGGAAGGGTTGCCGATGAAGCCTGTATCAAGACTACCTTTTCTTAAACCTTCCTTATAAACATCCCATAGCCCTATACCGATATTGTTAAGAAATGAACGGTTCTTTTCTAACCTACTTGTTGAATTGAAAAGTTTATTGATAATCTTCCAAAACGCATTGCGTGGATTAAGATAGTAGGACTGCTGCTGGATAGAGATATCTCCAGGCATAGTACCTAAGATGAGCACCTTGGTTTTCTCATTTACCCATGGAGCAAGTCCCTGTTTAAAATTAGAAGACACTTCTTGAGAGATAAATGGCAAATTTTCTTTACATTTGCTTTTAGGAAATGGTGAGGACGTAAACTGACAAAGATTAATTGACGTTTTATTCTTTTGACTATCAGTGAAGTCCAAAGATGTTTTAAGGCATATTTTACCGTCTTCAATAATAAAAAACTGTGGATATTTTCTTGCACGAGCTCTTATCTGTTTGGCTGGAGCCATAGAACCTGCCTGTTGCAGATATAATTTCTTGTCAAATATTTTTTTTGCTATTTCAGCAGAGCTCATCGCAGAACCATAGCCTTCTAATACGTAAATAATAGCTTCATGTAAAGTCATATCAGTCTGTTTTTAAATTCAATTATGTCATTGTATAAGCTTTCTGTTATCTAACTTTGGTTGTATTAATAATAGATTTTGTGTCCTACATTTTTTATCATTCCTAAATTGGGTATCAATCAAATGATAGTTTCTTCAATCGAGTACGCAGTTCTTCTGCCTGCCCTTTTCTAATAGAAAGAACAACCTCGCAGGTATTGTCAAATACCTGATTAACAATGCGAGGATTCATTTCTTTAATAATTCGCATGACATCATTCATCATCGGATAAGTAAATGTATATTTTACTTCCTCCTCTATGAATTTTTCTTCAATCTCGCTATTTGCTAAAGCATCTGCCGCTGCTTCACGATAAGCAACAATCAAACCACCAGTACCCAGGTTTATTCCTCCGTAATAACGAATAACACAAATCAGCGTATTGGTTAATCCATAGCTGTCGATTTGTCCTAAAATAGGCTTACCAGCTGTTGAAGATGGCTCTCCATCATCATTTGCACGAAATTCTGTACCATCGTAGCCTATTCGATAAGCATAACAGCAATGACGAGCATCAAAATACTTCTTTCGATATTCTTTTACAATCTTCAAAGCATCTTCTACAGAATCAACATGATGTGCAAAAGCGAGGAACTTACTCCGCTTTTCAGAGTAATATCCCTCGCTAATCGCTTTCTCTTTTATAGTCTTATATTTATCGCTATCCATTTAAAATTATTAATCTTGTTTTAATCCAGCTTATGGATAACAAGACCAGAACGAAGTTTAGGCTCAAACCATGTTGCCTTTGGTGGCATAATCTTACCGCTATCAGCAATATCCATAATCTGCTGCATAGAAACAGGATAGAGTGCTAATGCCCAACGCATTTCACCACTATCTACACGGCGCTTCAACTCACCAAGGCCACGCAAACCACCAACGAAGTCAATGCGTTTGTCTGAACGGAGATCCTTTATACCCATCAGTTCATCCAAAATCAGTCTGCTTGAAATATCTACATCAAGAACACCAATTGGATCATTATCATCGTAGGTACCAGGTTTAGCAACTAAGCTATACCAATTGCCATCGAGATACATTGAGAACTCATGAAGTTTCTTAGGACGATATTCTTCCTTGCCTTTTAACTCTACTGTGAAGTTCTTCTCCAAAGCCTTTAAGAATTCAGCAACTTCCATGCCATTTAGGTCTTTGACAACACGATTATAATCGAGAATTGTCAATTGACTTGCTTGGAAGCATACAGCCATAAAGTAATTATATTCCTCGTCGCCCTTATGATTCTTGTTGTTCTTAGCCTTCTCAGCGCCAACTAATGCTGCTGCAGCTGAACGATGATGACCATCAGCGATATAAAGGCTAGGCATCTTCTTGAATTCTTCTGTTATTGTCTTGATATCATCTTCATTTGTGATAACCCAAAACTGATGTCTGAAGCCATCATCAGGAGCAACGAAATCATATTCAGGCTTTGTAGCTGCATAACGAGCCAACAAATCATCAAGAACTTTATTATCAGGATAAGCAAAGAATACTGGCTCGATGTTAGCATTGCAAATGCGCACATGCTTCATTCTATCCTCTTCTTTATCTCTACGCGTCAACTCATGCTTCTTGATATTACCATTTAGATAATCATCAACCAAAGCTCCGACAACAAGACCATACTGAGTCTTGCCATTCATAGTCTGTGCATAAATATAATAATGTTCCTTATCATCTTGAACTAACCAGCCTTTTTCTTGGAACTTATCGAACTGCTCAACAGCACTATTATAGGCTCTTGGATCATATTCACTTGTACCAACCTCGAAGTTGATTTCAGGTTTGATGATATGATATAAACTCTTTTCGTTATCGCCTGCTTCAGCGCGAGCTTCTTCAGAATCCAATACATCGTATGGACGACTAGCAACAGACTCAACTAAGTCTTTTGGAGGGCGAACACCTTTAAAAGGTTTGATAACTGCCATAGTATTAATCTTTAGAAAATAATAAAAGGGTTGAGGGCCTAACCTTGTTTATAAACCAAGGCAATCAACCCTTATCTATTAAAAAGTTATTTGTTTACTTGGAATTTTGTATCACCTGTCGCAAAGAAAGAATTAATCTGCTTTGCTGCAGCAATACCAGCATTATTGTTTGCTTCAGCAGTCTGAGCACCCATCTTCTTTGGTGTAGAGAAGTAGCGACCTTCAAACTTCTTAAACTCAGCATCAGCGTCTGGCATAATGTCAGTGACAAACTTCAAGTCTTCACGTTCAGCCATCAATTTGATCAATTCTTCTTCATCAATAACCTCTTTACGCGCAGTGTTTACGAGTACACCCTTCTTTGGGAGTAAGTTTACGAGGCGATAATTGATACTTTTTACAGTCTGAGGTGTTGCTGGGATATGGAGTGATACAACATCACATGTTTGGAACAACTCATCCTGTGTCTTGCAAGCATGTACACCAGCAGCCTCAATAGCATCAGCAGGGCAGAATGCATCAAATGCATAAACATCCATATCAAAACCTTTAGCGATACGTGCGACATTGCGACCAACGTTACCAAAAGCAAGAATACCCAGCTTCTTACCCTTCAACTCTGTACCCGCCTTACCATTGAAGAAGTTGCGAACAGCATATACTAACATGCCAAATACAAGTTCAGCAACAGCATTTGAGTTCTGACCAGGAGTATTTTCAACGACAACATTCTTTTCTTTTGCATATGCAGTGTCGATAGAATCGTAACCTGCACCTGCACGAACAACAATCTTCAGCTGCTTAGCAGCATCCAAAACTTCAGGAGTAACCTTATCAGAACGTACTATCATTGCATCAGCATCTTTCACTGCATCAAGCAATTGAGTCTTATCTGTATATTTTTCAAGCAAAACAACTTCATGTCCTGCATTCTTTAGTTCATTTGTGATACCTTGCACAGCAGATGGTGCAAACGGTTTTTCAGTTGCAATTAAAACTTTCATAGTCTTAATATTTTGGTTAGATATTATAAAGTTTAGCAGATTGAATATGACCCACTGCTAAGTCTAATTATTTTTAATGCTTAGCCTCGAATTCCTTCATTGTTTCAACGAGAGCCTTGCAGCCTTCAACTGACATAGCATTGTAGCAGCTTGCACGGAAACCACCTACATCACGATGACCCTTGATACCAACCATACCTCTTTCTGTTGCAAACTTGAAGAACTCATCCTGAAGATCAGCATACTCATCGTTAAGAACGAAGCAGATGTTCATGTAAGAGCGATCTTCCTCACACTTAACTGTACCACGGAACAACTTGTTGCGATCGATTTCATCGTACACAATATCAGCACGCTCCTTCGCAAGTTTCTCCATTGCTTCTACGCCACCATTTGCTTTAATCCAACGAAGGTTCTCTAAAGCTGTATAGATTGGTACTACAGGAGGAGTATTGAACATAGAACCCTTCTTGATGTGTGTACGATAATCTAACATTGTAGGAATTTCACGCTGTACACGACCCAGAACATCATCCTTAATGATAATGAATGTAACACCTGCCATAGAGAGGTTTTTTTGTGCACCACCATAGATGCAGTCATACTTAGAAACATCTACAGGACGACTAAAGATGTCAGAAGACATATCACCAATCATACGAACTGAAACATCCAAATCTTTGTGATACTCTGTACCATAAATGGTGTTATTAGTTGTTATGTGCAAGTAATCCAAATCTGTAGGAACATCAAAGTTCTTTGGAAGATATGTGTAGTTCTCATCAGCTGATGAAGCAACTTCTACAACATCTCCGAACAACTTTGCTTCTTTCATTGCTTTCTTTGCCCAAACACCAGTATTTAAATAACCAGCCTTCTTTACCAAGAAGTTGAAAGGGATCATGCAGAACTCAAGTGATGCACCACCACCCAAGAAGAGCACAGAATAGCCTTCAGGAACATTAAGAATTTCCTTTACTAAAGCCATTGCTTCATCCATAACTGGTTGGAAATCTTTTGAACGATGACTGATTTCTGCAATAGAGAGACCAATACCATTAAAATCTAAAATCGCACTTGCTGTTTTTTCAATTACTTCACGTGGAAGAATACATGGACCAGCACCAAAATTGTACTTTTTCATCTGATTGTTTAGTTTAAGTTTGACTTATGTTTTATAGTTATTATCAGTATTAAATATTGTAATAGGTTTTCTATAGACAACGATGCGAAGATACGCTTTTATTTTCATACATCCAAATAAAAATCAGTTTTTTTTCAACATACGAAATAAGTAATTCAATACACGTGGTTAGAGCATACTAATAGAAAGTGACACATTGTTTAATGTATCACTTTACTTCTTCCACAACGGTACGAATACCCTTTATTTTTTCACCTTTAGTCAAGGAAATTGTTTTTTTTATTTTTGTACTTACTATTGCAATATAAGTAAAACGATCCTTAATATCTATCTTCCCAATATCCGACGAGTTTAAACCACCTTTTTTACATAGGAAGCCAACGATGTCCATTTTTGAAATCTTATCTTTCTTTCCTTTACCTATATATATAGTCCCCATTCGTGGAAGAGCAGGTTTAGGTAATGATACAGGAAGCTGATACTCCTCATAATCATTGTTGACATATTCTGGTAAATGCTCATCAGGACCAAGAATAAAGAAAGTTCTACCTTCCTTATCCCAACGCGCTGTACGCCCTACTCGATGCACATAGCTATCTTCCGTTTCTGGGAAATGATAATGTATGATATTATCAACATCAGGGATATCCAATCCACGGGAAGCCAGATCTGTACTAACAAGTATCGGTGCAGATCCATTCGAGAATTTATAAAGTGCAGCTTCACGCTTTCGTTGATCCAACCCACCATGAAACCAGCTTATTGTAAAGCCATTCTCTTTCAAGAATGCTGCTGTACGTTCTACAGCGTCACGATAATTCAAGAAAACAATACTGCTCTTATCCCCTAAAGATAGTAGCAGTTTCTTTAAGCTTTCAAGTTTATCTTTTTCATTACTTGTAACCGTATAGAGACGAATACGATCAGGAATATTCTCTTCCTCTATGCGATAATCAAGATGAATGGTTCTACCAAGTGAAACAAATTTTGGAATAGAATCTGACTTCGTTGCAGAAAGTAGGATTCTTCTTTCTATATTCGGTAGTTTGCTTAGAATACTCATCATTTCGTCTTGGAAGCCAAATTCAAGACACTTGTCAAACTCATCAATGACAAGCCACTTTATTGTCTCGGCATTGATATTTAACTTATCAAGATGGTCGTTTAATCTGCCAGGAGTAGCAACGACTATCTGTGGCTTAACATCTCTCAGCACACGATGTTCTTCCATTGTTGGACGACCACCATATAATGCCATACAACGCAGACCACTTCCCAAATCCTTTAGAACATTAGCAGACTGCAATGCTAATTCACGCCCGGGCACCAAAACTACTGCTTGTAACTCATCTGATAACGCATCTAAACGTTGAATTAATGGCAGGAGGTAAGCGTAAGTTTTGCCAGAGCCTGTCGGTGACATTACCACAACATCTTTGTTCGTATGCAATATTGCACCTGCGGTAGCTTCCTGCATCACATTAAGCGTAATTCCGAGTTTTGTAAGAATATCGTTGTGCATATTTATTTCTCCTTTCTTATCTTATCAATTTCATCAAATTCTTTACCCATGTTCAGATTTAAATAAATTGTATATAAAGGAGCTAACCATTTACTTTTTGCATTTGGTGCAAGCTCTCTGTATCTTTCCATATAGGGTTTAGAACGTTGATATAATGTTATAATCTTTTCTTTGTTAGCACGATACTTTTGTCTATCCTTATTCAACTCTATAGCCTGATTAAAGTAAGCGAGTCCTATATTATAATATGCATCAGCATAAGATTCGTTGTCTTTTATCAATTGCTTACAGATCTCAATACATTCGTTGTATCTTCCAAGGTTGAGCAATGCTGTACTCTTTGCAAAACGGAACAGCAGACTTGTTGAATCGGCTTTCAAAGCACGTTCTGTGATTTCCAATGCTTTTTGATGTTCTCCAATCTTTGCATAATATTCTACGAGTCGTGGGAAGAAGAAGGAGAAGTTTGGATACTGTTCAAACCCCGCTTGCAAAGACTTTACATACATAGCCGTATCTTTCTTAACTAAATATGCTTCGGCTTCGTATTGTCTAACAAAATTCAACATTGAAGTATCACGTTCTGCTTGCTCCTTGAAACGCATAATCTTATCTGCATCTCCCAATTTATATCCACAAAACATTGCCCAATAAGCCGCATGGGGAATGAGTGCATCATGTTGCATGTAATCATAACCTTCAAAGAGAGGATACTTTGCAGACATCAAGTAATCGCTGTAATAATCAAAAGCTGTCTTGTAATCATTCTTATGAACAAAATACGACCCACCATTGAAAAGATTTGGACGAATTGAATTCAGAAAAGTAGCATGCTTTGTTCTATATTTTGCATGAACCTTTCCGTCTGCATCAGACTTTGCATCCAATGAATCAAAACTTGACATTGTTTCGTATAATTTTCTTGTTAAAGAGAAGAAAGCCGCTGTATCATATTTTTGCTTTAGGTATAATTTTTCATTACCCTGGTTATACTGTTTTGTCAACGCATCGCAAAGAAGAAGCCATATTTTACTATTCTTCCTATTTGTAGAGTCAGCCAGTAACCCACGAAGTGTGTTTTCTGCCTTCGTGAGTTCTTTTCCAGCTTTTATCTGATCACGTACAATCTGAAGCTGCTTCTTCTGGGCAAAGCCTGTAATTGAGAAGAGCAAACAAATATATAATAAAAATAACTTTGAATACTTCACTATTTAAAATTTGTTAGAAGAGGTTCAAGCTCTTCAGCTTTAATTTTATCATTCAATATCGTATAATCCAAATGTAACGGCCCAACCCAGTCAACTCTATTCCTTCGTGGATCTTTTGCCCTCACACGTTCAAGATAGATGCGTGCTTCAGAAAAATATTTCATATATTCATTATCAGACACGTTCTCTTTCTTTTTTCTTCGTTCAATAACATCCTCACGTGTTGCTAATCCTATCGTATTCAAACAAACACCAATGTTATAAGCAACAGGAATACTACTTGGATCAATCTCATCTGCATGTTTATAAGCGTCAATGGCTTCTTCCCAACGCTCTGCATGCATGGCAATTTCACCTTTTAGAATCCAAGGGATTACTGAGTTTGTATTCTCTTCAAGCATTCTATCAATAAAATCTTCGATATTAAATTTAGGTGTAGGATGCTGGTAAAACTTCATTATCCATGAGAAATACTTATCATTTGTTGGGTCGGTACGATAAAGACGCTGTATAACAGATAGGTAACGTAGCGAATCTTCTTCTGTCACCATTTTGCTTTGCATACATTGTGCCTTAATTTCTGCAGCACCTTGTGCTGTCTCATCATATTGCATAGCAATATCGGCATATTCATCAGCTTTCTGTAAATCATGCGCTTTAAGGTAATAATAAGCAATGTAGTAGGCAGCAACACCCGACTCATCAATATTATCTTTTACCAATGGAGACTTACGCGTTTCCAGATATAATTTTAAAGCATCAAGTCCTTCATTTCTCGTATAACTTCCTTTGCTGAAATACTTACCTGCATCAATTAGCATTGGATGCAAAATTGCCAAACGATTTTTATTCTCCTCCGCAAACCTAGGATTAACTTTTCCCTTTCGATTAGGCATTCTGTCAAATTCGTCACTTTTCAATGAATATTCCACACCATCAACAACGGCTTTGAAGATAGCTACAGAATCCCTATTCGAATGTTTTTCCACACGGGAGAAAGCATCTTTGGCAAGACGATTAAAAGACTCAGCCTGTTGATATGCTTCTTGTGCTTCAGAAATATTCCAACTTAAAAGAATAGAAATAATCAGTATTAGTACTCTTTTCATTAACTACAATTTAGTAAAACAAAATCCCCTCTTATATGACCTAAGAAAAGTGATCATATAAGAGGGTGATGTAAAAACTAATAATTATTGAACGCCAGCGATAGCTGCAACCTCCAATGTCTCTGGAGCCTGTGGGCCCTTTACAAAATAGTAACAACCATAAAGTGGGTAAGCCCAAGAGCTCTTTTGCTCTTTGAGCGTATCAAGCTTTCTAGCAGCTTCAAGATAGGTAATTGCCTTATTATATACCTCATTAAACTGCGCACGTGCAGCAGGTGATAATACACCCTTAACTGCAGCTACACGATCCTGTGCCTTATAGAACCAGCACTGACCGATTGATGCGTTGATAGCAATCTTTGCGTTGTCATCCTTAGCAAGTGCCAAAGCTCTTGAAAGGTAATCAGCAGCCTTGTCATATTCCTTTTTCTGACTTGCAAACTGACCAAGCATTACCAACGCACCATAGCTGTTAGGGTTCTTTGCAAGGGCAGCGTTTACAATTTCCTCTGCCTTGTTCTGCATACCAAGTGAGCTATAGATAGATGTCAAAGTTGTCAATACGGCATCATTATCAGGATCTTGGGCATAGATACCAGCGAGCTTGTCTGCATAAGCTACAGAGTCTTGGCGACTATTAAGCTGTGCACCCATAATAGCCAACTGCAACTGCTTTGCATCCTTACCACGGTCCTTACTCTTTACAGCGTATTCAGCATATTTCTCAGCCTTTTTGTAGTCCTTATTCTGATAAGCATAATAAGTTGCGAAGTAAGCAATCTCATTCAAGTTTTCATCCTTAGACTTATCAAACTTTGAGAACATTGGCTCATCAGCAGAGTCTACGTAACGAGCAAGATACTTATAAGCATTTGCATCATCCTTAGCACCCTGATAGAAGATACCACCATTGATAAGCTGACCACGGAGTGGATAGAGCTCATCAGCAATACCTGTATACTTAGGCTTAACCTTACCCTTTGCGTTAGGCATATTGTCATACTTAACAATCTCCTCAGCAGCATCGAAAGCCTGACCTACAGCCTCGTAGAGACCTTTCTCATCAACAGCCTTGTTACCTTCCTTACCCATCTGCTGGTTAGTCTGGTTTTCAAGCTGAACACCCTGCTCTGCACTTACCTTCTTCATTGCAAGTTGATAGAGCTTGTCATAAGCCTTTGCCTTCTCAGCATTGTCTGTAAGCTGTCCAATGTTAGCCTTTATGAGCTCTGCAGCCTCTGCATAGCTCTGTGCTTTAAGGATAGCCTTTAGTGGCTCGCTGTCACCAGCGAATGCAGCAGATGTACTGAGTAACATCAATGCTGCGAACATTAACTTCTTCATATTAGTGATCTTTATTAAAAGGTTTATAATTCTATGTTAATTCAGAATTCATAATTCAGAATTCATAATTCATAATTATGATTACCGCTGATTCTAAGAACTTTGATACAAGTAACTTGTCAACTTGTCAACCCGTTAACCCGCCAACTTGTCAACTAATCAACTTGTACCCCCGATATCTTACTCGAAATCAACTGGTGTTACCTCAGTGTTATCTGCTGATGATGCCTCTCTCTCGATATTCTCAGCGTTGTTTGGAAGTTCTTCGTTGTTTTCTTCCTCAACCTCTGACTCCATCTCAGAACTCATCACCTTACATACTGATGCGATGACATCGTTCTTCTTTGCGAGGTTAATAAGGCGTACACCTTGCGTTGCACGACCCATAACACGGCACTCAGCAACTGACATGCGAATAACAATACCGCTCTTGTTGATAATCATCAAGTCATTATCATCAGTAACGTTCTTGATAGCAACAAGTTTACCAGTCTTATCCGTAATATTCAGTGTCTTAACACCCTTACCGCCACGATTAGTCAATCGGTAGTCTTCAACTTGTGAGCGCTTTCCATAACCCTCTTCAGATACAACCATAACAGTCTCGTTAACTGGATCATTAACAACAATCATACCAATAACCTCGTCCTGTCCGTCATCGTCCAGACGCATACCACGTACACCAGTAGAAACACGACCCATTGTACGGATATTTTCCTCATCGAAGCGGCAAGCACGACCATTGCGGTCAGCAATGATAAGTTCGTTATGACCATTTGTCAAACGAACATCTACCACCTCGTCGCCTTCGTTGATATTGATAGCAATCACACCATTGGTACGAGGGCGTGAGTAAGCACGGAGTGAAGTCTTCTTAACGATACCCTGCTTTGTAGCAAATACTACATAGTGAGAATCGAGGAAGGCGTCATCATCCAAGCCCTGAATACGCAAGAATGCGTTAACAGAATCTCCTGGCTCAAGTGAGAGCATATTCTGAATAGCACGGCCCTTTGAGTTCTTATCACCCTCAGGGATGTCATAACACTTCATCCAGTAGCAGCGTCCCTTACGAGTAAAGAACAGCATTGTCTGGTGCATTGTTGCTGGATAGATATATTCGGTGAAGTCTTTCTCACGAGTACGAGCACCCTTAGAACCTACACCACCACGCGCCTGCTCCTTAAAGTCTGCAAGCGGTGTGCGCTTGATATAACCAAGGTGGCTGATAGTAATAACAACAGGGTCATTAGGATAGAAATCCTCAGCATTAAACTCATGCTCATCAGGGATAATCTCTGTACGACGAACATCGCCATACTTCTCCTTAACCTCCTGCAACTCTTCCTTCATTACCTCCTTGCAACGCTCAGGATTATTAAGAATCTCCTGCAAGTCCTTGATGGTTTGCATCAATTCCTCAAACTCCTGATGCAACTGATCAAGACGAAGACCAGTCAGCTGTGACAAACGCATGTCAACGATAGCCTTTGACTGAAGCTCATCGAAGTCAAAACGCTTCTCAAGGTTCTTCTGAGCCTCAGAAGGTGTCTTGCTGGCACGAATAATACGTACAACCTCGTCAATATTGTCACAAGCCTTAATCAATGCCTCCAAGATATGTGCACGTTCTTGTGCCTTCTTAAGGTCAAACTGAGCACGACGGATGGTTACGTCATGACGATGCTCAACGAAGTACTTAATGCACTCACGAAGGCTCAACAGACGTGGACGACCCGCTACCAATGCGATACAGTTTACAGAGAAAGAACTCTGCAAAGCTGTCATCTTGAAGAGCTTATTCAGAATAACGTTTGCATTCGCATCACGCTTCACGTCAACAACGATACGCATACCCTGACGGCCCGTCTCGTCGTTAACATTAGAAATTCCTTCAAGTTTGCCTTCCTTCACGAGGTCAGCAATATATTCAATAAGTTGCTGCTTATTAACTCCATAAGGAATCTCTGTCACAACAATCTTATCATGGCTCTCATCACTCTCAATCTCTGCCTTGGCACGCATAACCACACGACCACGACCAGTCTCATAGGCATCTTTAACACCTTGAAGACCATAAATATAAGCACCCGTTGGGAAGTCTGGAGCAGGAATAAACTCCATCAAACCATCAGTAGATATCTCTGGATTATCAATATAAGCACAACATCCATCGATAACTTCGCCAAGATTATGCGTAGGAATATTTGTTGCCATACCCACAGCGATACCATTACCACCATTAACAAGCAGGTTAGGAATCTTTGTAGGCATCACAGCTGGTTCGCGCAACGTATCGTCGAAGTTGTTGACCATGTCAACCGTATCCTTCTCGATATCGTCCATAACGTGCTCACCCATCTTTGAGAGGCGGCACTCAGTATAACGCATCGCAGCAGCAGAGTCACCATCGACAGAACCAAAGTTACCCTGTCCATCAACCAACTTGTAACGCATATTCCAATCCTGCCCCATACGCACAAGCGCACCGTAAACAGAAGAGTCACCATGTGGGTGATACTTACCAAGTACCTCACCGACAACGCGGGCGCACTTCTTGTAAGGCTGGTTGCTAAAGTTACCGATACCGCGCATACCGAAGAGGATACGGCGGTGAACAGGCTTAAAACCGTCACGAACATCAGGGAGGGCACGTGCCACAATCACCGACATTGAGTAGTCGATGTAGGAGCTTTTCATCTCCTCCTCGATGTTGATCTTCATAATTCTGTCCTGATCAATTGTTTGATTTTCGTCCATTATATATTTTTTTCTGTTATAAATTTCTATCACTTTAACGAGCTCATCCCCATAAGACTAAAATTGCCCACAATAGCCTTTATTTCCTTTCTGAGCCGTTTTCGTACTTTTTCAAGGTGTAAAGATACGAATGTTTTTTGATACCACAAAGAGCTTATAACGAAAAAATGTTATCAAGACCTATTATTTTGAAGCGTTTATTTCTTTTTAGGATTTACATTAAATCTCCATGACAGAGACAACATCATATATCGTGGAATACTATTATTCCATGTTTCCGTTCTTCCTTGTGCGTTCATTAAGTATTGAGTATTAGAGAGCTGACGGAGTATGTCAAAGCCTTGCAACTTAACTAAAAGTTTCTTATTTATGAAACTGCGACTAAGTTGTGCATTCCATATCCAGTCAGTAGTATTCATCTCTGAGAGCTGATAACCACGGCGAGCAAACATTGTTAGGTCAGTTGTTAATTGTAGTTTCCAAGGCAAAGCTACCTGAACATTCACACCTATATTATAATCTCCTGCATAAATATTGCTAAATCCCTCACGCTGACTCTTGATAAGATAATATGTACCTCCGCCATGAAGTGTGAACTCATAGTTATCATCGGGACGATAATTAAGTTTCAAGACGTTACTTATCTTCCAGTTATTTACAATACTTCGTTGACTTTGTGTAGCCCCTTGTACCATTGCCATGTCAACGTTATGATTATAGTTAAAAGATGCTTGATTATCAATACTTAATTTCTCTTTTTTATCCAGCGGACGAGTATATCCTATTCCTAAATCAATGTGATAATTACCATTTACGCTAATGGGCTGAACGGTTGAAACACCTGTTTGTTTATCAAATACAAGACTATAAGCCACAGCATTATCCGTTTGATGATAACCCGTATTAATGTTAAGGCGACTATGTTTCTTCCCCTCAAATGTCTTACCACCTTCTATGTCATAATAATGAATATTACGAAGCTGCGTATTGCCTAATATGATATTCATAGGATTGCTATCGTCACGATAATTAACCATCGTTGTAAGGTCAGGTAATTCAGAATTCATCTTAGCTTTTATCTCCCATGCGTTACCCTTTAACCATATATTAGGTTCAAAGAATATACTCTGCCGAGACACATCGTGTCGTCCCATGCGTTGATAATAAAGGTTGGCATGAACTATACGAACAGGCAGATTTACACTTATCTCACACTTCAAGAGTTTACTATGCAAGTCTCTATAGCAGAAGTTAAAGCGATGACTATTTTGATATTCTGTAAAGTGATAAGTATTACTATTATCAAGGACTGTAGCCAAGATGTTTGTGGCAGAGGGCAATCTATCGAACAAGCTGCTATCACGTCCAGAAATCTTATCAAGACGATAGAGTGGATTATCCGTTTTTATATAAGAATATGCGTAATTATACTCAGGTTGTAAGCTGATATTTCTAAAAGTCCAATTATAACTGATACCAGCTGACAACTTAAGGTTTTGATTAAGGCGGTTTATATATTGATTACGATAATCGCAGGGAAGACTATGCTGTAGATAGGTCAAATCCTGTAGGGAAAATGTCTTTTGCGTGTTACGATTATAATTGATTCCAAAGTCCCACCTAATCATATCAGCTATGATACTTATTCCATTGCTATTTTTAAGGTTGAAATCTATATTCTTCGATTCAAGGCTATTTGCCGACAACATACGGTTAAGCAACGATTGATTGTCAGACGTCTCGATATTGCTGTTGTTCAGGCCATGGCTATGGGCATAGGAAAAGGAAAGATTATTAATCGTATAATATTTATCTTTTTGGATACAAAAATTGCTACCCGCAGTCCAATTATCAGAGCTTCCTAACGACTTATATCTGCTATGCTGATAAGAGTCTCCACCATATAAAAACGTTTGTTTTGAAGAGAGAGATTCGTCATCAGTATTTGTATGATTCCAAAGGCTACTAAGGTCGAACCAAGAAAATTCATTTCCTAAAAAGCGTATATATTGAGCACCAACCGTTTTAGTCGTCTGCAATCCACTCCCTACATCTTGTGGACTCCACTCGCCATTGAGTGCCGCTCGCTGATTGTCGTTAAGGTTGTTGCTATTGGCAAATATTCCGATACGTTCTTTGTCAGAGAACTTTATGGCTAAGCCACGTAGCTTATATCTGTTGTTCGAACCTGCACCAGCTTCAATGTTACCCATATAGCCTACGGCATACTCCTTCTTCAGCTTTACATCCATCACATAGTTCTTGTCGCCCATATCACGTCCTGCCAACTTTGAAGCTGCTCCCGACTTGTTAAAAACTTTGATTTTATTAACCGTATAGGCAGGTAGATTCTCCAATGCCAACATTGGGTTTCCACTGAAAAACTCTCGTCCGTTGACTAAAAGGCTTTGAATATACTTGCCATTGACGAATATTTGCCCATCTTTGGTCAGTCGTGCGCCTGGCAACTTGCTAATTAGCGCATCGAGCATGCTCCCCTCTGCAAGGTTGAAAGCATCAGCATTATAAACAATCGTATCGCCCGCAACAACCATCTTAACCTTTGTAGCCTTTACGGTCACTTCTGCTAATTCGTGCGCCTTTGCCAATCGTATTGACTTTACAAATACTGAAAACTCTCGCTTACTCCTCAACGCAAAGTGCATATAGCCGTCCTCATACCCATCAGCACTTGCCCGCACGATATAATTCCCAACCTTCGTCAAATTTTTAAATTGATAGAAGCCCGCATATTCTCCAGCCTCTGCAGGTGCGGCTATCAAGCTATCTATAACAACACTGTCTAAGGTCATTAGGTAAACCTTGGCACTTGGCACTCCAGCTCCCGTCATGTTATCAAGCACTCGCCCTTGAACAGGGATTGCGTCATCTTTTGCATGTACATTACTGCAGCAAAATAATAACATTAAGAACAAAAGTAGTCCGTTTCTCATAAGATAGTCTGGCGTAGATGGTCGGTGATATAGATTGCTTAACTAAAGTTTCCCACCTTCAAAAATAGATAGAAAAATAACAGTTTGTCGAATTTTCTTTGTAAATTAGTAATCGCAAAACAACTGATTTTAAAGACAAGACAACAAAACTATTATGGAAGCAAAAATAGAGAAAATAAGTGAGTTATCCAAACTTTTGAGTGTTAAAAACCGAATGAGTGATGATTTATTTCATCTTTTTGGCAAGTTTGGCATTGGTCACCTGTTATCTCGCCTGTCATTGGAAAAACAGGTTGGAGTTTCGGCTTCGGAGTTAATCCTTTCTCTTTGCCTCTTCCGCATTGTAGGTGAGAGTATTCACAGCATATGCAAACATAAGATATATGAGCTTTCAAATCATGGTAAGAACTGTTTCTATCGGATGATGATTCGCCCGCAGATGGATTGGAGACGCTTGATGAACCACTTTGCCCTGCGTTATATGTGCCTGTTGCGCAAGTATGGCGAAGCTCCTCAATCAGGCACCACGACATGTTTCATTATAGATGACACAGTACTTGAGAAGAGTGGTGTGAGGATGGAAGGTATCAGTCGTGTTTTCGACCATGTGAAAGGCAGATGTGTATTAGGCTACAAACTGTTACTTTGTGCATTCTTTGACGGCAAGACAACCATACCCTTTGATTTTTCACTGCATCAAGAAAAGGGAAAACAAGGCGACTGCGGGCTAATAAAACAGCAACTCAGAAAGGCATATCATACCAAGAGAAATAATGGCAGCCCAGATTTTAAGCGCTTTCAAGAGTGTAAAATGTCTAGGCTGGAAGTCACCATGGATATGCTTCGCCGTGGATGGAAGATGGAATAGCATGCGAAGTATGTGATTACCGATAGTTGGTTTACTTGCGAGCAACTTATGGCGTGTGTTAGAAGCATAGGTAAAGGTGCAATGCACTTTGTCGGACTTGCTAAAATGGGAAAGACGAAATACACTGTGTCAGGCAGGAAGAAAAATAGCTCTATAACGAATCGTGTGGGTTGTGTGTTGATATTCCACCGGTTTGGTGCGGGGGCTTAGCACATGTGGTGCGGATGCTTAGCACCAATGGTGCGGATGGTATGCACCACATGTGCGGAGGATTAACACCATTGCTGTATATGTAAGGGTAGGGATTTAATGTGCATTAAGTGAATTAAAACTAAGGTTAATTGCGAGTCTTATTTAGTTGAAGGCTATACTTTTTTTGACAATATTTTTAGGCTCTATGACGAATTACCCACACGATTCGTTATAGAGCCAGAAAAATGCAGCAGAACTCATTGCCGCCTATAAATGCGAACGAGGAAAGAGCTGTCGTAAGTATAAATGTCGATATATTCAACTCAACGGCAACTTAGGAGATATACCTGTCAGAATCTTCCTCATCAAGTATGGTAGAAACTCCACGTGGAACGTCTTACTCACTACGGATACTACGATGTCTTTCGTAAAAGCCTTTGAAGTGTATCAGATTAGATGGAACATAGAGGTGATGAACAAAGAGACGAAGCAGTATCTCGGATTAGGAGGTTATCAAGGTTGCGACTTCAATGGTCAGATAGCCGATGCAACGCTATGTTACCTTACATATACCGTTATGGCTTTGGAAAAGAGGTTCACAGAATACCAAACCATGGGCGAACTCTTTTCGAATATGGAGGCTGACCTTATGGCACTCACGTTATGGAAGCGAGTTCTTGCCTGTATCGAACGCATTCTTCGTGTTTTAGGAGAAACGCTTGGGGTGACGCCCCAACAGCTTATGGCTACAATCAGCGAAAACGATAAAGAGATGAGCAAAATCCTTGTAATGGCTGAAGCATTGGAAAAGTGGGATGAAGTATGTGGGCAGTCTGCATAACTTCTGTTAGTCATGTGTTAAAAGTCAATGGATATGGGGGACGACAAGCAAAAGTGGGTGAGAAAAGACAGTGTTTCAAAGGGTGGGAAACTTTAGTTAGTTATAAAATTCAATAACATACATATCTGGCCACACAGTTACATCAACGATTAGAGAACTACCCGCTCGAAGAAAACGGAGCACATTACTCGCTGGCTTGACTTGCTGCAGCTGATAGCCATGCGACTGAAGCCCAGACACCAAAGCACGATAATACCCCTTATTCCAAAAGACGATTTGCAACGCTCCTCCCCTATCGTCAATGACTGCAAGGCTTGAGTTATCCTTCTTAGCAAAGAGCCTGTAGAAAGGTTGCTTTGATTGGTCAAACTCCATGTTAGGACTGACGTGCCACCCCCATAACTGACGTGTGTCATCAGCCACTAACTCTGTCGGGATTCGTCTGAGTCCATACTTACTAAAAAGATAAGGTGCAACCGCCCGCTTCCCTTTCTGCACCTGATATTGAAGTAATTCGAGCACAGACAATGGAAGTAAAGGCAGATTCCCCTGCGCAGGCGTGCACAGAGGAATCAGTAAGAGGATAAGTTGAATGATTATTCGTTTCATGACAGTCCTTCCAACTCATTGAGCCAGTTGGTTGACATCGCATCTGAAGGCATACGCCAGTCGCCACGTGGCGAAAGACTCACGCTGCCCACCTTCGGTCCGTCAGGCAAGCACGAACGCTTGAACTGCTGTGAGAAGAATCTTCGGAAGAAGAGGCACAGCCAATGAAGAATTGTCTCATCAGAATAAACTCCACGGAAAGCATTTTGTGCCATCCAATAGATTTTCGATGGACGGAAACCACAACGAAGAACATAATAGAGGAAAAAGTCGTGAAGTTCGTATGGACCAACAAGGTCTTCTGTCTTCTGGGTAATATCTCCCTTTGCATCAGCAGGCTTCAACTCTGGAGAGATTGGTGTTTCTACAATATCGGTTAATATCTGACGCACATTCTCATCCTTCGTATTATTGGCAGCATAACGCACAAGATACTGTGTTAGCGTCTTAGGAACACCAGCATTCACGGCATACATACTCATGTGGTCGCCATTATAGGTACACCATCCCAAGGCAAGTTCGCTGAGGTCGCCCGTACCGATGACAAGTCCGTTCATCTGATTGCTCAAATCCATTAAGATCTGCGTACGCTCACGTGCTTGAGCATTCTCATACGTTGCATCATGTACCTCTGGGTCATGATTAATATCTTTGAAATGCTGTAAAACAGCGTCCTTAATGTTAATCTCACGAATGGTAATCCCAAGGTGTTCCATTAAAGCCATTGCATTCTTATAGGTTCGTCCAGTTGTTCCAAATCCAGGCATAGTAACCCCAACGATCCCTTTACGATCGAGTCCAAGCTTATCAAAGGTCCTAATGGTCACAAGTAAGGCAAGTGTTGAATCAAGTCCACCACTGATACCTATGATAGCCGACTTACAATTAGTATGTACTAGTCTTTTTGCCAATCCGTTAACCTGTATGTTAAAGATTTCATCGCAAGCATCCTGCATATTTTCATCTTGTGGAATAAAAGGATGCTGGTTGAATTCACGTGTTAACATAAACTTATGGTCATTGACTGGTGGCATACAATCTACATGTAAAGCAAGTTCTCCTATCTGACCTGTTACACCAGCTAACCCCGTAGCTACAGGACGTTGAGCGTTTACAAATGTACTATTAGTTCTTCGTTCACCACGCAAGTTTTCAACATCAATCTCAGATATAATCAGTTGTGGGTTAATTTCGAAACGTTCAGATTGCTTAATGAGAGAACCATTTTCGAAGATCAGTGCATTACCTCCAAAGACTAAATCTTGTGTACTCTCACCAAATCCGCTACTACTATAGACATATCCGCAAATCGTTCGAGCACTCTGTTGTGCAAGAAGCGACTTCAAATAAGTATGCTTTCCTGCTAGTTCATCGCTGGCCGAAAGATTAAAGATGATCTCTGCTCCTGCCAAGGTCAGATGATTACTTGGAGGTGTCGGTGCCCATAAGTCTTCACAGATTTCTATAGCAAATGACACTCCCTCTGACGTACGGAAAATCTGTAACTCTGGTGTTACGAGAATCCTATTTCCGGCAAAGTGAATGTGCTGAGGACGAAGGTCTTGTGAAGATGCAAACCATCGTTTCTCATAGAATTCACTATAGTTAGGGAGGAAGGTCTTAGCCACAATTCCAAGGAGTTTACCTTGCTGGATGACCACTGCACAATTAAGTAGTAAGGCACCAACAGCAATTGGTGCACCCACAATAACAGTGACATCCAACTGACGAGTAAAGTCGAGTAAGGATAGAACAGCTTGTTCAGCATCATCAAGAAGGAGTTGTTGCTGGAAAAGGTCTTGGCAAGTATATCCTGTGATTGAAAGTTCTGGGAACACAATTATCTCTACACCTTGTCCTTCAGCTATTGCAATTTGCTTCTCTGTTTCTATAAGGTTGAACTTCGTATCTGCAACTTTTACTGCAGGAATGGCTGAAGCAACCTTTATTAATCCATGTTTCATATAGAAAATCGTTATTTTATTTAATTGTTACTTGGGTAGCACCATAGCCATACTCACGAAAGGACGCGTCCTGATAAGAATAATGCTTGTATTTATAATTAAGTTCGTGGATGATGGCTCGGCGTAATACACCCTCTCCTTTACCGTGAATAAAGATAAGTTTCTTCCCATGTTGATCCTTGTATTGGTCAAGTGTACGACGAAAGACATCTAACTGATATTCAAGAATGTCACCTGCTGTCATACCCGCTGTCGTTTCAAGAAGTTCATCGGCATGAAGGTCAATAATAATCTTGTTATCACTAAGAATCTGCTTTGCTGACTTCGTACGCTCAAACTTATAGCGTTTTGCAAGTTCATCTGTCTTCTTGTCAATATCTTCTTTTGTGATACGACTCGGAGAGGAATATCCAGTTTTCAGCTTTTCAGCATCCTCTTCAGTTTTTCTTGTCAAAGGTTCTAACATTGGGTGTTGAGCAGGTTTATCCTTCTCAACCAAAGTATAGACCAAAGCGGGGTGTTCAAAGAATACGCTCTCGTGAAAAGTATTTAGCTTATAAAACTTTACCGCATCTATCTTTACTTTCAAGTCACAAGTGGGCTTCAGCATGAAAGGTTTATCCTTTTTATAACTATGAAGCTGAACACATCCATATAGCATTTCATTTAGGTCGGCAAGCGTGAAGTCCTCAATAAGTAATTTGGTGTTAGGCTCTAATTCGTTGACAGCTTTCAAAACCCACTTCTCATCTTGTTTCAAGGAATAAGAGAAATGGACGTAATAATTAGAGTCGTTGACAAGATAAGACTTAAAATGCGTTGTTGTTAGAGTCTTTATATCTGTAGGGATAAAAGCAAGATAAACAGACAACTCATCACCGCCAACACGTTCCTTTACAGGAGCTTCAAAGTTGGTAGAAGGATCATCATCAGGCAATATGGTTGAATCAACATCACGCCAATCGTCTCCAACTTCATCCCCATCTGTATTATTAGACGTAAGACGTTGTTTAATACTTCGATTATCATCTCCTTTCTCCATCTTACGTTGCTGTTGGTCAATACGCAACTTTGCACGATCAGAAGCGGCATCTTCTACGATAACAACTTCATTGACTGGTGTTGGGATTTGAAAACCATCTTCATCCTCCACAAGAACAATCTTACCTTTAAATCCAGCAATGATTCCACCACCTGTAGAACTCAAAAATCTAACTTTATCTCCTATTTTCATCTAATTTCTTCTTAAAATTCATGATTATCCTTAATCATTGGATGAAGTTCACTCTTTAAAAAACTCCTTTTCCAATCTCTTGGACCTATATGTCCAATTCATTGCATGCAAATATCCAAGCGGTTAGATATTAATGACCACCATGCTTATTCTGACAATCTAATCTACATTTTCTATAGCGAAATATATAGTAAATCACCATCACTCCTTGGGTATTAGTAACGAAGAGTCACCATAGCTAAGAAAACGAAAATCATGAGTAAGAGCATAGTCATATACTTTACGCCAATCTCCTTTTAGGAAAGCACTTACCAAAAGTAATAGCGTTGATTGAGGCTGATGGAAATTCGTAACAAGTGCCTTAACAATCTTGTATGAATAACCAGGCGCAATAATAATCTGTGTACTTGAATGTAGCACATCTAGTCCACCTTTATCCAGATAAGCCAGGAGATGATGGATGGCATCCTCCACTGTTATTACCTTCCCATCCTTCTCAACCAATCCTTCTGAATTATGTGGCAAATCGTAAGGTTCCCATTGATTAACGTGAAGTTCTTTCTCATTCGTATCTGGTGAAAGAACAAGTTTTACGCCCATATAATAAAGGCTCTCCAATGTCCTTACGCTAGTTGTACCCACAGCAATTGCTTGATATCCATGTTTAAGCAACTTCTCTAATGTTTGACGTCGAACCACAACAAACTCAGTGTGCATGCTATGTCCTTCGATCTCATAACTCTTCACGGGCTTAAAGGTCCCAGCTCCAACATGAAGGGTAAGTTCCTCACAATCAATACCATGCTCATCAAGTGCCCTCAACACCCTATCGGTAAAGTGAAGTCCAGCCGTAGGGGCTGCCACTGAGCCTTTAATCTTTGAGTAAACGGTTTGATAAGTTTCCTTATCACTTTCTTCTGTCGCTCTATTAAGATAAGGAGGAATAGGCAATTCTCCAACAGCTTCAAGAATTTCAGCAAATGAGACGTTTGAATTATCCCACTCAAAGTTTATCCAATGATTTGTTCCACCTGCTTGTTCATGAACCTTTTCTCGATCCATTGATGCGGTGAGTGTTAGCTTATGTCCCTTGATTTCAAACTCACGCTTCAAGGCTCCTTCCTTCCACTTCTTAAGATTACCGACCATACAAAGCCAAGCACATTCGTGATTAGTCTGGAACATCAACTCGTAATCAGTTGGTTGTGCTGGTTCCATAAGGAAAATCTCTATAAGTGCACCCGTTTCCTTACGGAAATGCATACGTGCTTGAATGACCTTCGTATTATTGAAAACCATCAGAGCACCCGTAGGCAAATATTCGGGAAGATTATAAAAGATATCCTCTGATACCTCTCCATGCTTATAAAGCAATAACTTACTATGGTCGCGTTCTGCTAAAGGGAATTTGGCAATACGCTCATCAGGAAGAGAATAATTGTAATCAGAAATGCATATATGCTTTGTATCTTCAGACATAATTTTTATTTATATTGACAAAACGGCACGGAAAGCCGCATAAATAAATGAAAGTATAAGCACACAGATAATAACGTCAATATCTGCAAAGCTATAACCTGTTCGTGTATATCTCGTTGAAATATAGTGCAACTTGTCACTAAAACGAATATAAATGCGAAGGTATAAAAAATAAATGAGAATAGCGACGCTTGAGCCAAATATCATTCCTACAAGTACGTCAGAAGGATAATGAACGCCAAGATAAGGACGTGAGAGCGAAACCATAACACTCCACGTTATCATAAAAAAAGTAAAGATACGATCACGTACCAACAAACAAAAGAAGACAGAAACTAAAAAAGCATTTGCTGTATGCGAAGAGAAGAAGCTATAGCCACTCGCATTATAATAATTCACTGTCATAACCATACCTTGCAAATCAGCATTATTGAGTGGACGGGGACGAGCTATCAATGGTTTAACAATACCGATGTTAACACCATTTACAATGAGAAGTCCCAATGCCACAATACCGATAACAAGCATAATCTTCTGCCAGTTCTCATTGTTTTTTATAACCATATAAAGCAAAGACGCATAAAGTGGAATCCATGTGTAAGCAGAAGTCACAGTCAGGACGAAATAGTCCATAAAAACATTATTACTCCCATTAAAAGTGAGTAATAATGATTTATCGAGTGCTCTTAAAACGTCTAAATTCATTATTTGGTTTTATAAATGAAGGTCAACTGATAGGGATTTATATAGCTTCAACATTTTCTGCTTTAATCCAGCCTTGACGCCCATCGCTCAACTTGATTTCAGTCCATTGACTCATACTATTGTCAGTAATTCTCACCTTTGAACCTTCATGAAGGATAAATGCTTCGTCCGACTTTGGATCAGGCATCTTTCTTACAACAGCTGAAGGCGTCATAATGATACCATGAGATTCAGAATCTAACTCAGAGACTTGCTGGATGGCGAAGAATGAATTGATAATGAAGAAGAAAAAGAAAAGCGGCAACACAACCTTTGACAACTTCCTGAGAAAGTCAATCTCGATAAAAAGATATATAACAAGTGCCAATAGCGAAATAAACAAGCAAACCAGACTTAAGATTGCCCAATTATCAACACTCATAAAATTAACCAAAGCCTTATACCATGTAACGAAAAACATCTCTGGCTCTGGTGTTAGGTTATCAATTGTCTTTGATTGCGCCAACTGAAGATTGAAACGAATATCTTCATCACTTGGTGCAAGACGCAGTGCACGCTCATAAGAAAGCACGGCATAAGGGATATTGTCAAGACGATAGTAGCTATTACCAAGGTTATAATACAAGTCTGCAGATTCTCCTTGCTTCAACAGATTCTCATATCCTTTAACAGCTTGCTTGTAATTTCCCTTTTGATAAAGCTTATCTACATCCGTCTTTATCTGTGCAGATAACTGCAAAGAGAAAGCAGACATACAGATAAGAAATAAGAAGAAGTTTAATGTTTTTTTCTTAGAAGGTTTGAGTTTCTTAACAGCTTCTTCCATATCAGCTATTGCCTTCAGGGCAGTATCGAGGGTTCGCTTCATATTACCTTTTTCATCACCAGGAGCATAACGCTCAAATTCACATTCATCAATAGCAGAGATATATTTTTCTATCACATCATAGGGAACTTTAATTTTACTAAATTGTTCACTGATGTTATCACGTGATAATAACTCTACAGGAAGGTTTAACTTATCACTGGCATAACCCCATAATGTCTTTAGAACCTCATCATAGAAATCAAGATTCTTATTCTTTAACATCAATAGCTCGGCAGCATGTAAGCGACTAGAAGCAATACGATTGGCATTCTTACCTCGTTTCAAAACCATATCTACACGGTGTGCAAAACGATCACGATAATAGAAGGACAAGACGCCACCTGCTCCTAATAACAAGATGAGAATGACAAAATATACTATCGAACCGAAGAAGTAATCACCCACTTTATCAACTGGACCATCACCTTGCTTCAATGGTAAAATATCTTCGTTAGGTAAATCAACAGTCAGAATATCTTTTGAAATACCATCGCCTCTTGATACTTTCAACTCCAATGGAGAAGTCTGAAGAGTAACATACTTCTTCTGAGCTAAGTCATAATAACAGAACTTTACAGGAGGAATTGCGACTAGGCCTTCTTGATGAGGGATAACAACCTGGTCGTAAACCATATTTCCTTCTGCCCCCTTTGTCGTCAATTGTGTTTTATCCGTAACTTTCACATCGTATGCTTCAAATTCCTTAGGAATCTGAATGATAGGTTTCTTAATCAACTTCAAGTTTCCTGCTCCACTAACAACAACGCGAATCGTAACAGGATTACCAGCCTTTACCTCTTTCTTATTTAATTGCGCAGATAGATTGAAATGTCCTACACCACCAGAGAAGTCTGCAGGACGATTTGGCAAAGACAAAACCTTAATAGCTAATCCTGGTGCAACAATATCTTTCTTGATATTGGTGCTACCTCCATCAATACCAAAAGCCTCAAAAGGATTAAAGTTGTTTGATTCTTGGATGATTCCATGAAATGTCAAAGGTGGAACATTCAATGTTCCAGTCATTTGTGGATACATTACGTATTGACTCCAAGTAACACAATTATATAAACGCTTCCCAATACGTTCTTTATGGAAAGTCTTTTGTTGTGGTAAATCTACTTCTTGTACATGGAACCCAACTAAGTCAGGCATTTTACCAATAAGCTGGCGCAAATTCTTTGTTGTATAAACTTTATAAGTAAGTAGAACTGGCTCCTGTTCGTAAACAGTGGTCTTATTTGCAATTACCTTTATAAATAAATCGTTTGATGAAACTTTTAATGATGCTGTCCGTTGATCATTGTGCAAATCATAATGTCCAGCATTTGTAGGTCCATTGACAGCAACAATCTTTACAGGCGTAGATGCAAGTTCCTGATCATTAACAAAAATATGAGCAGGTCCAATGTTTACATTTCCTTTCTTTGTTGCGATAAAGACGTAAGTAAATGATACTGAAGACGAGCTACTTGCGTGTCCGTCAATGAATTGATAATTTGATTGTGAAGAGGTAGCAGGTCCAAACACCTTTTCAAGTCCGTTTGATAATCTACCTAATTGAAATCTACGTACATCTTGTGTATATACGATGTATTCAACCTGAAATTCCTCCCCTACTGTCACTTGTTTAGGTGCAGCTACCCGAACTCGTTGTGCTTGTAAAAGACAAACACTAATGACAGATAGTAATAAAATAATATATCGTTTCATATCTTCAAAATTACCAGTTTTTATCAAGTTTTTTATCAGAAGGCTGACGCATAACTTTAGATAAGCGTTCTTGCGTCTCTTTTTCTTGTTGCTTAACAGCATTGAGAAGTTGTTCAGCATTATCTTTACTCATTCCTTGGTTATCTTTTTGTTGCTGATTCTTCTGATGATTGTTTTTGTTATTATTCTGATTTTTGGATTGATTCTTCTTATCTTTATTTTTGTCCTTATTATTATCTGATTTATTTTTACTTGATGATTGCTTATTTTTCTGTTGCTGTTTTTGCTTACGTTTGCATAATTCTAAGTTATATCGAGCATTCTTATGGTCAGGATTGCTACGCAAAGCACTTTTATATGCTTCTATAGCCTTTGAATAGTCTTGCTCACCTTGAGAAATAGTTCCTAAGTTATTATAACTACTTGACTGCCGTAGAGGATCTTTTTCTAACTTTGCAGCTTTCTCATAGAGTTTTTTAGCTTCATCATTCTTCTTCTGTTGCTGTAAACATCTACCCAAATTATAATTGGCAATTGCATTATTTGGATCTTTATCAACAGCCTTACGATAAAGTATCTCCGCTTGTGCATAGTTCTTTGAAGAAAAAAGTTTATTTCCTTCTCTAATGAACTGATTTGATGTCTGTGCATAACCGCTAACAAACATCAACAACATACATATTATGATATAAAGTCGTTTTACCATATTCTTACCAACGTCTTTTTCTTTCAAGTAACAAGACATCTGCAATCAATAGAATGACAGCAAGTAATGCTAATGCTTGGAACTGCTCATCGAAGTCACTATAAACAACATTGTTTATTTTACCTTTCTGTAGTTTGCTAAGTTCTCTGGTCAAGACTGCATCTGCTGTACTATTATTATTGACATGAACATATACTCCATGACCTGCTGTAGCAATCTGCTTGCACATCTCTTCATTAAGACGAGTCTTCACAAGTTCGCCATTTAAGGTCTTTAATTCACTGCCATCAGGCATAGGAATCGGAGCTCCTTCTTTTGAACCTATACCTAATATAAAGACTTTTATTCCTTTACTATAAGCCTGTTTTGCCATATCTTCGGCACCACCTTCATTATCTTCACCATCAGTAATCAAGATGATAGCCTTGCCAACCTTAGAGTTTGGAGTGAAACTATTCATAGAAAGCTGAAGTGCTTTGCCTATATCTGTTCCTTGCGTCCCAATTAAAGAAGGATTGATATTATCCAAAAACATTTTAGCTGAAACATAGTCACTTGTTATAGGGAGTTGAACAAAGGCATCACCCGCAAATACTATTAAGCCTATCTTGTCCTCACTGAATTTATCCATCAAATTCTCAACCAACAGCTTACTCTTCTCCAGACGTGAAGGAGCAACATCTTCAGCCAACATTGAATTACTTATATCAAGTGCTATAATAGTCTCTATGCCTTCTCTTTCTTTGTTCGAAGCAATTTTACTACCAACCTGAGGACGAGCAACTATAAGGATAAGAAGCAACAACCCCATTTCCATTAATACGAATTTAACCCACTCCCTCTTACGACTAATCATAGGAGAAAGCTGATGTACAAGTGTTGGATCCCCAAACCTTATCATTCGTCGCTTGTGCAAGCGAACAGAATGTAGGTATATAATTACTGATAAGGGTATCAGTAATAACAACCACAAATATATGGGATTATCAAATCTAAACATTCTTCAACTAATCTTGTTAAACAAGTAAACCTAATTCTAGATGGTGGGTTGACCCCTTATGGCAATCGTCTAAAGACTGTCCAACGAAGTATTAACTCAAAACAGAAGAGTAATAAAGCCAACCATGCAAAAGGCATATAAGCTTCATGTAAATGGCCGTATGATTTAAGACTCATCTTAGTCTTCTCAAGTTTATCAATATCTTGATAAATTTTTGATAGCTCTGCTTGACTTTGTGCTCTATAGAACTCACCATTCGTTAATATAGCAATATCTTGCAACGTTTGATAATCAATAGCACCAATGTCTTCACCTGTCTCCCTACCCAAACCAATCGTATAAACTCGTATTCCAAACTTCTTAGCAATTGTAGCAGCCGTCATTGGGGAGATGGAACCCACATTATTGCTTCCGTCCGTTAATAAGATAACGACCTTACTCTTAGCCTTAGAATCTTTCAGACGACTCACAGAGTTGGCTAATCCCATACCGATAGCAGTACCATCCTGGATCAAGCCGTTTGTTACCAAATTCGTCCGAACATTATGAAGGAGATTCAACAATGTTGCATGATCAAGGGTCATTGGACATTGTGTAAAGGCCTCACCAGCAAAGATTGTCAAGCCTATGTTGTCACTTGGTCGGCTACTGATAAATTCGGATGCTACTTCCTTTGCTACTTCCAAACGATTAGGAAAAACATCCTCCGTTAACATACTTGCTGAAACATCCATAGTTAACATTATGTCAATACCTTCGGTATCCTTATTATCCCAAGCATTGTGTGTTTGTGGACGAGCCAGTACTATTACTACTAAAGCATAAACAATACAACGCAAAGTCATCGGGAGATGAATCAGTCTCACCTTCCAACTTTTTGGTGCATGTTGATAAGCGAAGGTATCACTCATCCTCATGGTTGGTTCTTTTCCTTTACCACGAAGAAAATACCATAATAGATATGGTATAAGTAAGAGCAGTAAAAGGAGATATCCACTATTGGCAAATTCCATTTCTATTCTACTATTTAAATCACATCAACAGTGCATAGGTTTCGGATGCTACATAAAGAAGTAAAGCTATGGATGCAACAACGAGCAATCCTATCGAAAGCTTTATCATCTTACGTGAACGATTATCTTTCATATCCTCCTTAGGTTCAACGACAACTGCTGCAGGCTCATCATTTTTTGTTTTATCTATAAAGCGTTCAATGCTATCAAAATAATAATCCATGTCAGTCGCATTAGTTGAATATTTGGCGAACTTAACAAGATCAACCGCATTGAATACTACCCTTAAGTCATTAACATCAGAAGCATCGCACACATCTTTCATGCTATCTAATATATCATGAGAAGTCATTTCTAAAGCATTGATATTGTAACGTTGTGAGATATAGTTTCTAAGAACATTCGTCACATCCGTATAATAATCCTTTTGCTCCTGATATAACATTTTATTAGCAGCTATCTCAGACAGATCATGTTTTGCCTGCTCATAGTAGGATAGGACATGAACCTTCTTAGATGTCCAACTATGTCTCTTATGAAGAAGGGTTCTATAAAGATAAAAAGCTATACCAATCAATAGTAGCGCGAATATCGATAACAAAATCACTGGAATCCATTCACTCCACATGAACGGAACTTTTTGGATATCATCAGGAGGCATAGGAGTATTCTTCAATGTGTCTATGGGGACAGCTTGAACTTCCATCTCTACCTCTCCTGTCATCTTCGATACACCATCTACGATAACTTTCTGCGTTGGAATGGTATAACGCTTAGCATCCCAACCAGTAATAGTATATATACGTCTTATTCTTACCTTATCATATGCATCAGTTGTATCTGACTTAGCATTAAGCACTTCTATATTTGGAACAATCTCTTTTTTCTCATTATAATTTGGAAATGAGATCTTTGTCCCCTTTGGTGCATACACAGTAATGAAATAGTGTGAACGTCCTCCGATCAAAATCTTAGCAGAATCCACACTTGCCGTTACCTGTACCTGTGCATGACCTACAACAGCCAGGATAAGCATTATAAATATAACGATATATTTTTTCATCGATTTCTCTTTGAAAACAACGTCATCAACTTCTGTACATAGTCGACGTCGGTTGCTATAGCCACACTATCTACATGACTCTGACTTAACATATCATGCAAACGCAATTCACGTTCTTCCCAATATTTATTATGCACTTGCCGTATACGTACGTCATGTGTATCGATATACATTTCATGACCTGTTTCAGCATCTAGAACCTTCATTAAACCAACATCAGGCATTTCTTTTGCTCGAGGATCATAGACTTGAATTGCAACAACATCATGTTTCTTATTTGCAATTCGAAGTTCATGACTAAAATCCTTACGCGTATAAAAGTCACTGATGACAAAAGCAGTACAACGGCGTTTCATAACCTTATTGAGGTATTCAAGACTTACTCCAACATCCGTTTTCTTAGATTTTGGAGTAAAGGTAAGCATCTCTCGGATAAGATAGAGAATATGCTTACGACCCTTCTTTGGTGCTATATACTTTTCAATATTATCTGAGAAGAAAATTACACCAATCTTATCGTTATTTTGAATAGCAGAGAAAGCCAGTGTAGCTGCTATCTCCGTTGCGCTTTCTCGTTTGAGCTGTCCCGAGGTACCAAAGTCAAGTGATCCGCTAACATCTACAAGCAACATTACAGTTAGCTCACGTTCCTCTTCAAAAACCTTAACATAAGGACGATGGAAACGCCCTGTAACATTCCAATCAATATCACGAACATCATCACCATATTGATACTCGCGTACTTCAGAAAAAGCCATACCACGACCCTTGAAGGCAGAATGATACTGCCCTGCAAAGATATTCTGACTTAGTCCTAAAGTTTTGATTTCAATCTTACGGACTTTCTTTAGTAATTCAGTTGTATCCATAAACGATGATGATAACACTTCTTAAACTCGTCTAAAAATAAAAGTGAAGATTAAGGTACCTGGACTTTATTAATAATCTCACTGATAATCTTCTCCGTTGTAAGGTCGGTTGCTTCAGCTTCGTATGACAAACCTATTCTATGACGCAATACATCATGTGCAACAGCACGGACATCTTCAGGAACAACGTAGCCACGATGCTTTATGAAAGCATAAGCACAACTTGCTTTTGCAAGATTGATACTTGCACGTGGACTTCCACCAAATGTTATCATTTGCTTCAGTTCAGGCAACTGGTAACGTTCAGGGTAACGTGTAGCGAAAACGATATCTGCAATATATTGCATGATTTTATCATCAATATATACATCCTTAACTACATGACGTGCCTCAAGTATTTCAGTTGCACTAACAACAGGATGTACAACGGGCATACTCTCTTGAAGATTCTCACGGATAACGAGTTTCTCTTCTTCCAATGTTGGATAATCAATAACTACCTTCAACATAAAACGATCAACTTGTGCTTCTGGAAGCATATAAGTACCCTCCTGCTCAATTGGGTTTTGAGTAGCCAACACTAGGAATGGATCAGGTAGTGTAAAAGTTGAATCACCAATTGTTACTTGATGCTCCTGCATCGCTTCCAATAACGCACTCTGAACCTTTGCTGGAGCACGATTGATTTCATCAGCAAGAACAAAGTTTGCGAATACAGGACCTTTCTTTACGTGGAAAGCCTCATCCTTCTGAGAATAAATCTGTGTACCAATAACATCAGCTGGCAAAAGATCTGGGGTAAACTGAATACGGCTATAACGTGCATCAACAAGTTGTGAGAGCGTCTTAATCGCTAAAGTTTTAGCCAAACCAGGTACACCTTCAAGTAGGATATGTCCATCACTAAGCAAAGAAATAAGTAGAGAGTCTATCAGATGTCTTTGTCCAACGATGACTTGATTCATACCTGTTGTAAGGTTGGTTACAAAAGAACTCTGTCTTTCTATCCGTTCGTTCAACTCTCTAATATCAATAGATTCTGCCATTATCTTACAAATTAATATTATTGTACTATTATTTTCTTATTCTATTAATCGCAAAAGTACAACATAAAAGCGTATGTAGCGAAGAATAGTGTCTAAATTATATTAAAAAAGTCCTTAAAACAATTGTTAAGGACTTTATTATATGATAATACTTGTATGAAACAAATAAGACCATGTTGTATCTGAAATTTTTAAAACACAATTACTTTCTATACTCTGGCCTTAATTCTACCTTTGGCACCTTCATAGTATCACCTGCCTGCATCGTTTTGCGGCCATTGAGAACTTGGAAATAACCAACCATATCGGCTCCGAGTGTCTTACGACTATACTTCTCCATCGTCTGACCTTTCTTCAACACAACAACACGTTCTACACCAATGATATTGTAAGCACCATAACGAATACGTGGATCATGATTTAATGCTGCAAAAGAATCAACTTTTGCCACCTCTTCCTTTTCAGAATCCTTATGACTTGCTGATGCCGTTTTTGTTGTGTCTGCAGAGATCGTCTTGGTTCCAACTGAAGAATTATCATCAGTAGCATTCGCCTGTATAGCAACTTCTTTTGAATTCTTCTGAGATTTAGTACTACCCATTCGCAACCAAAGAAAGACGCCAAGACATACTATTACTATAAATGCAATTAGAGCAACCTTCTTCAGCATACCATTTTCAGAACCATCAACATCATTATCTTCATCAGTAGGAGAAATACAAAGCTCTGAAGCTTTTGGTCGTTCAGTATCTTCTATGAAATCTTCTTTTATTGGCGTCACCTTTTCTTCAGGAACCACAGCAATTGTATCTGCTACTTCTTCAGGTTTAATATCGCACTCTACGACTCCATCTTCTTCCTTTTTAGATTGACCTTGCAACTTCTCTTCAACATTATTTGTTATAGAAGATTCCACTAGTGATTCTGAATTCACCTGTTTCTCTGTAGAAGATAGCGATTCTGTATCATCAATAGACTGGTTGTTTCGCTCAGGATTCTTTTCAATCTCAACAACGGGTTCTTCTTTTACAGAGATGATTTCAGCCTTATCTTCCTTCTCAGTTATAGTTTCTTTTTTCTGTACTTCAGAGATTTCAACCCTAATTTTATCTTTCTTGCCAAGCACATTTTGTTCTTTATCAGAACTAATGACAGTAGAAAGCTCATTGACTTCCGTTATCTTAACTTCATCAGAAATTTCTTCGGCAGGAACACGCTCTAACTCCTCCGTATCAACACCATCATTGATAACAACTGTTTCGAACTGAGAGAAAGGCTTATTTACAAGTTCTTTCATCACGATATCAGGAGTAAAACTTATTTTGTCATGCCCTTCTATTAGCACACGCTCACCCGTATTAACATTAACGCTCTCACGAGGCTTAACTGCTTGAACCTTAAAAGTTCCCAGTCCTTTAATCTTTACTTGATTACCACTTTTAAGTTCAGAGCTTATTATATTGAAAATGGCATCAACAAAAGCTGTCGCTTCTGCAGCAGAGAGATTGTATTGCTTAGCTAACGCATTTGTTATCTGTTGTATTATTGTCTTAGCCATTTTCTTGTCCTCCCTTTCTTACGTGTCCTTTAATTGTCGCAGCTGGTTTGAAATTAAGAACTAACTTTGGAGGAACCAGCATACGCAAACCTGTTGAAGGATTAACCATCACACGCTCCATACGTTTCTTCACTTCAAACGTCCCAAAACCAACAACAGGAACAGGGTCGCCTGCTTCAAAGGATTTACCCATCAAGTCAATAACGGTTTTAACCATCTTCTGACTTTCATCCTGTGTATATCCAGTTTTTACTGCTAATGCTGCAATGAATTCCTTATTATTCATTCTGTTCTCTCCTTTTATTCAAAAATTCAGAATCTATAATCAAATTAATTCTAAGTTTTAATTTATAATTCAATATTATGAACTACAAACTATCACTTAACAACCTCACCAAAAAGATCAAATTCATCGGAGTCTGTGATACGAACATCATAGAAGTTACCAACTCGTAAAACCATCTCCTTCGATGGAATCAGTACTTCTGGGTCAACCTCTGGTGAACAGAACTCTGTTCGACCAACATAGTACTCACCTTCTTTTCGATCAATAATAACCTTAAATATCTTACCAACCTTTTCGGCTTCTAATTCCTCAGAGATTCCTTGCTGAATAGCCATCAATTCATCCAAACGAGCCTGCTTCACTTCCTCTGGAACATCATCCTCGTAATGATTAGCACTATAGGTCCCTTCTTCTTCAGAATAAGAAAAGGCTCCCATACGTTCAAAGCGGGCTTTAGTAACAAAGTCTTTTAACTCTTCAAAGTCCTCATCAGTCTCTCCTGGAAAACCAACAAGAAGAGTTGTGCGAAGATGTATGCCAGGAACACGACGACGTATTTCAGCTATCAAATAAAGCGTTTCTTGCTTGCTAACATGACGACGCATACGATTAAGCATGTGGTCAGAAATATGCTGAAATGCAATATCTAAATATTTACAAACATTTGGTTTTTCTGCGATTACATCGAGAAGATCAAGGGGGAATTGGTTGGGATAAGCATAATGAAGGCGAATCCATTCTACTCCTTTAATATCTGCCATCCTTGAGATTAGTTCAGTGATATGGTGCTTACCATCGAGATCTACACCATAGTAAGTCAACTCTTGCTCAATAATCTGAAACTCTTTCACCCCTTGCCCTACAAGTCTTCGCACTTCTTCCAACACATCCTCTATAGGACGCGAATGATGACGACCTGTAATCAATGGAATTGCACAATACGCACAATGACGATCACATCCTTCAGCAATCTTCACATAGGCGTAATGCCGTGGTGTCGTCAGATGTCTAACGCCATTACATGCAGGAACATCAGCCTTCCCTAGCTCATTTAGTAATTGCTTATAATTGAATTTTCCATAGAACTTATCCACTTCTGGTAGTTCTGCTTCAAGTTCATCTTTATATCTTTGCGAAAGACAGCCCATAACATAAAGTTTATTAAGCTGTCCGTTTTTCTTTCTATTAATAAATTCAAGAATCGTATTGATGCTTTCTTCCTTTGCTGTTTCGATAAAACCGCATGTATTGATAACCGCAATCTCACCTTGCGGACGTTCTGCATCATGCGTGCAATGAAAGCCATTTTCTTCGAATTGTTTCATCAGCAGCTCTGAATCTACAAGATTCTTTGAGCAGCCCATGGTTACAATATCTATCTGATTTTTCTTCATTCGCTCTTTGTTTGGTGATAGGTGTTAAATGTTAATGAATTGCATAAATAGAATGTAATATCAATTCATCAACACCCAACATTCAACACCCAACACTCTATTTAAATAGGCTATCTACAAACTGCACTTTATCAAAGAGTTGCAGATCTTCCATACCTTCACCTAAACCTATATATTTTACTGGGACCTTCAGTTGGTCGCTAATACCTATCACAACTCCACCTTTAGCTGTACCATCGAGTTTCGTGATGGCAAGTGAGGTGATCTGTGTTACTGCAGCAAATTGGCGTGCCTGTTCAAAAGCGTTCTGTCCTGTACTTCCATCAAGTACCAATAAAACTTCATGTGGAGCCTCAGGAACAACCTTCTTCATTACATCCTTAATCTTCTTCAGCTCATTCATCAAGCCTATCTTGTTATGTAGGCGACCAGCCGTATCGATAATTACAACATCTGCTCCATTTGCTTTGGCACTCTGCAACGTATCAAATGCCACACTCGCAGGGTCAGCTCCCATCTGCTGTTTTATAACTGGTACACCAACACGGTCACCCCAAATCTGAATTTGCTCAACAGCAGCAGCACGGAATGTATCGGCAGCACCAAGATAAACCTTCTTTCCAGCCTGCTTAAACTGCCAAGCAAGTTTACCAATCGTTGTGGTCTTACCAACTCCATTTACACCGACAACAAGAATTACGTATGGATGTGTTTCCTCTGGGAGTGTCCACTCTCCATTATCGCCAGTATTATTTTCCGTAAGTAATGCTGTTATCTCACTCTTTAGAATTCCATTTAGTTCGCTTGTAGATACATACTTATCTCGAGAAACGCGCTCCTCAATACGACGGATAATCTTTATGGTTGTGTCAACACCAACATCAGATGTAACGAGTATTTCTTCAAGATCGTCTAAAACCTCGTCATCAACCTTTGACTTCCCAGCCACTGCACGCGCCAATTTTGAGAACACATTTACTTTTGTCTTCTCAAGACCTTTGTCAAGCGTTTCCTTCTTCTTTTTTCCGAATAAATCGAATAATCCCATATAATTAGCTAATTTGTTGCAAAGATAATAAAAAGTTGACGAAAAAGCAAATTTGCTTTACATCACAATGTAAATTAGTGTTTTTCAACGATTATTTCTCATACAAGTTAGTTAAATTCTCAACAATGGCTTATAAACAACTCTCTAATTGTCTTATAAAGATGTACAGGTGCTTAGCATCAAAAAGGTGAACGGTGAATGGTGAATAGTAAACACAACAAGTATTGACATTATACAATATGGAATAGATCATCACTATTAAAAGAGCAAACAAGCATCACTTACATCTTAAGAAATACTTGTTTACTCTGCCGATATTTTTTATTTACACTTGGCATTTTCCCACAATACAGTTTGGTATGCAGGTTTACAAGCGGCTATCGATGGTGATTTTTAGTAGAAATTACCGATGCTTATGTTTTACGTACCAACTATGGATGAATGTATCATACAATATCAACGAAACAGCCAAGACTCCAAGGCATACCCACAAGATAAGCGGTTGCTCCATATTAAATAAACCATACGAAAGGAACAATCCTGCACCAATTCCAGTCTCCCATGCTAGTAAAAACGTACTTTGGCTGGTTCCACGTTGGCAATGATCAGACATTTTAATAAAAAATAGCAAGAATCGACTACCTATTAATCCTACTCCTAAACCAATAAGAATTGGAACGACATAACTAACGCTTTCCTGATTACGATTAATCATGAGTAGTATTGCAATTCCAATCACTATCATCCCTGTTGTCGCTTCGCTGCGTAGATCAGCATCAGCAAAGACAAAACGCTCAGCGAGGATGGCTATAACAAAGCCTACCATTAACATTCCATAAAAGCGTGGTGAATGCTCTATGCTTAATAGGACTCCGAGAACTGTCGTAATAAGGGCTACATTAACAAAAAGCCAATGACTTCCTTTCAAGAGAAAACGATCGCATGAAAAACGAGAAAAGTCCTCACTTGGCATACGAAATGGAAATCTTATTAAGTTGACAAACACAAAAGAGATGCCCAAAAAGATACAAGACAAAAGAATCACCGAAGGAAAACTCATAGTCTTATACACCATGATACCTGCTAAGGGTCCTAGTGAAATTGCAAAACGTCCAAACCATGTAGCTGTATGATTTGCTTCTGTTCGATGAACTGCCTCTACCGTATCGATAATTAATGTACTAAGAAGTACCAGTTGTGACAATCCATAGAATGCACCTTGTACAAAACGAAGTAATACGAGCAATGAATAATCAAAGGAATGATATGGGAGATTGGTCAAATAATATAGTACACCTGTGACAGCCAACAACAATAAAGTTGAGACATTGAAGACGTTTTTGCGACGAAAGCGTTGAACAAGATAACCTGAAAGACTACCAAAAAGATAAATTCCTATAAAGAAGACACCCATTACCAAAGCAATCTGAAACATTGAATACCCCCTATCAATCATACGCATGGGCATGGTAGCAACAAGCATATAAGAAGACATAACTAATAGGAGATTAGCCATCGCCAACAACCAAAAATGCTTATTCCACAATCGAACGTGAATAGGTATATTTTGAGTGTCCATTTTTATTTTAACCTGAATTTAATTGTTATGAGTTATAATATTGAATTATGTAAAGCAAACGAATTATACTTGTACAATCCAATTGTCTCTCTATTTAGATGATATAAATGAATCTGCTCTTAAACTTGTAGGTTTTCACATCAACAAACTTTAATACGACTCTGTTTCAGAAGGGAAGCTCGTATCCTTTACACACTTGATATACTCTTGCACACCCTCCGTCATACACTTTTTGACATTTGCAAATTGACGAAGGAACTTAGGTTTGAATCCATCTGTCATTCCAAGAGCATCTGCATAGACAAGTACCTGACCATCTGTTCCATTACCTGCACCTATACCTATGGTGGCAGCTTTAACCATTGAAGTGACTTTTGTAGCCAATGCTGCAGGTACCTTTTCAAGGGTAATGGCACTAACCCCAACTGCGTCAAGTGCAAGTGCGTCTTCTATAAGTTTTTCAGCTTCTGCATTATCTTTTGCTCGAAGTCCATAACCACCAAACTTATGAATACTTTGCGGAGTAAGTCCGAGATGACCAATAACAGGTATACCTGCATCAACAATTCCTTTAATTGTATCTGCAATCTCTTTACCTCCCTCCATTTTAATTGCACTAGCACCTGTCTCTTTTATAATACGGATAGCGTTACGAATTCCTTCCTCTCGGCTGACCTGATATGAGCCAAATGGCATATCACAAACAACAAGACAACGCTGACAGGCACGTACAACAGAACGCGCGTGATAAATCATCTGATCAACTGTAACAGGTGTAGTATCCTGATTACCTGCCATCACGTTAGACGCAGAGTCGCCAACAAGAATACTATCTATCCCTGCAGCATCAATAATAGCTGCTGTTGTGAAATCATAAGCAGTCATTTGAGTAATCTTCTCACCTGTCGCCTTCATTTCCAATAATGTCTTCGCAGTTACTTTCTTCTTATCCGTTGTTAAATATCCCATATTCACTTTTATCGTTCAAAGCGCATAACTTTCTATACGTATTTCAATAATCTATACCTTTGCTTTTTGTTTTGGGCTGCAAAGTTACTTCTTTTTAATGGTCTAACAAAGTAAAACCCTTATAATTAAAAATTACTTCCTTTGTAAAAGGCTTTAATTCAGATATAGAGTTGGTAGTTGCAAGACCTATTACACGTGCTCTTGATGCTATACCTGAGCGTAAACCATTGAAACTATCTTCAAAGACAACGCACTCTTGGGGTGATACATCAAAACGTGCGGCCGCTTTGAGATAACAATCTGGTGATGGTTTGCTTTCTTCAAAATCTTCTGAAGTGAGAATTTCATCGAAATAGTCTTTGAACTCTGGATGTTTCTTATAAACATTCTGCATCTTCTCAAGGTTAGAACTTGTGACAACTGCAGTCTTTATACCTTTACTTCTGATATTTTTTATAAAATATTCAAAACCAGTAATATAAATGAAAGGCATGTTATGTTCAAATTCATTCAATTCTTTGGTAATTTCTTCTTGCTTATCTAGTTCCCCAGCGAAGTATTTATCATAGATCTGCACCAATGTTTGTCCTTTTATATCATGAGCAAAATTAGGTATAGTAGGACAATATTTTAGACCAACATTATGCCAAAACTTCGTATATATGGGTTCTGTATCAAACACGACACCATCTAAATCAAACAAACAAGCTTTTACCATTCTATCCTTAATTAATTATTGTTATTATCTATATTATGCAAAGTTACAAAAACTTTTCGTAACTTTGTCGATTGTATATGATAAAGAAGTTATTTACAACGTTTGCCTTTTCGGCGATTCTATTTCTCTTTTTGAGTAGTTGTGGGCATAAGGCTACTACGCCAAAAAAGTTGGATGTACAAACAGCTGTGGTTTCTGTTGACACCATAGCACGTCTTTCGGATGCAATACAATGTCATGTTCATATTGATTTTACCTATCTGAAAGGAAATAAGTATGACGCCATAAACGATTCACTACTAAGAATGGGGCTTTTACAACCCGACTATTTCTCAATCAACAGCGAAAAGCTTGCTCCTCAAACAGCTATTCCTGCTTTTGTTCGTCAATACATTAAGGATTATATGGACATTGCACAGCTTATTCGTCAAAAAGAGAAAGATAAGAGCAAACTCATTGGTGAATTAACGATTAAAACGGAATTAAAAGCTGCTATGGGCAACTACATTACTGCACTATCTCATATAGCCATCAACAATGGTAACGGACAACAAACCAAATATACGATTGTACGTAACTTTAATTCTCAAAATGGACATCTAGTCACACTACAGGAACAATTCGGTGATGACTACAAAGAACAATTAACAAAAGAAATAATTAAACGTTTAGCCGATAAAGAGAAGCTTGAAAATGACGATATAGTAGGCTTACAAACAAGAGGTTACTTTGTAGGAATACCCCCCTACCCAGCAGAAAACTTTATCCTCACTGATGATTCGACAGTGTTTATCTATACACCTGGTGAAATTAATCAGAATGAAGTTAGAGTGTCGATTGATAATTAAAGAAGGCATTTCACTCTATCTAGTATCCACCAATCCCAATACACAAAAGATTATGATTGAAATAATAAAGAAATACTTTCCTCATCTTACTCCCAAACAGGAAGAACAATTTGCCGCTCTTGATACATTGTATCACGATTGGAATGCAAAAATCAATGTTATCTCTCGCAAAGACATTGATAATCTCTATGAACATCACATCCTCCACTCATTGGCGATTGCTAAGCGAATAAATTTCCGTGAAGGTACAAATGTTCTTGACTTTGGTACTGGTGGGGGCTTTCCGGGTATTCCACTTGCTATTCTCTTTCCGGAAGCTAACTTCAAACTCATTGATGGCACAGGAAAGAAAGTAAGAGTAGCTCAAGAAGTAGCTCACGCAATCGGTCTTGATAATGTTCTCCCAGCTCACTTACGTGGAGAAGAAGAAAAAGGTAAGTTTGACTTCATCGTGTCACGTGCGGTTATGCCACTTTCTGATTTGATGAAGATTGTCAAAAAGAATATTGCATCAGATCAACATAACGTCTTGCCAAATGGCGTAATTGTTTTAAAAGGTGGTAACCTTGATGAAGAACTGAGACCATACAAGAATATAGCTGATAAGACAGAACTATCACAATGGTTTGATGAAGAGTGGTTTAAGGAGAAATACCTAATTTACGTACCCGTATAACTTTCCCCATATTATCACATCATTATCAACCATCTAACTCACAGTTTACATTTATGCTTAACATCCAGACTTTTCAGGTAAACCCTCTCCAAGAGAACTGTTACGTCGTCAGTGACGAGACAAAGGAATGTGTTATCATTGATTGCGGAGCATTAACTACAAGCGAACAAAAAACAATCATTGATTATATCAAAAAAGAAGAACTAAGCCCTGTACATAATCTTGGGACGCATGGACACCTTGACCATCACTTTGGAGACGCAGCACTTCTGACAGCTTTCAACCTTCTACCTGAAGTTGAAGAGAACGATGCTGTCTTTATGAACAACCCAAAGCAGGCCGCAGCACAAATGTTGGGTATGGTTCTCGACTATGATTTACCTGCCGGTGATTTAAAGCTTGGAGAGAATAAGACTATATCTTTTGGTTCTCATACCTTCAAAGTGATGCATACGCCAGGACATTCGGGTGGTTCTGTGTGTTTCTATTGTGCAGAAGAAAATGTCCTCTTCTCTGGCGACACACTGTTCAAGGGTAGTATTGGACGTACTGATTTCCCCGGGGGAAATATGTTCCAGATTATCAGTAGCCTTCGAGAACTAGCACAATTACCTGATGCCACAGTTGTCTATCCAGGCCATGGTCCACAGACTTCTATAGGCTTCGAACTTGCTCATAATCCATACATGGATCGTTAAAACAAATAAACCCATAAAATGAAAACAGAAAGTTCAGGACCTGAAAAGATACTACTCGGTATTGACCCTGGCACAAATGTCATGGGGTATGGTGTCTTGCGTGTCTGTGGGAACAAAGCTGAACTTGTTGTTATGGGTGTTATTGACATGCGCAAGGAGAGTGATGTGTATCTCAGATTAGGAAGGATATTCGAGCGCGTAACAGGAATCATCGACGAATACTTACCCGATGAAGTTGCTATTGAAGCTCCTTTCTTTGGAAAGAATGTTCAATCCATGCTGAAACTAGGACGTGCACAAGGTGTTGCTATAGCGGCAGCAATCAACCATGATGTACCAATCCAAGAGTATGCACCGTTAAAAATAAAAATGGCAATCACAGGCAATGGTTCTGCATCAAAGGGACAAGTGGCTGGTATGCTACAAAAGCTTCTACACCTACGTGATGATCAAATGCCTCACTTTATGGATGCTACTGATGCTGTTGCTGCTGCTTATTGTCATTTTCTACAGATGAGCCGTCCAGCAACTGACACTAAACATTATGGCTCTTGGAAAGACTTTGCACGAAAGAATGCTGACAGAGTGAGATAAATAAGCGTTGAAACAGTTTCATTGACTTACATAGAACATCAATAATTAAATCCAAAAAATCTATAATAACAAAAGAAATTAAAACAACACATGGAATTAAAATAGAACGTATGAAATATAAGATTATAACAATTTCATTTCTTCTTGTATCTGTATTTACAGCAAATGCACAGCAGGAGCGAGTCTCTAAACAACTCTATACAAATGCATACAAGATTGCAACGGATAGGAATGAAGATATAAATGTTCGCAAAGCAGCTTCATTTAAAGTAGATGCAATCACCTATCTAAATATGCGTACACTGATGGCTATCGTTGATACGACAAAGCATCTATCTAATAAAGAAATTGTACATCTCAATGCTCAACTTGACTCCATGGCTTATTACATGCATGAGTATGTCAACCTCTTCACAAAAGAATACACACGTTCAGACAAACAAAAAAGAAAAGAACAAATTTTCAAGATATTCCGTGATGCAAGTATCAACCATCCGCTCTACAATGACCCCGACAAGAGTCTTGTCTTGGTATATTTCAATAGCGATGACTACCTTACACAGTTCTCTCTTGATACCAATTGGGTTGCTGCACTTGCTGAAGTAAAGAAAAAGTTGGTAGAATAGTCTTATGCTAAAAGAAGAAATAAGTATTCAATAATTAAAACTTATCATTATGCAAGACGAACAATTAAGGTATCCATTCGAGGAAAAATTCAAAGAAGATTTAGCTACATATCTACAGGAGAAAGACCTAATAGACAAGATGTTACCTGACACACCCGATTTGGAAGAAAAATGGGTGACTATTGCTGAAGCCTATCTTCCCGATGGCATGCGAGAGTTTGCTACCTACCCTACTGTCTCACTTGGCTGGATGATGTATATTGGTATGGCCTTAGCTAAATACTGGGATGAGGATTGGGAGCTATATAATAAGGTGGAAAACCTCTATACCTACTTGCGTGAACGAATTGACTTCGATCACATGGATGACTATATCTGCGAAAAAGTACTTCTCCTTAGTCCCAATGAAAGAAAAGAAATATCAGATATCGTAGCAAAATGTGCGGCTCGCACAAATAATCTGCTTCGTCATTTACCAATTGAACCGGGTAGCCGTAATGCCTTCCAAGCTTATGTTGCTGTACTCCACCAACTTTACTATATGGGTGCTGCCATGCAGTTGAAACGTATGGGATACCACATGACAAAAATATAGTTTCATTCTGTAGTAGGAAATAGGGAGATGAATTACACAATAAGTTAATGATACCCCCTCCAAAACTTTGGAATAACCAAGCCTCCAAAAGCAGACAGAAAGTTTCACATAATACAAAAGAGAGCTTTATTCTAAGTGGCTCTACAAAGAATCATATGGGTAATTCGTCATAGAGCCTAAAAATATTGTCAAAAAGTATAGCCGCCAACTCCAAATTGACTTTAGTTTTAATACGCTAAACTCACATTAAATCCCTACCCTTCCATATACAGCAATAATATTAACCATCCGCACATGTGGTGCATACCATCCGCACCATTTGTGCTAAGCACCAGCACCACACGTATGGAATATCAATACCCACCCCATACAATGCGTTATAGAGCCTTCTAAGTGTCTGTCAGTTTTAATATCTAATATTTTATGTTGTAACACAACGAGTTACGCACCTACTACAAGTGACAAAAATAATAGTAACTTAAATTTATCAATTGTTCATTAAAACGAGTCGGCTAATTGACATAGATACTCTTCTAGCCTTTCCGATTATGAAGTAATGAATTTTATACCGAGAATTTATAGGGTTTAAGAAAGTACTCACAGAGTCACAGAAGTGTACCGAGGTAAATGATATTACATTGAGATGCCGACAGCAAAATGAGCTACAGAAGCCGTAGCGTGCAGGCTGCTAGCACTTTTAGAACACCTTTAGATTCCTTCAAAATATCAGTGACAATGTAAATCTTCGATGAGATTACTAAGAGGAAGTAGAATACACTGGAGAACATTATCACTCAACATTCAACACCTAACATCCTACAAAGCTACACATCATCATCCGACGTTCAACGCCTAACACCGAATAAAGTGCACATCATCATCCAACATTCAATACCCATCACCTGTTTAAAAGTACTCTTCTTGTATGCCATTTACATTGATAGTGTCAGCTGTCTGACAAGGGTTAAACTTAGCAGGAATAGCAAACTTCTTACCTTGGTTGTAACCTAATCGCTTGTCAGCATAGACACGTTGCATAAAGTAAGCCCATACTGGAAGTGCTGTTGTAGCACCTTGTCCGATTGAAGTATGATCGAAATGGATATCACGATCCTCACCCCCTACCCAACAGCCACTGACAAGCTCTGGGGTAATACCCATAAACCATCCATCCGAGTTATTATTTGTTGTACCCGTCTTTCCACCAATATCAGCCGTTAGGTGGTAAGCATAACGCAAACGACTACCGGTACCACCTTGAATAACTGCCCGCAACATATCAATCATTTGATAAGAGCTAACCTCTGAGATAACCTCTGTCATCAATGGTTGGAACTTAGCTATGACGTTACCATGACTATCTTCAATCTTTGTTACAAAGAGCGGAGCACAACGAATACCTCCATTAGCAAAAGTAGTGTAAGCACTTACCATCTCTCCAACGGAAGCTTCACAAGGTCCAAGACATAACACAGGACTTGTGTTCTTATCAATATCTGGATTGTTCAATCCGAAGTCATGCAGAATATTTACAAACTGAGAAGGACCGAGAAGATTAATCAGATAAGCTGATATCCAGTTATTAGACTGTTGTAAACCCCATCGTAAAGGGACTTCTTGACCATAACGGGCACGAGAGCCATTACGAGGTGTCCATCCGCCATAGGTACGCTGTACGTTTGGAGCGAGCGTACAAGGAGTCATACCATTCTGCATAGCAAGTGCATAGAGGAATGGTTTGATTGTTGAACCAACCTGACGACGTCCCCCCATCACAACATCATACTTAAAGTGCTGATAATCTATATCACCTACGTAAGCCTTAACAGCTCCTGTTTGTGGATCCATACTCACAAAGGCAGAACGAAGGAACGACTTATAATAACGTATCGAATCGATAGGCGTCATCACCGTATCTATATCACCATGGTAAGTGAAAAGTGTCATCTCATGAGGTGTACGGAAACTACGTTTGATCTCTTCAGGTGTAGCCCCTTGCTCTTTCAGACGACGATAGCGTACAGTCTGACGACATGAACGATTCAAAATCTCTTTTATCGTACGACGAGAAATATTCGATGAGAATGGTGCATTCTTCTTAAAACGCATCGCAAGGTTGAACTGTGACTGCAAGTATCCACCCACATGCTTGCGAACAGACTCTTCTGCATACTGTTGCATACGCGTATCAAGGGTTGTATAAATACGCAGCCCATCAGTATTCACGTTATAAGGTTCGCCATTTCGTTTTGTATTTTTATTACACCAACCATAAAGAGGGTCCTGCTCCCAAGCGATAGAATCAAGTACAAACTGACGATTCTGCCATGTTTGGTAATCCTCACGCTCAGGCTTCTTAGCCATCATATACTGACGGAGGAAAGCCTGGAAATAGTCGCCAGCACCACTCACTGGTTTTGGTTTGGTGAAATGAAGTCCCAGAGGACGCTGTGAAAGTTCTTTGTACTCAGCATTCGTTACATACCCCGATTTCACCATCTGCATCAATACTACATTACGGCGCTGTAAACAACGCTCTGGGTAGCGTAGTGGATTGAACATTGAAGGGTTCTTACAAAGTCCCACTAACATAGCAGATTCTGTCACAGATAACCTACGTGGTTCTTTATCGAAATAAACATTAGCAGCGCGTTTGATTCCTACAGCATTATGTAGGAAATCAAAGTAGTTGAAATACATTGCTAGAATCTCTTCTTTCGTAAAGTGACGTTCCAACTTCACGGCTATAATCCACTCAATAGGCTTCTGCAAAAGGCGTTCTACTGTGCTATGTGCCTTCTCTGAAAAAAGCTGTTTAGCAAGCTGCTGTGTGATTGTTGAACCACCTCCAGCACTTGCCTTTCCCATCACGCCACGCTTCACAACAGCACGTCCAAGAGCTATAAAGTCAATACCAGAATGTTCATAGAAGCGTTCATCTTCTGTAGCAACAAGCGCATGTACAAGATGTGGCGATAGTCCATTATAGTCGATTGCCACACGATTATTGTTATCTGCGTTCCAAGTACCGATAAGTTGCTGATCTGAAGAATAGACTTGCGAAGCAAACTTATCTATAGGGTTAGACAATTCATCCATATCAGGCATGTACCCTACCCATCCGTTCCATACAGAGATGAAGAATACGAAGACCAAGCCCAATACGGCAAGAAGTGTCCCCCAGAGGAAATGTACAAAGTGTCTTCTCATAATTGTGAAAATATTATGCAAAGATAATGTAAATCAATGGATAAGCAAAATAAATAGATATTTTTTTATTATAGGTGGATATTTCCCATTCTATAGTTCGTTGATTAGAAAATAATAATGTACCTTTACCAACAGAAAAGAACTAAAACATCACAAAACAAATATGGGAAAGCATAACTTTGTGAATATCCAAGGGTTAGATCGTGAGCAACTACTCTATCTCATAGAGATGGCTCAGGAGTTTGAGAAACATCCAAACCGAGAGCTACTTAAAGGTAAGGTTATCGCAACACTCTTCTATGAGCCTTCTACACGTACCCGACTTAGTTTTGAAACAGCAGCTAACCGACTCGGTGCACGTGTTATCGGCTTTACCGATGCAAAGGTTTCAAGTGTTAGTAAAGGTGAAACTCTGAAAGACACCATCCTCATGGTATCTAACTATGCAGATGCTATTGTTATGCGACATTACATAGAAGGTGCAGCACAATATGCTTCAGAAGTGGCACCAGTCCCTATTATTAATGCTGGTGATGGTGCGCACCAACATCCTTCACAATGCTTGCTCGACCTTTATACGATTAATCAGACACAAGGAACATTAGAGAACTTAAACATCTATCTCGTTGGTGATCTTAAATATGGTAGAACAGTTCATTCTCTTCTTATGGCCATGCGTCATTTCAACCCAACGTTTCACTTTATTGCACCAAAGGAACTTGCTATGCCAGAGGAGTATAAGGTGTATTGTCGTGAACATAATATTCACTTTGAAGAATATGAAGATTTCACACCAGAAGTAATTGCTAACGCAGATATTATCTATATGACACGCGTTCAGAAAGAACGTTTCTCTGACTTAATGGAATATGAGCGTGTGAAGAATGTTTATATTCTTCGTCGTGACATGCTCTCATTGGCTCGTCCAAACATGAAGATTCTTCATCCGCTTCCACGTGTAAACGAGATTGCTTACGATGTTGATGACAGCCCACATGCTTATTATATCGAACAGGCTCGTAATGGTCTTTTCGCTCGTGAAGCCATCTTCTGCCATTGCCTTGGTATATCTATGGAGGAAGTAAAAAACGATAAGACAATTTTGGAATAATAACTTTATCATTTTTACGAGTATGAGTAAATTTAAAAAGAGTACGTTTGCCGCTTTGCTACTAATGCTTTTGACCACCATATTCAGCTGTGAACTAAACTCTGAAGATGGTCGTTGGGATCCTATGAAATGGACTTCGAACCGACAAGGAGACCCAAGAAATATTACTGCTACAGCAGAAGGAGGAACTTATCAATTAAAATGTACCAACTATAGGGGACCATGGATTAATAGCGTTACATCTGCAGACACAACCATCTATGGTTTAAGTAAAGAGCAAGATTTTCATCATATTCAATATGATTGGTACGATGTATTAGCAAAAGAGAATACTTTTTATATTACTCTCCTCCCCAATACAACTGGCAAAGAACGCAAGTTGTCCATTGTTGTAACAGCAGGTGATATCTTTGATTATATAGAAGTGACACAAAACAAATAAAAATAGACTCATAATGCCTATGAGTGAACAAAGAAAACTGCCCACAAACACCCTGTCAGGCATTCCTTCATATTAAGGAGACGGAGTGAGGTTCATATCATTATGTCAAAAAAAGAACGTTTGGTAGCTGCCATAGAGAGCGGCACCGTTATAGATCATATTCCAGCAGAGAAGACTTTTCAAGTTGTGAACCTATTACAGCTCCAGAAGCTCTCCACACCTGTCACTATTGGTTTCAACTTCTCATCGAAGATGGTAGGCACAAAGGGAATCATCAAGGTGAGCGACAAGTTCTTTACCGATGATGAAATCTCCCGTTTGTCGGTCGTGGCACCGAACGTGGTGTTGAACATCATTAATGACTATGAAGTGGTAGAGAAGAAGAAGGTTGTGACACCGGACGAGCTTCGGAGCATTGTTAGATGCAATAACCCAAAGTGTATCACTAATAATGAACCAATGAATACTATCTTCCACGTTGTTGATAAAGAACATGGTATTCTTAAATGCCATTACTGCGATAAAGAGCAAGACATGGAGAAGGTTGAACTTGTGTAGAATACCAGTTGACGAGAAGACAAGTTTACGAGTAGACAAGTTGCTTGTTTAAAGAGTAATAAGTTGATAAATTAAAATGCTGTATATTAGCAATTTAATTGTCATAATTAAAGCTAAATATAACAATATATTTTATAAGTTATAGACTTGTTTATTCTCCGCAAATACGCTCTCTTCCAAATTATTTTCATGAAAAAAAATATTTATTTACGTGAACAGAAATATTTTTTTTCATGAAAATAAATATTTCTCCTTATGAAGATAAATTAAGACTAACTTAGTATAACCATTAAGACAAATGCTATTACACGTTTTATTAACCTACAAATCATTGCATAACAAATAGGTTTTCTCATTTTTTTTTCGTACATTTGCAAGCATAGTATAAGGATGAATTATATTCATTCATAGACAAGTAATAGAATTTTGATGGACAATAAGAATGCAACTTTAGAGTTAGGCACAAAACCTATTGGTAAATTACTGGTACAATATGCCTTTCCTGCAATTATTGCTATGATAGCAGCCTCACTCTATAATATTGTAGATCGGATATTCATTGGTCAGATTGTTGGACCAATGGCTATATCAGGCTTGGCAATTACTTTCCCTTTTATCAACCTTGGTGCAGCCTTTGGCGCAGCAGTAGGAATTGGAGCCTCAACAACTATCAGTGTGAAACTAGGTCAGCGCGACTATGAAACAGCTGAGAATATTCTTGGAAATACAGTAACACTGAATTTAATCATAGGAAGTTCTTTCGGAATCATTTGCCTTATCTTCCTCGACCCAATCTTACGATTCTTTGGCGCTAGTGACGCCACAATCCCATACGCTCGTAGTTTCATGGAAGTAATCTTGGCCGGTAATGTCATCTCACACATGTATTTTGGTATGAATGCTGTACTTCGTGCGGCTTCAAAACCACGTCATGCAATGATGGCAACGATTTTTACGGTCCTGATGAATATTATTTTAGACTTTATCTTTATTAGACTTTGGGGCTGGGGTATTCGTGGCGCTGCTTTCGCAACTGTGCTGTCACAAGCTTTAGCATTATGCTGGCAGATGAAGCAGTTTACCAATAAAAATGAGATACTACATCTTAAACGTGGAATCTACCGACTAAAAAAGCATTTAGTAGAAAATATTATTTCTATTGGTATTTCTCCATTCTTGATGAATGTATGTGCTTGCATAGTGGTCATTTTTATGAACAATCAACTTGTCAAATACGGTGGTGATATGGCTGTTGGAGCATTCGGCATAGCTTATAGTGTGGCTATGATTTTTGTAATGTTTATCATCGGTTTAGACCAAGGTATGCAACCTATTGCAGGATATAACTATGGTTCACAGCAGACCGATAGACTTATGCGAGTATTGAAACTTACTATCTTTGCTGCAATAGGAATAATGGTAGTGGGTTGGCTAATAGCTCATTTAGCTCCATATTTCTGTGCCCGTATGTTTACAAAGGATCCAGAATTAATTCGCCAAGCAATTAAGGCTATTCAAATAAACATGATGATGTACCCAATTGTAGGATTCCAAATGGTAGTAACTAACTTCTTCCAGTGTATTGGAAAAGTGAAGATAAGCATCTTCTTGTCGCTCTCACGCCAACTACTCTTTTTAATCCCATTTCTTATCATTCTACCCCAATTTTTCAAATTAGATGGTGTATGGGCATCATTGCCTTCAAGTGACTTCTTGGCATCATTAGTTGCAGCCATCATTATGATGGCCTATATGCGTCGATTGAAAAGACAAGGGGTGAATAATCAAAAGTCAAACTCATAAATTAAGAATCTAAATATGAAAAAGAAACTAATCATAAACGTTGGTCGCCAAATAGGAAGCGGTGGTCGTATCATAGCAAGAATGCTTGCTGATGAATTTGATTGTCAGTTCTACGACCGTGAGATTCTAAATCTTGCAGCGAAAGAAAGTGGCTTCTCTGAAAAATTCTTTGAACAAAACGATGAACAGAAAGGGTTTATGAAAGGAAATTTCCACATACATCTTCCGCTCATAGGAGACAATAACTTCTATAAGAGTAACTTCTCACAGGAAAGTCTTTATCAGTTCCAAAGTGATGCTATTCGTGAAGCAGCTAAGCAGAACCCACGTTGCGTATTTGTGGGTAGAACAGCTGATTATGTATTACGTGATAATCCCAATACTATCAATATCTTTATAACAGCTTCAATGGACACACGCATAACAAATGTTTGTGAGCGACAGGGATGTACGAGGCAGGAAGCACGTAAGATTATTGAAAGTGGTGAAAATGAGCGTGCTAAATATTACAACTATTACACTACTAAGGTGTGGGGACATGCAGAAAGTTATGACCTATGTATTGATGCAAGTATTTTAGGTTTAGAACAGACAAAGGAGTTGATAGCAGATTTTATCAAAAGAAAAGGCTTTTAATGAAACAAATCGGAATAATCTCTGACACCCACGGATACTGGGATAATAAATATGAATACTATCTTGGCGAATGTGATGAGATTTGGCATGCAGGTGATATTGGTTCCTTAGAAGTTGCGGATAAGTTTGAGGCTCTGAAGCCTATCTTCCGTGCTGTTTGTGGGAATATAGATGATTACACTATGCGTAACCGATACCGGGAAATCTTACGTTTTAAATGTGAGGATGTAGATGTATTACTAAAACATATCGGTGGTTATCCTGGACGATATGATCGTTCGGTACAAAGTATGCTTTATGCGTCACCCCCGAACCTCTTTGTTGATGGACACTCACATATCCTCAAGATACAATTCGACAAGACACTAAACCTACTTCACATAAATCCTGGTGCTGCGGGGCTACGCGGTTGGCATAAAGAAAGAACGTTAGTGAGATTAACCATTGACGGAAGTAAGTTGACTGATTGCGAAGTTATCACATTAGGGAATAAACAAGCCGTCATATAAAAATCTGATCTAAATTGTAATAAAAGAAAATGATTACAATAAAGATTATTAGAACTGATAATAATTTTAAACAATATAGATATGAAAACTTATTTAGTAACTGGTGCTGCCGGATTCATCGGAGCTAACTACATTAAGTATTTACTTCATAAGAAGTATGTGAATGAAGACATCAAAGTTATTATCCTCGATGCACTGACTTATGCAGGTAACCTCGGTACAATCAAGGATGATATTGATGATGAGCGTTGTATCTTTGTGAAAGGTGACATCCGTGATCGTGAATTAGCTGACCAACTCTTTGCAAAATATGACATTGACTATCTTGTAAACTTTGCAGCTGAAAGTCATGTTGATCGTTCTATAGAAGATCCACAGTTGTTCCTATCAGTAAACATCCTTGGTACTCAGAACCTCCTGGATGCTGCACGTCGTGCATGGGTGACAGGTAAGGACGAGCAGGGTTATCCTACATGGAAGGCTGGCAAGCGGTATCACCAAGTATCAACAGACGAAGTTTATGGTTCTTTAGGCGCTGAAGGTTACTTCACCGAGCAGACTCCACTCTGCCCACATAGCCCCTACTCTGCCAGCAAGACAAGTGCTGACCACTTCGTCATGGCTTATCATGACACTTATCACATGCCAATCAGTATCACTCGTTGTTCTAACAACTATGGGCCTTACCACTTCCCAGAGAAATTGATTCCACTGATTATCAATAACATCCTCGAAGGAAAGAAACTTCCTGTCTATGGCGAAGGTTTGAATGTTCGTGACTGGCTATATGTAGAGGATCACTGTAAGGCTATCGACATGGTTGTACGTGAAGGTCGTGAAGGTGAAGTTTACAATGTTGGTGGTCATAACGAGATGAAGAATATCGACATTGTTAAACTCACGATCAAGACTATTCACGACATGATGGCAGAGGATAAGAACCTTCGTAACATCCTCAAAAAACAGGTGAAAGATGCAAATGGTGATATCGACATCAGTTGGATAAATAACGACCTGATTACCCATGTTCCTGATCGTCTTGGTCATGATGCACGTTATGCTATTGACCCAACGAAGATTAAGAATGAGTTGGGTTGGTATCCTGAAACAATGTTTGCAGAGGGTATCGTGAAGACAATACGCTGGAACTTGGAACATCAGGATTGGATTCAAGAGGTAACTTCTGGTGACTACCAAAAGTACTATGACATGATGTACACTAAAAAAGGAAGATAAAGAAATTATCCTACACTCTCGTCTGCTTTCTTGAACAATGGCGAGGGTGTGAATGCGCTCATAATCAAAACATAGACAACACATTTTCAAATGAAGAGAATCTTGTTATTAGGCTCAGGCGAACTGGGCAAGGAGTTCGTTATTGCTGCTAAACGTGCTGGACAATATGTCATTGCGTGCGATAGTTATGAGAATGCACCAGCCATGCAGGTTGCTGATGAATTCGTAGTGATAGATATGCTTGATGCTACAGCACTCGACACCGTTGTAGAAACATATCAGCCTGACCTCATCATTCCCGAGATTGAAGCGATTAGAACAGAGCGTCTGTTTGATTACGAAGAGCGTGGAATACAAGTTGCGCCATCTGCACGTGCTGTAAACTTCACAATGAACCGTCGTGCTATACGTGACCTTGCTGCACAAGACTTGGGATTAAGAACTGCCAAATACTTCTATGCCAAAACATATGACGAGTTCAAGGTAGCAGCCGACGAGATTGGTTTTCCGTGTGTTGTAAAACCTTTGATGAGCTCAAGTGGACATGGTCAAAGTTATGTTCACAATAATGAAGAGCTTGAAGAAGCCTTTCAGAATGCCATGGAAGGTGCACGAGGCGATGTAAAGGAGGTTATCATTGAAGAATTTATTGAGTTTGATAGTGAGTTTACGCTACTCACAGTAACACAGAAAAATGGTCCAACCCTATTCTGTCCACCTATCGGACACATCCAAAAGGGGGGCGATTATCGTGAGAGCTGGCAACCATACGCCATCTCAGAAGAGTCATTACGTCAGGCGGAGCATATTGCTTACGAAGTAACACGCGCACTTACAGGATATGGTATTTGGGGAGTTGAGTTCTTTCTAACAAAGAAAGGAGAAGTAATATTCTCAGAACTGTCTCCTCGTCCACATGATACAGGTATGGTAACACTGGCTCACACAACAAACTTCAACGAATTCGAGCTTCATTTCCGTGCGGTAATGGGACTTCCAATCCCGGCAATCCACCTTGAACATGCAGGTTGTTCGGCTGTTATTCTCTCTCCAATTGAGACTAATAAACCATTATTATACAATCTATTAGATGCATGTAAGGAAGATCGGACACGTTTACGAATCTTCGGAAAACCAATTGCCCACGTTGGTCGCCGCATGGGAGTTGCACTATGCTATGGAGAAGTTGGAACTGATATGAATACACTTCGTGATAAGACGAAACGTGTTGCAGCTACCGTTCTAGGTACAGATCCATATATGAATAAATAACTTTCAAAAGTCAATAGACGATAAGAATGAAAGAAACAGAAGCTTCAATAGGAAAGATTATCTCCTTACAAAAGATGGTTGACCCACGTGGTAACCTCTCTATTGCTGAGGGAATGAAGGATATTCCTTTCAACATTTCTCGTGTTTATTGGACATACGATGTACCTTCAGGTGCTTGCCGTGGTGGTCATGCCCATAAACATTGCCGAGAATTCATCATTGCTGTTAGCGGTTCCTTTACGGTTACCCTCGATAATGGACGTGATAAGCAATCTTTTCTCTTGAATCATCCTTATCAAGGACTCTTAGTTGAGACTGATACCTGGCGTACGCTCGATGATTTTTCATCAGGTGCCGTATGCCTTGTTTTGGCAGAAGATCCTTTTGAAGAAAATGATTATATCCGTGAATACACAGAGTTTCTTAACTATAAGTGTTCTAAGAAAGGATAAAAGTTAAACTATAAATTTGACATAAAAGAATAAAAGAAGATAGTTTAGAGCATCTTCTATTATTCAATCCTAAAATATAATGTTTGAAGTAAAGCAATACACGCAAGAACAAGCACAAGCGTGGAACGAGTTTATTGAGGATTCACGACAAGGAACATTCCTCTTCAACCGTTCCTATATGGATTATCATGCCGATAGATTTCAGGATGCTTCGCTGATGATTTATCGAAAAGGACAGCTCTATGCACTCTTACCTGCTAATCGTTTAGGCGACATACTTTACTCTCATCAAGGATTGACTTACGGTGGACTTATAACAAAGAAACAGGCTACTACAGCTGAGATTTGTGAGGTCTTTATAAGGATTAACAAATATCTTTATAACTCAGAGATACAAAGAGTTGTATATAAACCTACTCCATGGATATACCATTGCTATCCTGCAGAAGAAGACCTTTATGCTATTATCAATATATGCCATGCCCAGCTGATGGGTCGTGATGTATCAAGCACAATTCCTTTTATTTCAAGAATGAAGTTTAAAGAAATTCGTCGCAGAGGAATTAAAAAGGCTATACATGCTGGAGTTACTGTTCGTGAGAGTAAAGACTTTGCAACTTTTTGGGATATTCTCGATAAGAACCTCACCAATAAGTATGCTACTCACCCTGTACACTCCCTTGAAGAGTTAATTTTACTTCACAGTCGGTTTCCTAACTCAATTAAACTATTCATGGCATACAATGACAAAGAGATTGCTATTGGGGGGACAATCATTTATGAGATGCCGCAGGTAGTTCATACTCAATACATCTCAGCTTCCCCTGAAGGGAAAAAGATTGGAGCCCTCGACCTCCTATTTGACTATATTCTTAATAATGTATATGCCAATCATAAGGGCTACTTTGACTTTGGCAAGAGTACAGAAGAACAAGGAAAGGTTCTTAACGAACCACTTATTTTTCAAAAAGAAGGCTTTGGAGGACGTGGCGTTTGCTACGACTGTTATACATGGGAAACAAAGTCTAATATAGAGTAATGCAAGAGTTCCGAGCATAAGCAGTGCACTTCATAAAAGAATAAACATGATAAACTATCTCTCACTTCAAAAAATAACAGCATTACATGAATCAGAGATTACTACAGCTGTTAATCAGGTACTACGTTCTGGCTGGTATCTGCAGGGGGAGCATATAGCTTTATTTGAAAATAATTATGCACAATACATTGGTACAAAGTACTGTGTAACATGTGGTAATGGGCTTGATGCACTCTGTCTTATCTTCCGTGCCTATATAGAATTAGGACTTCTCAAAGAAGGAGACGAGGTCATTGTGCCTGCTAATACTTACATCGCGACAATCCTATCCATCACCGAAAACCATCTTACCCCTATCCTTGTAGAACCGGATATCAACACTTTAGAGATTGATGAGAAACAGATTGAACAAGCTATCACCTCTCGTACACGTGCCATTATGCTTGTACACCTTTATGGAAGATGTGCCTATATACCTTTCATTGGCGACATTTGTAAACACCATAACCTCTTACTGCTCGAAGATAATGCGCAAGCGCACGGCTGTCACTTTGGTAACAAACGTACAGGGAGTCTAGGGACTGCTGCAGCGCATAGCTTTTACCCTGGTAAGAATCTTGGTGCCTTAGGAGATGCAGGAGCTGTGACAACCGATGATGAACAATTGGCACAAACCATCCGTTGCCTTGCAAACTATGGTTCTGCACGTAAATATGAGTTTACTTACAAGGGAAGAAACAGTCGTATGGACGAGATCCAAGCTGCTGTGTTGAACGTGAAACTACCTTATCTTTACAAGGAAAATCAACGTAGAAAATACATTGCAAAAGCTTACTTTGAGGGTATTAATAACCCGCATATAACATTAATAAAGGATAATGACAGAGATAATGTTTATCATATCTTCCCTATTCTCTGTCCTTCTCGCAATCGTTTACAACAATATCTAAAAGAAAACGGCGTTGAAACAATGATACACTACCCCATTCCACCACATCAGCAACAAGCATATGAAGAATGGAATAGACGTCATTATCCTATCACAGATTTAATCCATCAGCAAGAACTATCTCTTCCTTGCAACCCTACCATGACTGATGAAGAAGTTCATGAGATCATTAACTGTATCAATAAGTATCAATAAAACTAATATAACGTATGAGAAAAATCACCTATATCACCTCTACATTTGTTGCGCTAATGATGTTGAATGCACAATCTGTAAGTGCTGAGAATATCAATGATATACCAGCTAATCAACTTACTTGCCCAGCAGATGCTGTTACCTTTACATCAAAACGCCCTAAAGAAGCCGAGCGTCTTTTCCATTCTGATGCAGTTGAGAAAGAAATAAAGGATATTGTAAAGAAATTAACAAACAAACGTTTGGCATGGATGTTTGAGAATTGCTTCCCCAATACACTCGATACCACTGTACACTATGGTGAAGATGCCGATGGAACACCTGACACATACGTTTATACAGGTGATATTCCTGCGATGTGGCTTCGCGACTCGGGTGCACAAGTGTGGCCATACGTACAGTTGGCTAGCAAGGATAAGAAACTAAAGAAGATGCTTGCTGGAGTTATCAATCGTCAATTCAAGTGTATAAACATCGATCCATACGCTAATGCTTTTAATCATTATCCAGATCCAAATGGCCGATGGATGACTGATGAAACTGATATGAAACCAGAGTTGCACGAACGTAAGTTTGAGATTGACTCACTTTGCTATCCTATCCGTCTCGCTTATGAATATTGGAAGATAACAGGTGATACAAATGTCTTTGGACCAGAATGGATTAAAACAGTAGAAAATATACTCAAAACATTCCGCACGCAACAGAAGAAAGATGGTAGAGGAACCTACAAGTTCTTACGTGTCACGGACCGTGCACTCGACACAATGAACAATGCAGGATGGGGTGCTCCCGTTAAGCCAATAGGTTTGATAGCTTCAGCTTTCCGTCCTTCTGACGACACAACAACCTTGCAGTTCCTCGTACCTTCGAACTTTATGACTGTTTCTTCACTTCGCAAAGCAGCAGAGATTTTGACCAAGGTAAATAAGAATACAGCGCTTGCAGCACAATGTACTGACCTTGCCAACGAAGTTAGTGATGCCTTAAAGAAGTATGCAGTATATGACCATCCTAAATATGGGAAAATATATGCTTACGAAGTTGATGGCTTTGGAAGCTATTTCCTGATGGATGATGCTAACGTACCAAGCCTCTTGGCAATGCCTTATCTTGGTGATGTTAGTATAGACGATCCAATCTATCAGAATACTCGCCGTTATGTATGGAGCGAGGATAATCCTTATTTCCATCGTGGAAAGGCTGGAGAAGGAATTGGGGGACCACATATTGGCAACGATATGATATGGCCTATGTCAATCATGATGCGCGCTTTCACGTCAAAAAATGATGATGAAATACGTCAATGTATTGAAATGTTGATGAATACTGATGCTGGCAAAGGTTTCATCCATGAAAGCTTCTATAAGGATGATGCTAACAACTACACACGCGACTGGTTTGCATGGCAAAATACATTGTTTGGTGAACTGATTATTAAGTTGGTAAGTGATGGTAAACTAGACTTGCTCAACAGCATAAAATAGACCATTATTAAGTACGGTGTAGAGATATTTGAGAAGTTATCAGATAAAAATTAAATGTTCACACCATTTAACATTTTATATTTGGAAATATAACAAGATTTAGATATCTTTGCATCGTGTTTTTCATGGTATTAGATTATTAAGGTTAGAAGATTAGTTGTCGTGAGACAAGTAATCTTTCAGTCCCAGACCAACAGTCTGGGACTTTTTATTTTTAATATACTTTGACTTTATTGTCTTAACAAATCGAAATAATAAAGCCCTGAAAAACCTCATTAAGTATAGAAGATGATGCTTTTGTTAGCTTCTAAAAGAGAAACATCATTTAGGATTTGTAACAAAAAATTACACTTCATAGATAAAACAAGATTTTATAGTACGATAAAAGAGCCAGTTTTCGATTGCAGAACTGGCTCTTTTGTTATGTTATCATATTCGTTTGGAAGAGAATATCAGATGGTTTAGTGTTACAATATTATCCTTCTCAAAAGACAATCAACGAAGTATACCACTAAATCCAATATAATCCTTTAATTCTCTGAATAACTTATTAGTTCTTTAATATTGATTGATTTCAACTCTTTAAGATAAATCTCGCGTATACTTCTCACCCTATTATATATGTCATTGTTCCATGCTTTTTTAGGAGAGAAACCTAAAAGCGCAAAATCAAATGCTGGAGTAGATTCTAAACGAGCAATCATTTCACCTACAGTTATGTTATTTGTATCGTGCGTAGGCGTATAAGTTACTTCATCAGAAGTAGGTGAAAAGTTCTCCGAGATGAGATTGACCTCTTTTAATCTATAGAGAATATCCGTCATCACACGAATAGGAATATGCGTTTCAGACTTTATTTGCAATGCAGTCTGAGGCTTTTGGTCATTTGCAAAACGTTGACAGATATGGCTCAATACAGTCGCACACAGTATTAAAAGGTCATTATGACATATTTCTTCTGTATCTATCAGACACTCATAGTACTCTAAATTTTGATTAAAATAACAGAGTTCTGCACAGAATAGACAGATATACCACGATGCAAGTATCCACAACATAAACAGTGGAAGTGCTGCAAACGAACCATAAATGGCATTATAACTTGTAAGAAAAATCTGTCCATGTATATAAACCGCTTGTAAGCAAAGCATAGCGATACTGGCTATCATCGCAGGAGCAACTGTCTTCGTAATCTTAACCTTCGCATTGGGCATGAAAACATAAAGCACAATGAACATAAGGGTAAGGATAGACCATGGCACAAGATAACGAAGTGAAAAGCTCGCAATAGTTCCGAGAAAGCGCAAACCATTTAGATTCTCTACAAAGCTATAGAAATAGATGCTAAGTCCTGAAAGAATGATAATGCTAATAGGTACGAGAAACATTAAAGCCGTATAATCTATGACTATCCTACTAAGAGAGCGACTATCTTTAACCTGCCATATATTATCAAAAGCAGTCTCTACCGTTCTAATCAGAGAGAAAACACTATAAAGCATTATCATCAGTCCTATTCCGATAAAGAGTCCAGTCTTAGCATGAACAAGGTAAGACTGCGTAAGCTTTAACAGCCAAGTAGCCGCTTCGGGTTGTGCAGACAACATTTCACGAAATTGTTTTTCGAGAAACTGCCCAAAACCAAAGCCATTTGCAATAGCAAAAATCATAGATGCTATGGGCACGATTGCCATTATCATAGAAAACGAAAGTTGTGCCGTGAAAGCAGCATGATCGCGCACAAAAAAGAATTTGACAGTAAGATAAAACTTCTGAAGCTGTTTGATTAGCATATTTCTACGCTTTGAACTATGCTCAGTTTTCATGAACATACCAACAGTTAAGAAGTACTTAATCCTTTCTATATCTATCTTCATTATGGTTTCTTATTTCAGAAAAAAGTAGGAGTTATTATGCAAACTTAATAAAAAAAAGCGAAATTAGCAACAATTACACCTATTAATAATAATAACACTAACGAGATTCATTCAAAACAATAAGTCTACTTTAGTTACTTCTTCTCATCATCTTGTAAAGTTAATAATCCTCGTCTTGTAATAAAAATTCGTATCCTTAATTTTAAACAAGGCTTGATAGCGTTCGAATTAAGGCTCAATTGGCATCCAAAAGACGCCCTTTTGCGATGCTGTTAACGCCCTTTTGAAGGCTAATTAAGCACCTATTACCAAGCACTTGACTATGCCTAAATTTACTTCACACTTTTCTGGTTATTGTTACTAAATTGGTTTACACATTTTTTACTTGCTTCCTGAACAGCTTTACACCCCCATGGAAACTTTACTGATTCGCTTTACATAGTCATAAATCTTGACAATGAAGTCTGAACGTGTGTAGCACATGTTCAAAGTTAGTATTTTTCCTTCAACTTACAAAATTTAATACCATGAAACGCACAGAAACCCTTATGCTACATTGCAGTGCTTTTCTCTCATTTGTCTTGGCGTAAGCATGCCGTTGCTCATATGGGGTCTCTTATTGTTGTAGAAGTCTATGATACCAGCAATAGTGCATCGTGCATCATCGAGGTTCTTCGGTCGTTTCATGTGGTAGAGCCACTCTTGCTTTATTATTCCGTTCACTCTTTCGGCGATTGCATTATCTGTAGGGTTGTAGTCTTCAGTCATGCTTATGCCCGAGTGTATACTCTCCAGCCTTGCCACGTAGGCGTTGCTGCAGTATTGAACCCCACGATCAGAGTGGTGCGTCATCAGCGAGAGATTCATACCCTGTGAATGTTCTATTGCCATGTCTAGGGCAGCAAGCGTATTGACAGCCTGCAGACTGTCAGAAAGCTTCCATCCGATTATCTCATGAGTGAATGCATCGGTTATGAGGTGAAGATAGACCACACCATCCTCAGTATCTATATATGTGATGTCTGCTACCCAGAGTTGTGCAGGACGTGTAAGAACCATTCCTTTTGCCGTGTTCTTATACTTGAAATAGTTGTGATTGGAGTTCGTGGTGTGGCGACATCTGGATGGCTTCAGCATAAGGTGATGCTTGTGCATTAGCTGGTAGAACCTGTCGCGCCCAAGCATTAAGCCAGGATAGATATCCATAAGCATGTGCAAAAGTTTCTGTGCACCTATTCGAGGAGCATCTGCACGAACATCCATTACTGCACGTACGACAATTTTCTCAGTAAGTTTACGATGCTCCCTCTTCTCTTTACTCACAGAGTAATAGCCTTCACGAGTCTTGCCAAACAGTCCACTCAGCAGCCCAATTGATAAACAAGGGTTGCTGACTCGAAGGCTGTCTACTGCTTGGCGCCAGCTTTTTTTAGCAAATCCTCACCATATTCCTTACTGCTTATCTCTATGACTTTCATCAAACCTTGATTGCGAAGTTCAGAATACTCCAAAGCTTTCTTCAAATTCGATACTTGTTCTTCAAGCTCTTCCTCACGAGTTAGAGGGGCTTTCTCCATAGCTTTCTTACTACGCATAGCTTTTAATTTAGTAATAATATCATGCGACAAAGATAGCTTTTTTTCATCTAAATCATACTTTTTTTGCCATTGATAAAAGCTGGCACTATTAATGCCGTACTTACGACAGATGAAATTAATTGACACTTCTGATGAGTAATACTCACGAAGTAAAGTGAGAATAAAGTCCTCACTGAATGTTCTGTGTTTAGAATGTTTACTTCCCATTTTGAATTTTAAATGTTAAAATGATGTGAAGTAAATCTGCTATAAGACAACTTTTATAATTAACTGATAGTCTGTTAGTTGCAAAGGTCCATATTAAAACTTTTATTTTGTTTATTTAAAGCAAATCTACTCAGCTTTTTGTAAATATTTTTTTTGCAAGGCAAAGACAGCTATCAATGTAGATTATAAGAAGCAAATAAAACAGCGCATACAGTTAATCTAACATTTAGTTTAACCCTATGCGCTGTCTTTTATATCAAGAGCGAATTAGAACTGGAAGTAAATAAATGGCTGTATATCAGAACTCTTTACCTGCATAATAATAAAGATAACAATCGTAATTGCAATTGCAGAGAGTAAGACACCACCCTTCTCTAAGATACGAACACAACGGTTTTGCCATGAGTCTGGAATCCAATGCGTAAGAAGCGCAAATATCATCAGTAAGAATACATACTTATACCCCATGAAGACGTCAGGAAGTACGGAAGGATTGAACTTCGTAAACATTTGCTTTACCATAACCCACACTGCATCAAAGTCCTTGCAACGGAAGAACAACCATGTGAAACAGAGAACGTGGAAAGTAATGAATACTGAAATAAACCGACGAAGACCAGAGGGATGATAACGACGATCGTGCTTCAAAACAGTCTGAGACCAGAACTTATGTACACAAACCAATGCACCATGCAAGACACCCCAAACAATGAAGTTCAACGAAGCTCCGTGCCAAAGACCGCAAGCCGTCATAGCCACCATCTGATTGAAATACATGCGAAGTGTTCCCTTCTTGTTTCCACCAAGTGAGATATAGACATAATCACGAATCCAAGTAGAGAGCGAGATATGCCAACGACGCCAGAAATCAGTCATGGAATCGGCTGTAAGCGGTGCATTGAAGTTCATTGGAATCTTAAATCCAAGCAGCAATGCAATACCAATTGCCATATCAGAATAGCCAGAGAAGTCGCAGTAAATCTGAATACAGTAGCCATAAAGACCAAGAAGAACCTCGCCACCAGAGAAGAGCGTTGGGTTGTCAAAGATACGATCTACAAAGTTTTGTGAGATATAATCAGAGATAACCGCTTTCTTAAAGAGACCAATGATAATAAAGAATACTCCTTGAGCAAACATTTCACGGCTGATATGTAACGGCTTGCGAATCTGTGGACCGAAGTCTGTTGCACGCGTAATCGGACCAGCAAGAAGTGTTGGGAAGAAGCTGACGTAGAACGCATAGTCAAGCAATGACTCCATTGGCTCAGCCTTCTTTCTGTATATGTCTACAACGTATGAAATTGTCTTAAAGGTGTAGAAGCTAATTCCTACTGGTAAGAAAATATCCCAAGGTTGGAAGTTTCCACCAATCATCTGTGTAACCATTCCAGCAAAGAAGTTGGTATATTTAAAGTAAGCCAATAATCCAAGGTCTATCAACAATGTCAAAGCCAACCACAACTTAGGATGCTTTCCCTTAGCAACACGTCTTGCAATATAGAAGTCGCTGACAGTTACGATAAGTAATAATAGGAAATAGAAGCTACTACTCTTATAAAAGAAATAATAAGAGAAGAGCGTGACAAAGAAAAGTCTTCCATCCACCTTGTTTCGCAGGCAGTAATAACCTATCATAAAGACTAGGAAGATAAAAAGAAACGCTCCTGAAGAGAAAAGCAGTGGTTCGCGTGGATTGTAAAGAAATATATCAGCAACCTTTGCAAAATCAAGGCTTGAGACATACGACTCAATACTCTGTAAGAAATTTTTTAATATAGCCATGAACTGACTAAAGAAATAACTTATTTCCATCTTATTCTATGTTGTACTAATAGGTATTTATTGTTCTGTCAAGTTTTCACGTCTTAAATAATTCTTCTGTCCTGCTACGATAGACTTGAAGATACGCTCGCTGACATATTTACCACCTTTATAATTAATATGTACATAATCTTTCGTTCCCATGCTCTGTTCATCTACAATACGCATCATTGTTCCAGGACCACCCATAGCACGGAAGAGATTATAGAAACCTACATGACAATCGGCTGCAAGCTGTTCTTGATATCCAACCAACATCTCAACGCCCTTCATCGTACCATCAGGTGAAGTCTTTGAGCCACGGTCAGGACTACTAACAATAAGAATGCTCGTTTCAGGGAAACACTTGTGGAAGAGGTCTACAACAAGCTTCATGTTAGCCATATACTTCTTCAATCGCTCAGGCGTTGTCTCTGCATCTACAGCATTGACACCAAACTGAAATACAATAAGATCATACGGACGAACAAGAGCAAATTCCTTCAACATCTGCTCTGGAAGTTTTGCCAATGTTGTTCCAGAAGAGCCACGCATACTAAAGTTATCGAGTACGATACCTTCACGTCCTTCTTGTGACGTACCAAAGAGAATTGTGTTAGAACCATTCACCTTAATAGTTGCATGAGAAGTAACACCATCCATCTTTACAGCTTGTATTGCTGCCGATGGATTGACACGCTGTGTACTTGTCTTACCACCATCAATCTCAAAGGTTACGTTTGCACCTCCCTTTGAACGAAGATAAAGCCAGGTGCTTGCCCATTTTTCAGTGCGACTGTAGTCATGAGACAATGAAAAAGGAGCATAAGACATAGTAGCTTGTCCATTCATTGTGTAATAACGCTCAGCAATACCAGCCTGATTGACATCATAACTTGCAGGCTTCTTAACCATGTGTTCAGTAAGACCCGTAAACTTATTCTCAACGGTATGTTTGTATTGATCTAGATCGTTACCAGCATCAATCCATCCTACACCATAACCGCCATAATATTTCTGGAGATCTTCACGTAAGTCAGCTAAAAGGATGTCACCTTCGATAAATGAATCACCAAAATACGCAATACGCACTGGACGACCAACTGCCTGTTTCTGAGCCAAAAGATTAAGTTGACCATAGAAATGGTCAAGTCCACCAGGCTTTCCAGCAGAATAGTCAACGATTCGCTCTGTACCTTTAGGCCATTCTTCCTTAAAGTCAATCACATTTCCTTCTTTATCATAGGCTACTACCGTTGAAGGCTTTTTAGGTGACGGGATCACCTCCTCAAGCACTTTCTTCTTTCGTGCTAAATCACTTAAAATATCTATCTCACGAAGTTTCGTGTCACCTATTTTAAAGGTTGGAAGAAAATGAAGCAAGAAAAGGAACAATGCAACCAACAATGTCAGCAGCAGTGTCTTATATGTATTATCTTTCATCTATTATTTATCTTTTACCTAAATGTATATCTAAGATATTGCATTTTCACACAATATACAGACTATTAACTTTATGATAATGTAAGCGTACTCAATTCTTCATCCAATAATTCAACACCTTTCAATGTACAAAAAGCGCGAATAAAGAATAACATACCAACATGTGCTAGTTCCTTTACATCATATTCTTTATAAAGGTACTGACTCATGATTGATTCTTGTAATGCGCCAGTAAGTTTACGTACAATTTGATAGTTTACATTAGGAAGGAACAAACCTTCACCTATACCACGCTGAATAAAAGCATTTGCATCAGTCTCCCGTTCATCATGTAACCTACGCACATAAGAAAGCAACTCTGGATACTTATGAATTTCTTCAAAAAAAAGAGGGTTAATATGACTAAACTCTTCAATACGGAAACGACAGATTTCTGCAATTATATTGATCACATTCATTCCCGTTTCGATGATTTCATCCATCCTACGTTTTTCTCTCAAACCATCCTGTCGAACAACTTCAAAAAGAAGTTCTTCCTTATTGCTATAGATCTCATAGAGTGTACGTTTTGAAATCTTGAGTTCATTAGCAATGTCATCCATCTTCACACTCTTTATTCCATTCTTATGGAAAAGTTCAACGGCAGTAATGAGAATTTTCTCTTTAAGTTCTTGCCGATAAGTGGTTTCTGTTGCTGTACTTTGCATTAAACTTTATTTTTGCGCAAAATTACAAAAAACTTTCATAATGCCATCTGTTTTAGAGTGGATTTTATTAACTTTGTCAGTTGAAAATACATTTTTGTAATATAAAGGAAAAAGATAATTATGGTCAAGGTAACAAAAGAAGCCGCTCTGGAATATCATAGCAACGGCCGTCCTGGCAAAATCGAAGTAAAGCCAACAAAGCCTTATAGCACACAGTCAGACCTCAGTCTGGCTTATTCACCTGGTGTGGCATACCCATGTTTGGAAATCCAACAGAATCCTGACGACGTATATAAATATACAGACAAAGGCAATTTGGTTGCCGTTATCAGTAATGGTACTGCTGTATTAGGTCTCGGTAATATCGGAGCTATGAGTGGTAAACCAGTTATGGAAGGTAAGGGTTTATTGTTCAAGATTTATGGTGGTATTGACGTATTCGACATAGAACTTGACGAACAAGACCCAGACAAGTTCTGTGAGGCTGTAGAAAAGATTGCATCTACCTTCGGTGGTATCAACCTTGAAGATATAAAAGCGCCTGAGTGCTTCGCTATTGAAGAACGCTTAAAGCGCACGCTCGACATTCCTGTTATGCATGATGATCAACACGGAACAGCTATCATTTCTGCTGCCGGTTTGAAGAATGCTTTGGAAGTGGCGGGTAAGAATATTGCTGACGTTAAGTTAGTGGTAAATGGTGCTGGCGCAGCAGCTATTTCATGTACAAAGTTATATGTAGCGTTGGGATTGAAGAAAGAGAATATTATTATGCTTGACTCAAAGGGCGTGATTACCTCTGATTCAAAGAATTTAACTCCACAGAAAGCCCTCTTTGCAACTGATCGACGTGACGTTCACACCTTAGAGGAAGCAATTAAAGGTGCAGACGTATTTGTCGGATTATCAAAGGGTAATATCCTGACACAGAACATGATCCGTTCAATGAACGAGAATCCTATTGTCTTTGCATTGGCTAACCCTGTTCCAGAGATATCATACGATGATGCTATCGAAGCACGTCCTGACGTAATCATGTCAACAGGTCGCTCTGATTACCCAAATCAGATTAACAATGTTATCGGTTTCCCATATATCTTCCGTGGGGCTTTGGATGTTCATGCGAAAGCAATCAATGAGGAGATGAAGATGGCTGCTGTTTTTGCTATTGCTGATCTAGCAAAACAAACAGTGCCTGACGTGGTGAATGAGGTTTATCATGTAAACGACCTCACATTCGGTCCTAAGTACTTTATTCCAAAGCCTGTTGACCCTCGACTAATAACAGAAGTTAGTGCTGCTGTAGCTAAGGCAGCAATGGATAGTGGAGTTGCTCGCACACCAATCAAAGACTTCAAAGAGTACAAGCAGAGACTACTCCAAATGTTAGGACAGGAAACAAAGCTGGCAAATTCACTCCACGCAACTGCGGCTAAACATCCACAGAGAATTGTATTTGCTGAAGGTGGACATCAGACAATGATGAAGGCTGCTGTACAGGCAAAACAAGAAGGAATCTGTATTCCAATACTTTTGGGAAACCCAGATCGTTTGAATCGCGTTGCCAACCGTTTAAAGCTTGATATCTCAGATATTGAGATTGTTGACATGCGTGCTGATAAAGAGCAGGGACGTCGTGCCACCTATGCTAAACACTTAGCGGAGAAGCGTTCACGCGAGGGTTATACCTTTGAAGAGGCATACGATAAGATGTACGAACGTAACTATTTTGGTATGTCTATGGTTGAAAATGGTGATGCAGATGCGTTTATCACAGGACTTTATACCAAATATAGCAATACAATTAAGGTAGCAAAGGATGTGATTGGTATTCGCCCAGAGTATAAATACTTTGGTACTATGCACATCCTAAACACGAAGAAAGGTGTATATTACATAGCAGATACGCTCATCAATCGTCATCCTGACGCAGAGGTATTAACTGATATGGCAAAACTATCTGCCAGTTCCGTTAGATTCTTCAATGATAAACCTGTTATTGCTATGCTCTCCTACTCTAACTTTGGTTCAGATAAGGAAGGTTCTCCATTGAAGGTACATACCGCTGTCGAGCAGCTACAGAAGGAATATCCTAAGTTGGCCATTGATGGTGAAATGCAGGTTAATTTCGCACTAAATAAAGAATTACGTGATGAGAAATT